>NZ_CP089588.1:2800975-3112195 GCF_021249345.1 Halobacterium wangiae | reverse complement strand
GAACCCGGACGGGGTGGTCGGTCAGTAGCGGTCATAGCAGTTCTCGGATGCGGTCCCGTACGCCGGTGTCGTCCTCGTTGACGTCGCTGATCTTGCTCTGGACCTGCTTGAAGAACCGCTTGACGACCCGGTTCGCGACCGGGTTGATGATGCGCTGGCCCATGTTCGCGATGCGGCCGAAGACGTCCGTGTTCGCCCACCACTCGACGTCGACGCCGCCGTCGACCTCGTGCAGCGTCATCCCGGAGGTCATGTCGAAACTGCTGTTGCTGGACTGGCCCTGGCCGGAGGCGTCCATCTCGGGCATCTCGCGCCTGTCGATGGTGATGACCGTCTCGAAGCGAGGTTTGACGCTGCCGACGCTCAACTGGAGCAGCGCCGCGTAGTGACTCCCCTCCTCGAAGGAACGCTCGGCGACGGTCTCCGGGTCGGCCTCCGGGAGCGTTGGCGGGTCCTCTCGTTCCGCTGCTTCGGCCTCGAGTGCCTCGAAATCCACGTCCGAGGGGTCCTCGGAGTCGACCTCCACGAGGAACTGACAGCCCGGCAGTGCGTTCTTGATCATCACCGGGTCCGAGAACGCCAGCCAGACCTCCTCGGTCGTCGCCCCTTCGAGCGTGAACGTCCCGTTGAACTCCATCTACTCCCAACCCCGAAGTGCAAGTGACTTGATAGCACTCATCGTGTTTACACGCGAAAAACAGAGTCCACGATTATAAACGCTTGCCCGTTTGGTACGTTACGAGACGGACATATTTTATCGGGACGGTGGCACCGATGCCGTGAACTCGTGGCTCGCACCAGTCGAACCGGCGATGCGTGACCCACCAGCCACCGCTGCTCGTATTCAGATTCTTATACGATTGGGCAGACCAGCTACCAGCCGGGTAGTGGAACCCTCGACGGACGGGCACCGACGCTCCGGGTGGCGGACGCTGCTACGCCAGTTCGACGTTCGTGAACTCGAAGCGCGCCCCGCCTGCCTCGCTGTCGGTCACGCTCACAGACCACCCGTGGGCCCGCGCGATCTCGTCGACGATGGCGAGTCCGAAGCCCGTGCCGCCGGGCTCCGACGTGTGGCCGGGTTCGAAGACGGCGTCGCGTTCGTCCGGGGGGACGCCGGCGCCGTCGTCCGCCACGTAGAACCCGTCGTCGAGCCGACCCACGGTGACAGTGACGTCCTCGCCGCCGTGCGCGTCGGCGTCCTGCCGAGTGTTCGAGGCGGGGCTCGTCGAACCGTGTTCGACGGCGTTCCGGAAGAGGTTCTCGAAGACGTGTCGCAGCCTGTCGCGGTCGCCCCGCAACTGGAAGTCGTCGGCGAGTTCCAGTTGCCCCTCCTTCGTCGACACCACCCGCCAGCAGTCGCCAGCCAGCGAGGAGACGTCGACGAGCTCCTGGTCGGCCACGGTCCGGCCCTGCTGGGCGAGCGTGAGCGTGTCCTCGATGATCGCGTCCATCCGGTCGAGGGCGTCGGCGACCCGCTCGAGGTTCTCCCTCGCGCCCCCCTCCTGGACCGTCGACAGCCACCCCTGTGCCACGTTCAGTGGGTTTTTCAGGTCGTGCGAGACGACGCCGGCGAAGTCGTCCAGGCGCTCGTTCTGCCGTTCGAGTTCGCGCTCGTACGCGAGGCGGTCGAGAGCAGTCTCGGCGTTCGCCACCAGGATCGACGCGAGTTGCTCGTCTGACTGCTCGAACGCTCCCACTGCGGAGTCGACGACCGACACCACCCCGTGCCCGCCGACAGGGAAGTACATCGCAGCGCGAGCCGTCCCGCGCTCGTAGCCGTCCTGGACGGTGCGAACGTCGTCGAAGACGCGTGGTTCGCCGCGGTCGTACGTCTCGCTCACCGGGTTCGCCCCCTCGAGCGGGTAGTCGGGGCGTTCACCCAGATCCGTCCTGGCCTGCTCGGTGACGGCCAGGGGGCGTAGCCGGCCGTTGTGAACGAGCCGAACGACGGTGCTCGTGAAGTCGAGGATCGAGTCCGCCGCCTCGGCGACGAGTCGCGCGACCTCCTCGCGGTCGGTCGCCTCCATGAGCTGTCGCGTCGCCGCGTGGAGCTCCCTGAGCTGGTGTTCGCGCTCCGTGCGCGCCGAGACGTCACGGAACACGCCCGCGATCAGCTCCCTGTTCTCCAGTTCGAAGACGCGGGCGTTGATCTCGACGGGGACGCGGTCACCGTCCCTCGTCTCGACGTAAACGTTCTCTCCGTCCGGGAACTCGGCGAAGATGGCCTGCTGTTCCGTCACGTGCCGGCCGAAGAGTTCGCGGTAGCGCGCCGCCTCGCCGGCCGGGTGGAGTCGGGTCTGGGGCTCACCGAGGAGGTCCGCCGGGTCGTAGCCGGTGAGTTCGGTCACCCGGTCGTTGGCCTCGACGATCTCGCCGGTGGCCACGTCGGCGATGACCACCGCGTCCGGGACTGCCGCGAGGATCGACTGGTGTTTCTTCTCGAGTGCGTCGTGTTCGCTGGTGTCCCGGACGACGGCCATCACCTCGAACTCGCCGTCGTGCCGAATCGGGCTCAGACTGACGTCGACGGGGATCGTCGACCCGTCCGCGCAGCGGGCGGTGAGGTCGAGACTCGCGCCCATCGGTCGCGTCTCCGGGTCGGCGATGTACGCGTCTCGCTGGGCGACGTGGGAGTCGCGGGCGTCCTCCGGCACCAGCACCTCGATGGGTTCGCCTAGCAGTTCGGCCGGGTCGTAGCCGAGCATGTCCTCGACGCGACCGTTCGCGTAGGTGATCCGTCCGTCGTCGTCGACGAGGACGATCGAATCGGGCGACGCCTCACAGATCGCTTCGTGTCGCTGCAGTGTTCCTCGGACCACGGTTGATGCGTTACCCCAGTCACTGAACGTGATAAGTTTGACTGGCAGTCCCACCGGTCGGGACGGGTGGACGTCGCCGTTCGCGGCGTCGCTACGTGCCGGTCACGCCTCGACGACCTCGACGAAGTTGCCGTCGGGGTCCCGGAAGAACACGATGGAGGCACCGGTCTCGATCTCCTGGGGGCCACTGACCGGGTCGACGTCCCCGGGGAGTGTCTCGTGGAACTCGTCGATGTCGTCGACGGTGAAGCCGACGTGTTTCGCGCCGAGCTGGTTGACGGCGTCGCCGGCTACGTCGTCGCCCGCAGGGTCGTACTCGACGAGTTCGACGAGACCGCCGCCGGCGTCGAGGTGTACGAAGTCGCCGGTGACGCCGTCGACGTCGATCGCGGTGCCGATCCCCTCGCCGGACAGTGTGAACTCGTCGGCCACTGGGAGGCCGAGCGTGTCGCGGTAGAACGACACTGCTTCGTCGAGGTCGCTCACGACGACGCCTACGTGGTGCATCCGTAGCTCCGTCATACCGGGTGGTTCTCGCCCCGTCTCCAAAGTTCCTGCCAGCGAGCGCCTGACGCCGGTCTGCCTCGGTAGCCCCTAGAGGTAAGGAACTCAGTGGCGTACCACACGACGAATGGCCACGACAGCGGCAGTCGTCACTGTCGGCGACGAACTGCTGGCCGGTGACGTCGAGAACACGAACGCCACGTGGCTAGCCAGTCGTCTCGCGGACCGCGGCATCCGCGTTCGACAGGTACGCGTCGTCCCCGACGAGGTCGCGGAGATCGCCGCCGCGGTCGCCGAACTCGGACAGGCGCACACGTTCGTCGTGACCACCGGCGGTCTCGGGTCGACGCCGGACGACGTGACCGTCGACGCGGTGGCCGAGGCGCTCGAACGGCCGCTCGAAGCACACCCCGAGGCCAGAGCGCACGTCGAGGCGGCGGTCGCGAAGATCCAGGAGGAGTACCCGGAGTTCGACCACGACGTCGAGGCTGGGTCGCGCTACCCTGCGGGGGCCCAGATTCTCCCCAACGAGGCGGGTATCGCCCCGGGCTGCGTCTGCGGCAACGTCTACGTCCTCCCGGGGATTCCCGAGGAGATGGAGGCCGTCTTCGACGTCGTCGCCGAGGAGTTCAGCGGCGACACGCGGTCGCGGACGGCCTACTCGCAGACCCCCGAGAGCCACCTGAACGACCTCCTCAACGAGGTCCGGGAGCGCTTCGACGTCCGCGTGGGCTGCTACCCGACGCCGAACCACCGCCGGATCCGTCTGGTCAGCGAGAACGCGGACGCTCTCGCAGAGGCGTACGACTGGCTCCTGCGGCAACCGGAGATCGACCCGCAGGAGGACGATTCGACGGCGACCAGCGAGTGAGCGCCCGACCGGCCTCGACACACCGGGCGAATCGTCGACGCGTGCACTATCTTCAAGTGCGAATATGTGGTATCCAATAGCATGGATCTCTTCGAGCCGGCGTCGCTGGGGGAGCTCTCGGTCCCCAACCGGGGGGCGTTCAGAGCGGTGCGCACTCGGTTCGTCGAGGACGGACAGCCCACCGGCGAACTCGCGGCCCACCTCGCAGCGCGCGCCGCGGGCGGTGCCGGCCTCGTCGTCGGGCCCGCCCAGATGCTCGTCCACCCGTCGGCGAGCGGACCCTCCTTCGTCGACGCCTACGAGGCCGACGCACTCCCGGGGCTGACGCAGGTCGCAGACGCGGTCCACGGACACGACGCCCGCATCGTCGGCCAGCTCACCCACACGGGTGCCGAGGCGGGCGGCGACTGGGAGATGCAGCCCCAGCTCGCACCGTCTGCGTCCCCCTCCGACGCCACCTACGAGATGCCGAAGACGATGGAGCGCCGGGACATCGAGGGCATAATCGACGGCTTCGCCGACGCCGCGCGGAACCTCGAGAGTGCGCGCTTCGACGGCGTCGAACTGTCCGCCGGCCCGTTCTCCGTGCTCCGGCAGTTCCTCTCCCCGCGGTACAACACCCGCACCGACGAGTACGGCGGCGACTGGCCCGCCCGCGCGCGGTTCGTCAACGAGACACTCGCCGCTGTCTCGGACGCCATCGACGGGCCGGTGGGACTCCACCTCTCGCTGGCGGAACTCGAGTACGGCGGCTACGAGTTCGACGACGTCCCCCGCATCCTGGAGGTGGTCGAGGGGTTCGACTACCTCTCGTGTACGGTCGGGACGAACACCTCATACAACCAGACGCATGCCGGCGTCTCCGTCGTCGAGCCGGAACTGCTCGGTCCCATCGAGACGGCGGCCGCGGAAGTGGACGTCCCGGTGGTCGGGCGGCTCCCGTTCACTACCGTCAGCGACGCCGACGCGCTGTTCGACGCCGGCGCCGACTTCGTGAGTTTCACGCGGCAACTGCTGGCCGACGAACGGACCCTGTCGAAGGCCGCCGGTGGCGAGCGCGTCGACCGGTGCATCCAGTGCAACCAGAAGTGCCTCGAGGGCGTCTACGGACACGCCCACGGCGGCCACGTCGAGTGCGTCGTCAACCCGCGGACCGGGCGGGAGTCCGAGCTCTCGGCGCTCGAGGACGTCGAACCCGCGGCACTCCCCCAGCGCGTCCTCGTCGTCGGTGGCGGACCGGTGGGCCTGCGGTTCGCCGCGGTAGCCGCGGACCGCGGCCACGACGTGACGCTCCGCGAGGCCAGCGACAGTCTCGGTGGCCAGCTCGGGCTCGCCGCTCAGGGGATGCTCGAACCGCTCGCCCGGTCTGCCGAGGACCTCGAAGCCGCGGTCCGGGAGGCCGGTGTCGACGTCCAGCTGGACGCTCCCGTCGCCGCGGAGGACGTCGACCGGTCGTGGGACGCGGTGGTCGTCGCGACGGGCGCCACGCGCCCGGACACCGAGACGTACGACTTCGAGGGCGACGTCGTGAACGCCTTCGATGTGCTGGCTGGCGCCGCGGTCGGCGACGACGTCCTGCTCTTCGACGAGAACCGCTGGGTGATCACGATGCAGGTCGGGCTGGAACTGCTTGCGCGCGGGGCGACCGTCGAGATGGTCTCCAGCGACCACTACCCGGGGTTCCGAACGGAGCAACCGAACCTGCCCGGGTTCGTCTCGGCGCTCCAGGGGGAGGGCGCGACGTTCACGGGGAACCACACGGTGGACGCCGTCGACCCCGACGGGACGGTCACGCTCCGGAACACGCTGACTGGGGCCACGGACACCCGAATTCCCGACACGGTCGTCGTCGCAGGGCGGCGGCAGGCCGACGAGTCGCTCTACCTCGAACTCGACGAGCGCCGGGACGACGTCTACCGCGTGGGCGACGCGGTCTCCCCCCGGAAACTCGACCGCGCGTACTACGACGGCGAACTGCTCGCCCGCCGCCTGTAGTAGCCACGGCAGGGCTACCGGCCGCGACGCCGACTCAGACGAGGCGTTCGTACAGCCACTCCGTCGCTCGAGCCGGCAGCAGGCGGTCGGCGAGGACGGCGACTCTGGCGTCCCACCCGACGACGTAGCGGGCCTCGGGGTCCGTCGAGACGGCCGCCTCGTAGACGACGTCGGCGACCCGGTCGGGCGACACCGCGGTCCGCTCGGAGAGCCGCTGGGCGACGTCGACGACGCGGCGCAGTCGCTCGTACACTGGTCGTTCGTGAACCGAGCCCTGCGTCTCCCGGAGGCGGTCGTCGAAGCCCGTGCGGACGGCGCCCGGTTCGACGAGGACGACGTCGACGCCGAAGCCGGCGACCTCCATCCGGAGCGCGTCGCTCAGCGCCTCGAGCGCGTGTTTCGACCCGGCGTACGCACCACTGGTGGGGTAGACGACGCGCCCGAGCAGACTGGAGACGTTGACGATGGCCCCCGATTCGGCCGCTCGCATGTGTGGGAGGACGGCCTGTACGAGCCGCACGGGTCCGAAGACGTTCACCTCGAACTGCGCGCGGAGCCGGTCGACTGGCACCTCCTCGACGGCGCCGGCCTGCCCGAATCCGGCGTTGTTCACGAGACAGTCGATGCGGTCGTCGCGTTCGACGACGGCGTCGACCACGCGGTCTACCTGCTCGGCGTCGGTGACGTCGAGTGCGGCCGTGCGACAGCTCTCGCGGGCGAGTTCGGCGACGTCAGCCGGGTTCCGCGAGGTCGCCCAGACGCGCCAGCCGGCCGCCAGGAACCGGCGAGCGGTCGCTCGGCCGATGCCCGAGGAGCAACCGGTGGTGAGGACGACTGGCGTCGGTTCTGGTGGCATGGTCACTTCGCGAGCATCCCCGCGTCGACGGGGAGCGTGACGCCGGTGACGTAGCGGGCAGCGTCGCTGGAGAGCCACATGTACGCCTCGCTCACGTCTCGCGGTTCGAGTAGCTGGTCGTCGATGACGTTCATCGAGCCACTGGCGTCGGAGACAGCGTTCAGTGCCGCCTCCCCGACCGTCTCCAGGGTGCCGTCTATCATCGGCGTGTCGACGCCGGTCGGGGCGACACAGTTGACGTTGACGTCGTACTCGGCGAGTTCGAGGGCGAGCGTCTTGGTCAGTCCGACGATTCCGTGCTTCGCGGCGGTGTAGTGGCCCGACCCCCTCGCGCCGACGAGGCCGGCGGTCGAGGCTGTGGAGACGATCTTCCCGCCGTCGCCGCGGTCGACGAAGTGCTTACCGACGTGCTTCGCACAGCGCCACGTTCCCTCGAGGTCCGTGTCGACGGTCTCGTCCCACGTCCGCTCGTCCATCTCCGCGAGGTCGGTGACGGTCCAGATGCCGGCGTTGTTCGCGAGGACGTCGACGCGCCCGAACTCGTCGAGTGCCTCCTCGACGGCCGACTCCACCTGGTCCTCCTCGCGAACGTCGACCTGGATGGGCAGTGCTCGCCCGCCGGCGTCCTCGACCTGGCTGGCGGTCTCCTCGAGGTCCTCGGCGCTCGCGAGCAGGTACGGCGCGCTCTCTAGGTCGCGACAGGCGTCGGTGACGACCACGTCAGCGCCGTGTTCCGCGTAGGTGACCGCATGCGAGCGACCTTGGCCGCGTCCGGCGCCGGTGACGAACGCGACCTGGCCGTCGAAGTCGTAGCTCGGCACTACCGTGTGGGTTGTTCCCATGGTCGGAACTAGCTTGTGGTGGTCGTGGGACGGTGGCGCCCCACCCGAATGTACTTCGGGTGTCACGTGGTAGCTGTGTGCACGATGATCGTGCTCCACGCGACGTTCCCCGTCGAACCCGACCGGCGCGAAGAGGCCCTCGATCTCGTCGAGACGCTCGTCGAGCAGTCGAACGAGGAGGAGGGGATGTTGGAGTACCGGGCCGCGATCGACGTCGAGGACGAGAACACGATCCGGTTCTTCGAACAGTACGACGACGAGGAGGCATTGGCAGCACACAACCAGACGGACCACTTCCAGGCCTTCGAGGAACGACTCTCGGAACTGCTGGCCGGCGAACCGGAGGTCGTGAAGTTCGAGGTCAGCGACACGACGGACGTCGACCTGTAGCGCGGCGTCGGTCCGGAGAAGGGTGCTTCGGGGTCCCCGAAGCAGCGCGGGTGCACGCTACTTCGCGAGGAACCCGGCGTCCACCGGGAGGTAGATGCCGGTGACGTAGCGTGCGGCGTCGCTGGAGAGCCACATATACGCCTCGCTGATGTCCCTCGACTCGAGCATCCCGCCGTCGCCGAACAGGTTCCACGGACCGGTGAGTTCGGTCATCTCCCCGAGTGCCTCCTCGCCGTACGCCTCGGTGAACCCCGAGATCATCGGCGTGTCGATTCCCGTGGGTCCGATGCAGTTGACGTTAACGTCGTACTCGGCGAGTTCGAGGGCGAGCGTCTTCGTCATCCCCACGACGCCGTGCTTGGCCGAGACGTAGTGTGCCTGCCCCGGCAGGCCGACCGCCCCTGCGGTCGAGGACGTGGAGACGATCTTGCCGCCGTCGCCGCGGTCGATGAAGTGCTTGCCGACGTGCTTGGAGGCCAGCCAGACACCCTTGAGGTTGGTGTCGACGAGTTCGTCCCACGTCCGCTCGTCCATCTCGGTCGCGTCGGTCATCGACGCGATACCCGCGTTGTTGGCGAGGAAGTCGATGCGCCCGAACTCGTCGAGCGCCTCCTCGACGGCGGCTTCCACGTCCGCCTCATTCGAGATGTCTGCTTCGACGGTGAGCGCCTGCTGGCCCTCGTCCTCGACGAGACTCGCCGTCTCTTCGAGGTCGTCGCCCGACGCGAGGTCGTAGGGGACCGACTCCTTATTCTCGCCGATGTCGAGCGCGACGACGTCGGCGCCGTGTCTCGCGTAGTGCTGTGCGTGTGACCGTCCCTGACCGCGTCCGGCACCGGTGACGAACGCGACCTTGTCGTTGAAGTCGTATTCTACCATTGGTCTGTGTGTTGCGTGTTACTTCGACGTCGCTCCGGCGTCTACCGGGAGTGCGATACCCGTGACGTAGCGGGCAGCGTCGCTGGAGAGCCACATGTACGCCTCGCTGATGTCGCGCGATTCGATCATCTCGCCCGGTTCGAGGACGTTCATCGGACCGGTCAACTCCCCGATCTCCTCGAGCATCTCCGGCCCGTAGGCCTCCATGAAGTTGGTCATGCCCGGACTGTCGAGCGCCGTCGGACAGACCGCGTTGACGTTGACGTCGTACTCCGCGAGTTCCAGCGCCAGCGTCTTCGTCATCCCGACGACGCCGTGTTTCCCCGCCGTATAGTGGCCGGTACCGGGCGCTCCGACGAGACCCGCGGTCGAGGACGTGGAGACGATCTTGCCGCCGTCACCGCGGTCGATGAAGTGCTTGCCGACGTGTTTCGAGCAGAGCCAGACGCCCTTGAGGAGGGTGTCGATCACCACGTCCCACTCCGCCTCGTCCATCTCCGTCATGTCCGACATCGGCCAGAGGCCGGCGTTGTTGGCGAGGAAGTCGATGCGCCCGAACTCGTCGAGCGCCTCTTCGACGGCCGACTCCACCTGGTCCTCCTCGCGAACGTCCATCTCGATGGCGAGCGCCTGCTGGCCTTCGTCTTCTACCATCTGGGCGGTCTCCTCGAGTTCGTCGCTCGTCCCCATGTCGTACGGAACGGCCTCGAAGTTGTGGCCAACGTCTGTGACGACTACGTCGGCGCCGTGTCTCGCGTAGTGCTGTGCGTGTGAGCGTCCCTGGCCGCGCGCTGCGCCGCTGATAAACGCGACCTTGTCGTTGAAGTCGTACTCTGGCATTGTCCTGTACCGTTATTTCGCCGTGTGGCCGGTATCTACTGGCAGTACGATGCCGGTGACGTAGCGGGCGGCGTCGCTGGAGAGCCACATGTACGCCTCGCTGATGTAGCTCGCGTCGATGCCCGGGTCCTCGGGCGTGAAGATGTTCATCGGGCCGGCCACCTCCCCGATGGCACTCAGCGCCTCCTCCCCGTAGGCCTCGATCATCCCCGGAACCATCGGCGTGTTCACGACGGACGGCGCGACCGCGTTGACGTTGACGTCGTACTCGGCGAGTTCGAGGGCGAGCGTCTTCGTCATCCCCACGACTCCCCACTTCGAGGCGACGTAGTGGACGATTCCGGGGTTGCCGGTCATCCCGGCCTGCGACGTCGTCGTGACGATCTTCCCGCCGTCACCCCGGTCGACGAAGTGTCTCCCGACGTGCTTGGCGGTCAGCCAGACACCCTTGAGGTTCGTGTCGACAACCTCGTCCCACATCGCCTCGTCGAGTTCGGTCGCGTCGGAGACGGTGACGATACCGGCGTTGTTCGCGAGGATGTCGATGCGGCCGAACTCGTCGAGGGCCTCCTCGACGGCGGCTTCGACAGCCGATTCGTCGCGAACGTCCATCTGGATGGGCAGCGCTTGCTGGCCCTCGTCCTCGACGAGACTCGCCGTCTCCTCCAGTTCCTCACTCGTCCCCATGTCGTAGGGGACCGTGTCGATGTTCTCCGAGACGTCCGTGACGACGACGTCCGCCCCGTTCCGTGCGTAGTGCTGTGCGTGCGAGCGACCCTGGCCGTGGGCGGCACCGGTGACGAACGCGACCTTGTCGTTGAAGTCGTAGGTTGGCATGGTTGTTGGGCGAGTCGCTCTGTCGTCACTTCGCGAGGAACCCCGCGTCGACCGGGAGCGTGATGCCGGTGACGTAGCGAGCGGCGTCACTGGAGAGCCACATGTACGCCTCGCTGATGTCCCTCGACTCGAGCATCTCGTCCGGGTCGAAGATGTTGAACGGTCCGGCGAGCGCCGCGGCGCCCTCGTCGAGCACCTCCTCGCCGTAGGCCTCGACCATGCCGCTCACCATCGGCGTGTCGATGGCAGTGGGTGCGACGGCGTTGACGTTGACGTCGTACTCGGCGAGTTCGAGGGCGAGCGTCTTCGTCATGCCCCGCACGCCGTGCTTGGCCGAGACGTAGTGTGCGTTCCCGATGGGGACGCCCGAGAAGGCGGACGTCGAGGCGGTGTTGACGATTTTGCCGCCGTCGCCGCGGTCGATGAAGTGCTTGCCGACGTGCTTGGCGGTCAGCCAGACGCCCTTGAGGTTGACGTCGACGAGTTCGTCCCACGTCTCCTCGTTCATCTCCGTGGCCTCCGCGATGGACTCGATGCCGGCGTTGTTCGCGAGGATGTCGATATGGCCGAACTCGTCGAGGGCCTCCTCGACGGCGGCCTGTACCTCGGCCTCCTCTGAGACGTCGGCCTCGACGGTGAGGGCCTGCTGGCCTTCGTCCTCTACCATCTGGGCTGTCTCCTCGAGTTCGTCGCTCGTCCCCAGGTCGTAGGGTACGGTGTCCTTGTTCTCGTTGAGGTCGAGTGCGACGACGTCGGCGCCGTGTCTCGCGTAGTGCTGTGCGTGCGACCGTCCCTGGCCGTGGGCGGCACCAGTGACCAACGCCACCTTGCCGCCGAAGTCGTATTCTACCATGGTCTGGAGCTGTCTGGTCGGTCGGTGGTGTCACTTCGCGGTGAATCCGGCGTCGACGGGGAGCGTGATGCCGGTGACGTAGCGAGCGGCGTCGCTGGAGAGCCACATGTACGCCTCGCTGATGTGCTCCGCGCCGATCATCCCGCCGTCGCCGAACAGGTTGAAGGGGCCGGTCATCTCCGCGATCTCGTTGAGCGTCTCCTCGCCGTAGGCTTCGACGTAGCCCGAGATCATCGGGGTCTCGATGCCGGTCGGGGCGACGGCGTTGACGTTGACGTCGTACTCCGCGAGTTCGAGGGCGAGCGTCTTCGTCATCCCGCGCACACCGTGTTTCGTGGCGACGTAGTGGCCGTTCAGCGGCGTCCCGACGTACCCTGCGGTCGAGGACGTCGTGACGATCTTGCCGCCGTCGCCACGGTCGATGAAGTGCTTGCCGACGTGCTTCGAGCAGAGCCAGACACCCTTGAGGTTGGTGTCGATCATCTCGTCCCACATCTGCTCGTCCATCTCGGTCATCTCCGAGCCGTTGAAGATGCCGGCGTTGTTCGCGAGGATGTCGATGCGGCCGAACTCGTCGAGGGCCTCCTCGACGGCGGCCTGTACCTCGGCCTCGTCGCGGACGTCCATCTCGATGGGCAGCGCCTGCTGGCCCTCGTCCTCGACGAGACTCGCCGTCTCTTCGAGGTCGTCCGGCGTACTGAGGTCGTACGGGTTGGTCTCGACGTTCTCACAGATGTCCGTGAGGACGACGTCGGCGCCGTTTCGTGCGTAGTGCTGTGCGTGCGAGCGACCCTGACCGCGTCCGGCACCGGTGACGAACGCGACCTGGCCGTCGAAGTCGTACTGTGGCATTGGTGGTCACCGGGAACGAACGTCGGTTCTGCTACCACGGGTTTGTTATTCGTTCCCAATTGACAGTCAACTTCTCAACCCATAAATATGGCGCACAGTTGACTATAAAACGTAAGTATTGCCGGTGGAAGTAACAGAGAGTTACTGCCCGTCACGGCACGAAGCAGGCCCGGGCGCGACGAACATCCCTCTCGAAACGTAGTGTGTGGTTGTCTCCCTGGTACCCTCAGTCCTCCAACCCCAGTTCGCGGCGGACGTCGTGGAAGGCGCTCATGACGTCCTTCTCTTCCTCCTCGAACGGGAGCCGCTGGAGTCGGTGGTTCAGGGCCATCCTGGCGACGCGACGCACCGTCCGCGCCGAGACGGCCGGCTCCGACTCGAACGCCGCGAGCGTCCGCGCCGCGCGTCGCAGCGTGATGTCGCCACGGTGGCCGTCGACGTCGAGTTCGATGTTCATCCCCGCGACGAGTCTCGCGACGTCGTCGCCGAGTTCGACGGCCGGGAGGCGCTCGCGCGCCCCGACGATGTCGTCCCGGAGGTCCGCCTGCGCCGCCGCGTACTCCGCGCGGAACGCGTCCGGGTCGGCCTCGAAGGTCGCCCGCCGCTGGCTGATCTCGACGCGGTCGTCGACCTCGTTGACACCCTCCACGTCCACGACGAGACCGAAGCGGTCGAGCAACTGGGGGCGCAGGTCGCCCTCCTCGGGGTTCATCGTGCCGACGAGGATGAACTCCGCCGGATGTCGAACGGAGACGCCTTCGCGTTCGACGATGTTCTCACCCATCGCTGCCGCGTCCAGCAGGACGTCGACGATGTGGTCGTCGAGGAGGTTGACCTCGTCGACGTAGAGGATGTTGCGGTTGGCCTCCGCGAGGATGCCGGGTTCGAACTCGCGTTCGCCCTCCCGGACGGCGCGCTCGAGGTCGATGCTGCCGACGACGCGGTCCTCGGAGGCGTTCAGCGGCAGGTCCACCACGCGCATCGGTCGGGAGCGTGAAGGGAGGTCCTCCCCGGCAGCCGTCCGTTCGCGGCACTCGGCGCACATCCGGTCGCGTTCGTCCGGTGGACAGCTGTACTGGCAGTCCGCGACCACCTCGATGTCCGGCAGTACGTCGGCGAGCGCACGCACGGCCGTTGACTTCGCGGTCCCCCGTTCGCCCCGGATGAGGACCCCGCCGATGTCGGGGTTGACGGCGTTGAGCACCAGCGCCCGTTTCATCTCCTCCTGGTCGACGATGGCGGTGAACGGGAACGTCTGGCTCGCTGTCTCCCGGGCGTCGCGTGTCGTCTGGGTCGTGTCGTGGTCAGTCATCGGTTGTGTCCTCCGTCTGTCGACTGCTGCGTCGCTGGGCTGGCGGCCGTTCGGGTGCCGCCGGGGTCCGGGTCACGCCTCCTGCCCCTCCGAGTCCTGGTCCGTCGGGAGCTGTGTGTCCCGCGGGAGTTCGACCAGTGGCAGGTAGTCGGCGCCCATCGTCTCCGCGAACGTCTGGTTCCGCTCGAAGCGCTTGCGCTTCATCCGCTCGGCCTTCCGTGCGGTCCAGATCTCGTCCGGCGTCGTGTCGAGTTCGTAGCCGGTGTCGACGAACACCGAGGGGACGTCGGCGTCGGCGAACAGCGACGCCGCGCGGAGCGCGTCCTCCCTCGCGTCGCCGTCCTCGCGGTAGTCCACGTTCGACTGGCCGTCCGACAGCAGGACGACCAGCGGGTACAGGTCCTGGTCGCGGCGCTTCTCGCGTTCGACGATGCGGTAGGCCTCAACGAGTCCGTGCGCAAGCGGTGTGTTCCCACCGACGGTCAACCGCGAGACGGCGTCCCGGGCCATCCGGTGGTTCCGCGTCGGCTCGACGAGCGTGAACGCATTCTCGCCGCGGAACACGACGACGGCGACCCGGTCCCGGGCGCGGTAGGCGTCCTCGATGAGCGACAGCAGGCCGCGTTTGGTCTCCATCATCTGGCGGCCACTCATCACGCTCCCGCTGGCGTCGACGACGAACACGACGAGCGCTCGCGCGGTCCGTTCTCGGAGCTTCTGCCGGAGGTCCCGTGCTTCGACGACGATGCCACTCTGGTCCTCGGGCTGTCGCGTCCGCTGGTGGGGTGCGGCCGCCCGGACCGTCGCGTCGATGGCCACGTCGTTGACGTCCTCCTGGAGCCGCGAGCGGACGTAGCGACCGCTCCGGACGGCGACGCGCGACGGGGTCCGACGCGCGAGCGCGTCCCGCATCGTCCGGTCCCGTTCCGGGTCGATGGCGGTCCGGTCGACGTCGTAGGACTCCTCGCCCTCCGCGATGGGGAGGCCGCCGCCCTCCGTGTCCGCGGTGTCGTCGCCCTCGGGTTCGTCGTCCTGGTCCTCCTCGCCTACCGCCTCTTCGTCGCTCTCCGAGGACATGACGCCCTCGCCGAAGGACATCTCGGCGACGCCCTCGACGCGGTGGGGGAACACGAAGTACTGGGCCTCCGCCACGTGCGCGCCGTTCACCACGTCGTCGCCGTCCAGCGCGGCGATGGTTCGCGCGACGCGGTTGACGGCGATGTCCGCCCGCATCCCGTGCGCTCGCTGCCGGACCGCCTCGTAGGACGCCTCGTGCAACACCGACGTCGGGACGTCGACGGCGGTGAGTCGCTGTCTGGCCGACCGGATCCGGTCGGCCAGTTCGCGCTGTTCGTCGGCGTACGCCGCGCGAAACGCCGCCGGGTCCGCGTCGAAGCGCTCCCGGCGCTCGGCGATCTCGACGCGCTCGTCGGCGTCGCCGCTGGCTACGACGTCCACCAGCAGGTCGAATCGGTCGAGGAGCTGTGGGCGCAACTCGCCCTCCTCGGGGTTCATCGTGCCGACGAGGACGAACTCCGCCGGATGTCGAACGGAGACGCCTTCGCGTTCGACGATGTTCTCACCCATCGCTGCCGCGTCCAGCAGGACGTCGACGATGTGGTCGTCGAGGAGGTTGACCTCGTCGACGTAGAGGATGTTGCGGTTGGCCTCCGCGAGGATGCCGGGTTCGAACGTCTGGCGCCCCTCGCGGACCGCCGACTGCAGGTCGATGCTGCCGACGACGCGGTCCTCGGAGGCGTTCAGCGGCAGGTCCACCACGCGCATCGGCCGGTGTTCGACGGGGAGTTGCTCGCCAGCGTCCGTTCGTTCGCGGCACTCGGCGCACATCCGGTCGCGCTCGCCCGGTGGACAGCGGTACGGACAGTCCGCGACGACTTCGACTGGCGGGAGCACGTCTGCGAGGGCACGGACCGCCGTGGACTTCGCGGTCCCCCGTTCGCCCCGGACGAGGACGCCGCTGATGTCGGGGTTGACGGCGTTGAGTACCAGCGCCCGCTTCATCGCCCCCTGGTCGACGATGGCGGAGAACGGGTACGACTCCTCCATGTCACTAGTACACACGGTCGTGATATCTTAAACAACTGTCGGCGGCTCTGGCGCCCGTCGCTGCCTCGCAGACGCCGCTGTCATCGGCGATACATCTTTATTCCTGCTGGGAGTAACTCTTTGCTAGATAATCTCACTCAATCAATGACCGAGATGCTCTTCACGCCACGGCGGATCGGCCCGGTGTCGGTCAAGAACCGGACGGTGTTCCTCGCCCACGAGACGGGCTTCGCCGAGGACGGCCTGCCGACCGAGCGCGACGCCGCCTACTACGAGGCGCGGGCCCGCGGTGGCGTCGGCCTCATCGTCGGTCCGTCGAGTATGCTCGTCCACCCGAGTTCGTCGAACCCGATGTACGCGACCGGGTACGACCCCGACGTCGTCCCCCGGTTGCGGATGATCGCCGAGGCCTGCCACCGCCACGGCACCAAGGTGTTCGCGCAGCTCCAGCACACCGGCGGCGAGGACACCGGCGAGGCAGCGATGCGGGAAACGTGGGCGCCGTCGGCCGTCCCGACCGAGTACGGCTACGAGATGCCCAAGCGGATGGAACAGGAGGACATCGAGGAGGTGAAACTCGGCTTCGCGAAGACCGCCGAACACTGCAAGGAGGGTGACCTCGACGGCGTCGAACTGAAGGCCGGCCACGACGGCATCCTCCGCCAGTTCGTCTCCCCGAAGTACAACCACCGCACGGACAAGTACGGCGGCTCCATCGACAACCGCGTCCGCCTCGTCAACGAGGTGGTCGAGGCCATCCGCGACCGGGTCGGCGAGGAGTTCCCGGTCGGCATCCGCTTCTCGCTCGACGAGATGGAGGACGGCGGCTACGACTACGACTACGCCGTGGAGGTCATCCGCCGTCTCCACCCGAGTCTGGACTTCATCGACTCGGACATCGCCACCATCTCGAAGCTGTACATCACGGACGCGCCGATGCACGCGCCGCTGGGCTACACGGCCGAGTACTACGGCGCCGCCCGGGAACTCGTCGACATCCCCGTCATCGCCGCCGGCCGCATCAACGACCTCACGAAGGCCAACGACATCCTCGAGGAGGGTCGCGCGGACTTCATCGGGATGTGCCGACAGCTCATCTGCGACGCCGACACCGTCCGGAAGGTCCGGCAGGGTGAGGACGAGGAGGTCACCCACTGCATCGCGTGCAACCAGAACTGCCTCGGCGGCATCCACACGAACGGCCACGTCGGCTGCATCCAGACGCCGCGCTCCGGCCGCGAGACGAAGATTCCGCACGTCGAGGACGTCGATGAGACCCGGTCGCCCCGTGAGGTACTGGTCGTCGGCGGCGGCCCGGCGGGGCTGTCGTTCGCCGTCACGGCGGCCGACCTCGGCCAGAACGTGACGCTCCGCGAGCGCGAGGACGACCTTGGCGGCCAGTCGAACATCGCCACACAGGTCGACTCGCGGCGGGAGTTCGGCGACGCCGTCCGCAACCTCCGCAACCAGCTCGACAACCGCGACGTCACCGTCGAACTGGGGGCCGAGGTGACCCCGGCGGACGTCTCGCCGCGCGCGTGGGACGACGTCGTGGTCGCCATCGGCGCCAGCGAACGCCAGCCGGACCTCGCCGGCCCGGACGTCCACCGCTCCTGGGACGTGCTACAGGGCGAACCGGTCGGGGACTCCGTCGTCGTCTTCGACAACAACAAGCACGCGGCCGGCGTCAGCGTGGCGGAGTTCCTCGCGACGAGCGGCCACGACGTCACGTTCGTCACGACCTCGTACCATCCGGGCGACCAGATGGAGGGGACGAACGTCCCGCCGTTCCTCGAGACGCTGTACGAGCACGGCGTGGACATCGTGACTCACAACACCATCATCGGCTTCGAGGACCAGGAGCTGCAACTGCTCAACGTCTACTCCGAGGAGCTGACGACGCTGCCGACGGACTCGCTGGTCGTCGCGGAGCGCCGGGAGGCCAGAACCGGGCTCGCGGGAGCGCTCGAAGCGCAGGGGTTCGACGAGGGGTCGGTGCACAGGATCGGCGACTGCGTCGCGCCGCGACTCATCGACAAGGCGATCTACGACGGCGAGATGCTGGCGAGGGAGCTGTCCGCATGACCCCGCGTCGTCGGGTCCGCTCGCGGCACCTCGCCCGCAGTAGCGCGCTCACGACGACCGTTCGAGGGAATCCATGACAGGAGAGTTGCTCATCGTTCCGGAGTCCGAGGACGTAGCGCTACTCGAAGAAGCACACCGGCTGGTCGAGGTGCTCGACGACCAGGTGGGCGACACGCCCTCGGTCGTCGCCGTGGCGTTCGACGGAGTCGTCCAGCCGGCCGCGGTGCGCGCCGGCAGCCCCGACGAGGTCGTCCACGTCGTTCGCGAGGAGGGGACGTTCACCGCGGGGGCTGCCGGCGTCCGCCCCCGGAGTGAGGCGCTCGCGGACCTCGCCGCGGACGCCCGTGCAGTGCTCCTGCCGGACACCGCAGACGGCACCGACCTCGCGGCGGCAACGGCCCGGCGACTTCGGGGCGGGTGCGTCACCGACTGCCTGCTCAGGGTCCGCGAGGGCGAACTGCTCGCCGGTCGGACGGCGTACGGCGGCCGGGCGTACGCCGAGATATCCTTCGAGCGCGGGCCGCCGGTCGTGACGCTCAACACGGAGGCCCTCGGGACGCCCTCGGCGCCGCCGACCGGAGCGCCCGCCGAGCGCACCGTCGAGGTCGACGTCGAGACGGACGAACGGGTCCGCCACGTCGAGACGTTCGAGGTCCCCGAGTCGGACCTCGCGAAGGCGCGGCGTATCGTCGCCGGCGGCTTCGGTCTGGGCACGCCGGACGGCTTCGACCTCGTCACCGAACTGGCCGACGCGCTCGGCGCCGCCGTCGGCGCGTCCCGCCCGCCCTCCGACGAGGGTTGGGTGCCCTACGACCGCCAGATCGGCGTGACGGGCAAGGAGATCGACGTCGAACTGTACGTCCCCGTCGCCATCTCCGGGGACTCCTACCACATGCGCTCGGTGAACGCGGAGTTCCTGATCCCCATCAACACCGACCCCGAGGCCCGCATCTTCAACTTCGCGGACGTGGGCATCGTCGGCGACGTCTACGAGTACGGGCCGGCGCTGGTCGAGGCGCTCCGGGAGGCCGCGGTGGGCGACGACAGTGGTGGCGAGGCCGCCGAGGAGGTGGCCGAATGACGGCCGTGGACTTCGACGTCGTGGTCGTCGGGGCGGGTCGGGCCGGCACCGCCGCCGCGTACAAACTCGCCGCCGAGGACTTCGACGTGGCGCTCGTCGAGCGCGCGAAACAGCCCGGGATGAAGAACGTCACGGGGGGCGTCCTCTACGGACAGATCCTCGCGGACCTCGTCCCCGAGTTCCCCGAGGAGGCGCCCCTGGAGCGCCACGTCGTCGAGCACAACATCAAACTGCTCCACGGCGACGCGGAGGTCTCGATCGGCTACCGCGACATGGACCTCCTCGAGGAGCCGAACTACACGCTGATGCTCGGGAAGTTCGACCGTTGGTTCGTCGACCGCGCCGTCGACGAGGGCGCGGTGTTCGTCCCGGAGACCACGGTGCGAGACGTCACGCAGGCCCGGGACCACGCGGTCGTCCACACCGACCGCGAGAACGGCGACCTGGCCTGTCACGCCGTCATCGGTGCCGACGGTGTGAACACCACCGTGGGGCGGGCGACCGGCATCCAGCGGACGATGCGCAACCCGGACATGGCGCTGTCGGTGAAGAAGGTCATCGACGTCGGTCGTGACACCATCAACGAGCGGTTCAACCTCGACAGCGACGAGGGCGCGGCGTACATCTACACGGGCTTCCCGGAGGGCGCGCCGACCATCGGCTACTTCATCTACACGTACGACGAGTACATCTCGGTCGGCGCCGTCGGCGGCCTGGAGGTGCTCCGGTGGCTCGGCGACGAGGGGTACGCGGAGAGCGGGACGCCGCTGTACTCGCTGCTCGAGGAGTTCGTGGAACTGGACACCGTCCGGCCGTACGTCCAGGGCGAGAGCCTCCAGGAGTACCAGGGAATCCTGCTGCCCGAACTCTCCTACGAGTCGCTCCCGGACCGCTACGACCGCCGTATCGCGCTAGTGGGTGACGCCGCCGGTCTCGTGCTCAACAAGGGGTACACGTTCCGCGGACTCGACTACGGCATCAAGAGCGGTCTGCTCGCCGCGGAGTCCGCCATCGCCTGCGACCGCGAGGGCAACTGGGAGGCGTTCGGCCGGCGCTACGACCAGTGGCTGGAGAACTCCTACGTCCTCCAGGACATGAAACAGCACCGCCACCTCCCGGAGTTCCTGAAGAACGAGCGGATGTACGGCGCCTACCCCGGAATCGCGACGGAGACGTTGCGCGGGATGTACTCGGCCGGCAGCGACGCTCAGGGGTTGACGTGGAAGCAGGCCTACCGCGCGTTCCGCAACAGCGACGCCGGCTTTCTGGACCTGCTGAAAGACGGCTACCGGGGGCTGCGTTCGCTGTGAGGGTCCGAACCGACCAAAGACCAATGACCATCGACGCCGACTGAGAACACAGAGATGAGTTATCACAGCACACACCAGCCGACGAACCGGGGAGGGACGGACTGATGGGTGTCCAGGACAGCCTCGAGACGGTGCAGTGGGACGTCAGCGAGGCGGCCCACATCACCGTCGACAACGACTACTGCGTCACCTGCGAGGACAAACCGTGTCTCCACCTCTGTCCCGCCGAGTGCTTCGACTACCAGGCCGACCAGAAGGGCGGCATCTACTTCGCGTACGAACCGTGCGTGGAGTGTGGCGCCTGCATGGTGTTCTGCGGGAACGACCCCGAGAAGGGCGCCGTCTCCTGGTCGAAGTCGGAGGGCGGCAAGGGGGTCGAGTTCGACTTCGGGTGACCATGCGACTCGACAACCGAACGGCCGTCGTGACGGGCGGGGCGAGCGGGATCGGCGCAGAGACGTCGCGGGTGCTCGCCGAGCGAGGAGCCGACGTGGTCGTCGCGGACCTCGACGCGGACGGCGGCGAACAGACGGTCGCGTCCATCGAATCGGACGACGAGACCGCGGGGAGTGCGTCGTTCGTCGAGACCGACGTGAGCGACGAGGACGCCGTGGCCGCGATGGTCGACCACGCCGAGGAGACGTTCGGGAGCGTGGACGTACTCGTCAACAACGCGGCCGTCGCGTCGCGGGAGGCCGACGGTCCCATCACGGAGTTCTCCGAGGAGGGCTACGAGTTCCTCACCGGCATCAACCTCCGGGGGCCGATGTACGCCTGCAAGCACGCCATCGCCGCCATGCTCGAGACGAGCGACGGCACGGGCGTGGTCGTCAACAACGCCTCCATCGCGGCGCTCGTCGCCGAACCCGGGATGGACGTCTACACCGCGACGAAGGGCGCTCTCGTCTCGCTCACGCGCTCCATCGCCGTCGAGTACGCGCCGGAGATACGGGCCAACACCATCTGCCCGGGCGTCGTCCAGACACCGATGCTGGAGGCGGCGATGGACGACGACGGCGACGACAGCGACGTCCCCGACACGCTCGCGTCGATGGTCGAGGAGACGCCGCTCGGGATGGCCGACCCGGTAGACATCGCCCGCACCATCGCGTTCCTCGCGTCGGCGGACGCGGCGTTCGTGACCGGGGCGACGATTCCCGTCGACGGGGGGTACACGGCACGATGAGAGCAGTCGTCACCGCACGCCCGGAACCGCACCGCGTCGTCGACGACGACGGGAACGCCGACCCGTACCGCTGGCAGTTGAGCATCGACGACCGCGTCGCGCTTGAGGCCGCCCACCAGGTCGCCGACGAGGTCACGGCCGTCGGCGTCGGCGGGGAGACGGCCGAGGACTGCGTGCGTTCCGCGCTCGAACGGGGCGCCGACCGGGGCGTCCACGTCTCCTTCGACCCGGTCGAGCGCACCGCCGGCGAGAAGTTCGCGACAGTGCTCGCGCGCGTGACCGCCCGCGAGTCACCGGACGCGCTGTTCGTCGGGCAGTCATCGTCGTTCTCCGGTTCTGAGATCGCGGGCCTCGCGGCCGAACGACTCGGCTGGCCGAGCGCGACGCGGGCGACCGAACTCGGGCCGGAGCACCTCGACGTCCCGGTCGAGGTGAGCGAGGACGAACTGGCTGTCCAGCGCAAACTCGCCATCGGGCGCCAGGAGGCCGTCGCCGTCGCCCTCCCGGCCGTCGTCGGCGTCGACGCCGGGTTCGCGAACCCGACGCGCGCGCCCCTCGACACGGTCATCGCCGGCCGGCGAGCGAGCATCGAGACGGTGGAACTGACCGACGTCGCGCCCGGCGAGTCCCGGTTCTCGATGAGCGTCGGGGCGGCCACCGTCGAACACGTGCGACCGAACGAACGCTGGGGCCGTGGTCGGCCACCGCGGACCGGGACAGTCGAGGAGCGCATCTACCGGATGCTCGGCCGGGGCACCGGCAGGACCCGGAGCGCCGGCGAGCGCATCGAGGCGCCCCCGGAGGAGGCCGCCCAGCGCGTCGTCGCGTTCCTCCGCGAGAACGAACTACTGTAGCCGGTTCCGCTCCGACCCCACGTTCGACGACGGAACCGCCCCCGTTCTGGCGCTCGTGAGTCGGCCAGCGCCGGGTCCGGAGAGTCGGAACCGCCCGGTCGGGTCGAGGTGGGCGAGCGTGCGGTGGCCGAACGCGCCGCGGTAGACGCCGTACTGGTAGCCAGCCTGGTCGGCGAGGTAGTAGCCCGCGTAGCCGACGAACGACCCTCCGGGGCGGTGGACGGCGTACTCGACGACCAGCGGAAGGAGCGCAGCCAGGGCGAGGCTGGCCCCGAGCGCGAGGCCGACGGTTGGCGCCACGAACCACGCGAGCAGCGCGACGACGAGGACCGGTCCGCTGTAGTACCGCGTCACCTCCCGCGAGAGCGCATACACCGTGGAGACGGCTTCGCGTCCCCGGCTCCGGACGACGTCGCGGACCGAGACGACCGACTGCAGACGCCGGTACTGCCGGAGGGTCGTCGCGAGTCGAGCGAGCAGTCCGGCGCCGCCGAAGAGGCCCGCGGCACCGAGCGCAACCGTCCCAGTGACTCCCGGCGAGAGCAGACCGGCGACGGCGAGGACCACGACGAGGAGCGCGTCGAGTGGAACGCGAACACGGGTTCCCTGTCGGCCGTACTCGCTGGCGAGCAGCGCCTCGGACGCGCCGTAGGTCGACCGACGCCCTGCGAGGTCCCCGTGCGAGCGCCGGTAGTCGTGGTGGACGACGCCCGTGGGCGTGTAGACGGCGTCGAAGCCGGCGGCGAGCGCGCGCCAGCAGACGTCGACGTCCTCCGCGACGTCGCGGTCGGGGAACGGGGCGGCCTCGAAGACGGCTCTGCGGCCCACGAGGTTCGCCGTCGGGAGGTACGGCGTGTCGCCGTGCGGGTCGACGCGGGAGCCGTAGGCGCCCATGTCCAGCGAGGAGGCGACGCCCTCGTAGGCGCTCGCCGTGCTGTCGCCCGCCGGCCGGACGCGCCCGCCGATCAGGTCGTGGCCCGCCAGACACGGCACGAGGTCGGCGAGCCACCCCGCCGTCGGACGGCAGTCGGCGTCGGTGAACGCGACGATGTCGTGGGTCGCCGCTTCGACGCCGCGGTTGCGCGACGCGCCGATGCCGAGCGGGTCGTCGGCCGACCCTACCTGGACGACCCTGATTCGTCCCTGCACGGCGAGCGTGTGGCCGGCCGCGGCCTCGCGCGTGCCGTCGGTGGAGCCGTCGTCTACGACCACGACCTCGTAGTCGGGGTAGTCGAGTGCGGCGAGCGCGTCGAGGCACGCCAGGAGTTGCTCGCGGTCGTCGCGGACGGTGACGACCACCGACACCGGCGGCTGAAACGAGGGGTCGCGTCCCGGGCGCCAAGCGAGGAAGCCGCGCTCGTGGAGGCGCTTAAAGAGGTCGACGACTGCGTCGACGCCGTACGTCGTCTCCGCGGCGACGGTCGCCGGCGACCGGTACGCTTCGTCGTCCAGCGTCGCAAGGAGGTCGACGGCGGCGTCGTTGAGGCCCGTGGCGACGAGTGGCTGCGTCGAGACGAGGACACTGCCGACGATAGCGGCGGAGTCGCGCAACCGGTACTCGCCGCGACGCTCCACCTGGGCAGGAGCCGACATGCGGGGTCAGTCGCCAGAGAGGATGGCCCGGAGCTGTGGGTCCTCGCCGTCCGGGTCCGAACTCCCCATCGCCACGGCGGGACAGCCCTCGTGGTCGTCGATCTGGCTGCGGAGGTTGGCGATCTCGTCCCACGCCGCCTGGAAGCCGTCCTCGACGACGTTGCCGGACGCGAGGTGGTCCCACTGGGTGAACGCACAGGGGAAGACGTCGCCGACCGGGTCGACGAGGCAGGTCATCGACCCCGCGCCGCACTGCTTGAGGGTGTTGTTGCGCACCTCGCCGAGGGCGTTGAGGTAGAAGAAGGAGTCCCCCGTCCGGACGTCGGGGTGGTCCTCGATCCACTCGTGGAGGAACCGAATCTGGTCCTCGCGGAGTCGGAACTCGTCCCAGGTGTCCTCGCCCCGTCCGCTGGGCCGGAAACGGTTGAGGCGCAGGCCCGCGCCGTGGGCCTCCGCGAGGTCGTAGATGTCGGGGAGGTCCGCGACGTTCTGGCGGGTGACCACGGTGTTGACCGTCGTCCCGATGTCGCGGTCCTCCAGTCGTTCGAGGGAGTCGAGGACCTGGTCGTAGACGCCGTCGCCGCGGATGGCGTCGTTGTCGGCGCGCAGGCCGTCCATGCTCACCTGCAGGAACAGCGGGTCCATCGCCTCGACGCGGTCGAGGGTCGCCTCGTCGAGTTGCGTGCCGTTCGTGCTCACGCACGTCGAGATGTCGCGGCTCGTGAGCTCTGCGAGCAGTTCCAGCATGTCGGGGCGGACGAACGGTTCGCCGCCGCCGATGTTCACCTGGAAGACGTCCATTTCGTCGAGTTCGTCGATGAACGCCCTGGCCTGCTCCGTGGTGAGCTCGTTCGGCATCTGGTGGCCGGGTCCGCTGCCCGAGAGGCAGTGGTCGCAGTGGAGGTTACAGCCCAGCGTCACCTCCCAGGTGATGGTGACCGGCGCGGACAGCGGTTCACCCGCCATCCGAGAGCACCCCGCGCTCGACCAGCGAGTCGACCACGGCCGGCGAGAACGCGGCTTCGACCTCCGAACGGGGTCGCGGCTCCTCGACGAACTCCAGGACGTCGATGACGGTGTCGCTGACGGCGTACATCGAGGCGTCCTCGTAGCCGTAGTTCTCGTGGTCGTAGACGAGACCTCCCTCGGGTTCCCGCCGGAACTTGACGTGGGCGGGCCGGAAGACGGTCGCTGGCATCTCAGTAGACGCCGCAGATGCCGTCGATCCGGAGTTCCTCCTCGAAGAGGTCCTCCTCAATCTCCGGCTCCTCGGCGTCGGCGTCCAGTTCGGCGTCGTCGTCTCCGTCGGCGGCCGTCTGTGACATACAATGACTAACAGGGGGTAGCGCCAAATACGTTGTGACCAGCTGAACTGTCTCCGACCCGCTACCGGGTCGGGACAACAGCCTTGTGGACGGCTGGACACTCATCAGCATGGACGAGGACGACCAGGAAACGGCCGACCGCGACAGTGTGCGGCTCGCGGAACTGTCGTGGACAGACGTCGAAGCGGCCCTGGAGGGGGGCGTCGACACCGTCGTCGTCCCCCTCGGTGCGACCGAACAGCACGGCCCCCACCTCCCACTCGACACCGACACGCGACTCGCCGCCGAACTCGCAGAGCGCGTCGCGCGACGACTCGGGGGCGCGTTAGTCGCCCCCGCGATTCCGGTCGGTCCCTCGACCGAACACACGGGCTTCCCGGGGACGATCTCCGTCTCTCCGGAGACGCTGACCGCGCTCCTCCGGGACTACGTCGATTCGTTCGAAGCACAGGGGTTCGAGCGCGTCGTCGTCCTCCCCGGACACGGTGGCTCGTTCCCGGTCGTCGAGGCCGCGTTCCCGGAACTGGCGCGCGAGACGGACGTCGACGTGATCGCGGTCACGGGACTCAGACGCTACATGGAACTGCTGGAGTCGGGGCTCCGGGAGGCGGGAATCGACGTCGAAGAGCCGGTCGTCCACGCGGGCGCGAGCGAGACGGCGATGGTGCTCGCCGTCGCTCCCGAACTCGTCGCGGACGACCTCCCCGAGGGGTACACCGGCCCGGTGTCCGCGGCGGCGCTGTTCGCGGAGGGCGTCGAGACGCACGCGGACAACGGCGTTCTGGGCGACGCCAGTCCGGCGACCGCCGAAGCCGGCGAGACCGTCCTGGAGCACGTCACGGACGCCCACGCCGCCATCGTCCGCGAGGAGTTCGCGGCGCTCCGGGACTCGTAGCGCGTCTCGCGTTCCACGCGACCGGGAACTGACCGACCGCTATTTACCGGCACAGTACAGATTCCAGATATGACACTGGTCGTCCCCTTCGACGGGTCCGCGCTCGCGGAGGCGGCCCTCGTGCGCGCGTCGGAGTTCAGCACTGTCCTCGACGAGCCAGTGCTCGCAGTGAGTGTCGTCCCACAGGGTGACAAGCACTACGCGCGGGAGCGGGGCTGGATCGGGCCAGAGGAACCGTTCGACCAGGAGACGGTCGTCGGGAGCCTCCACGAGCAGGTGACGGCGCTCTGTCCGAACGCCGACTTCCGCCACGTCGTCGTCGACCGGTACGCGAGAGCCGGGTCGGTCGCGAAGCGCGTCCGACGGGTGGCTCGCGAGGCCGACGCGTCGATGGTGTTCATCGGCAGCGAGAACGCGGGACGGATGGTGACGACTGTAAGCAGCGTGGGCGCGAGTGTGGCGGCGGACGACGCGTACGACGTCGTCATCGTGCGCCACCGGAGCCCGACGAAGATCGCCAAACTCCGGGACGCCTCACCACACGAGGCGTCGAAGTCGGACTTCTACCGGCCCGAGTGACGGGCGCGGGAGCGTCTGTCTCCTGTCCGGTCGTCCCTTCTGGCCAGCGAGCGGTAGAGCCAGGACCCGGCGACGACGAGGAGGGCGTCCCCGACCGTCGTGAGTACCGCCGTCGACGCGAACAGTTTCGTCCCGCGCTCGACGGTCGCGACGTGGTCCGGGCCGTGGACGACGAAGTGGAACAGTCCCTCGAAGGCGACGCCGCCGACGCCCGCGGCCACGAGGAGCCCGGCGCCGAGTTTGTGGCGTTCGCTGGCGACCGCGAGGACGCCGGTGGACGGCGCGAGAACCAGGACGACGCCGACGTAGACGCCCTGCCAGTCCGCGAACGGGACGGGAATCGACGCGTGCGCCCAGCCGTGACCGAGCGTGAGCGCGAGGTGGACGACCACTGCGACCACGACGACGCCGAGTCGCCGGTTCATGCCGTCTCCTGGTCGTATCGACCGGCTAGCCACTCGTCCCACGTGGTCGTGCCGACCGTCCGGTCCGGGCATGTCGCGTCTCCGGCGCGGAACCCGCGGGCGACCTTCCCGGGCAGCGGGAGGCGCACGACGGGGCGGCGCAGCCCTCTCGCTGCGCGGTACGCCCTGGCGAGGTCGCCCAGCGTCCGCACTTCGGGACCGCCGACGACCGGCACTCGACCCGCCGGGTCCGGTGTGGCGTGTTCGACGACGGCGTCCGCTACCTCCTCGACGGCTATCGGCTGGAGGCGTAGCTTCGTCGGGAGCGGCCAGACGGGGAGCCGGGACACCCCGTCGAGTAGCCCGCCGAGGAACGAGTGGAACTGCGTCGCGCGGACGACGGTCGACGGAACCTCGCTCGCCTCGACGACCCGTTCTGCCTCGTGTTTGTGCTGGTAGTAGGAGAGCGGGATCTCGTCGACACCGACGATGGAGACGTAGAGGACGTTCGAGACGCCGGCGTCGGCGGCCGCCTCGACGAGTCGTTCGGTCCCGCGGACGTCGACGGCCTCGCTGTCTCCCTGTGGAGCCGTGGCCGCGTGAACGACGACGTCGACGTCGCTCACCGCGGCCTCCAGGCCGGTTCCGTCGACCAGGTCCAGAGTCTGCCACGCCGTGTCGTCGTCGGCCGGCGGCGACCGACTCGCCGCGAGTACGTCGTGGCCGTCGTCGCGGAGTCGCGGGAGCAACGCCTGCCCGAGTGTGCCGGTCGCGCCGGTGAGGAGTGTCCGACTGCTCATCGTCCGACTGTTCGTGGTCGACCACGTTGTTTCGACTGCCGGACACGTCTGTGGGATTTAAGTCGCGGAGCGTGGGACCATCGCGTATGAACCACGTCCGGCTGACCCTCGACGCGGGCGGCCGCGAGGCCGAGATACACCCAATGTTCGACCTCATCGTCAACGCGCCGTACGTCGACCGCGCGACCGCGATGCACTGGAACTTCACTGGTGACGAACTCGGCATCATGCACTACGTGGAGGGCGACCGGGAGCCGTTCGAGGCGGCCATGGCGGAGATCCCCGAGGTGCTGGAGTACGAACTCACGCCCGCCGGCCCCGACGAGTTCTACGTCTACATCAGGGACGCGACCAACGAACCGGTCCGGAAGCTGTTCGAACTGGTGGACAAGGGACCGGCCGTCGCGATCCCGCCCATCGAGTACGCCGCGGACGGGACGGTGTCGTACTCGGTGTTCGGGCCGTCTGCGGAGATTCAGGCGGTCATCGAGCAGTTCCCCGACCCAGTCGACGTGACGGTCACGGAGGTCGGTGGACTGGAGGCGGTGCCCGGCGTCCTCGACTCGCTGTTGAGCGACCGCCAGCGCGAGGCGCTCGGCACGGCGCTCTCACTGGGGTACTACGAGATACCGCGGACCGCCAGCCACGAGGACGTCGCCGACGAGATGGGGTGTGCGCCGAGCACCGCCGCCGAACACCTGCGGAAGGCCGAGGCCACGCTCCTCCAGTCGTTCCTCGGCGACTGACCGCCGGTCACTGCCGCCCAGCGACGCTCGGACACACGAATATGTACGGGGGCAGCCACAGGTGGAACGCGGGCGTACGGCCAGTCATGGCCGGTTTCCCTTCCCCCTTCGGCGACAGCGACGACGGGCTGTTCGACGACTACGACGAGTTCGTCCCCGACCACCTCCCCGCAGTCGGCCAGTTCCTCGACGGCCACGACGTGCTGACGGGCGCGGACCACCTCGCGTTCCACCGCGTAACCCGCGACCTCTTCGAGGAGCGGAAAGTGTACGACATGACGTTCAACTACAACCTCGCGCGACTGAACCTCGACACCCGGCACCGGAACGCTGGGTACCGGTACGCCGAGGAGGCCGACGACCCGTCCGTGTTGCGGGCGGAGTTCACGCCGACGACGCCGTTCTGCCCCCAGACGCACACCCTGACGAAGGGGTCGTTCCGCGCGTGGAACGGCCTCGCCGACCGCCACGAGTACGACCTGGTCCGCGTCCGCGCCGACGGGATGCACCACCAGAGCGAACCCATCAACGAGGAACTCGCCGAACTCGAGGCGAAGTACCGCGAGACGGGCGACGTCACCGTGACCGTCGACAGCGGCGACGTCGGGTCGAACCCGATGGAGCGAGCGCGGCTGGAGGAGGGTCCGACCCGGGGGTCCGACGCCCCGTTCTGAGCGGCGCGGACGGTGCGGACCGCGGTACTGCGGCTGAACGTTGAAACCTGTGCGTCTCGTTAGCACACACATGCAGGTAGTCAACCCCGCGACCGGTGAGCAGGTCGAGACCTACGACGACCACACCGAGAGCGACGTCGACGACGCCCTCGACCGCGCGACGACGGCGTTCGAGGAGTGGCGGGCGCGCCCGATGCGAGAGCGAGAGGAACTGCTCGCGTCGGCCGCCGACGTGCTCCGGGAGAACAAACGCGAGTACGCAATGATCGCCACACGGGAGATGGGGAAACCCATCGAGCAGGGCGTCTCGGAGGTCGAGAAGTGCGCGTGGGCCTGCGACCACTACGCCGAGACCGCCAGCGCCTACCTCGGCGAGGAGCACCACGCCAGTCCGCCCGGGTCGAACGCGAAGACGGTGTACGAGCCACTTGGTCCCGTACTCGCGGTGATGCCGTGGAACTTCCCGTTCTGGCAGGTGTTCCGGTTCGCCGCGCCCTACCTGACCGCCGGCAACGTCGGCCTGTTGAAACACGCCTCGAACGTCCCGGGCTGTGCGGTCGCCATCGAGGAGGTGTTCCGGGAGGCCGGCTACCCGGAGGACGTCTTCCAGTCGCTGTTGATCCCCTCGGACCTCGTCGACGACGTCGTCGAGGACGACCGGTGCCGGGCGGCCACCGTCACCGGGAGCGGGCCGGCGGGACAGGCCGTCGCCTCGACGGCGGGGGCGAACCTCAAGAAGACCGTGCTGGAACTCGGCGGCAGCGACCCGTTCGTCGTGCTCGACGACGCGGACGTCGAGGCGGCCGCCGAGACCGGCGCGTGGGCGCGCAACCAGAACGGCGGCCAGTCTTGCATCGCGGCCAAGCGCTTCATCGTCCACACGGACGTCTACCACGCGTTCCTCGACGCGTTCGTCGACGAGATCGAGTCGCTGACCGTCGGCGACCCCACCGAGGAGGAGACGGACGTCGGGCCGCAGGCCCGCGAGGACCTGCTGGCGGACCTCCACGAGCAGGTCGAGGCCAGCGTCGACGCCGGGGCGACTGTCGTCACGGGCGGCGAACCGATGGACTGCGAGGGGTCGTACTACCCGCCGACGGTGCTCACGGACGTGCCCGGCGGCTGTCCCGCGGACACAGAAGAGATGTTCGGCCCGGTCGCCGCGGTGTGGGAGGTCGACGACGAGGACGCCGCCGTCGAGAAGGCCAACGACACGCAGTTCGGCCTCGGGTCGAGCGTCTGGACGGAAGACCGCGAGCGCGGCGAGCGGGTCGCGCGCCGCATCGACGCGGGCTGCGTCTACGTGAACCAGCTCGTGAAGTCCGACGCCCGGGTGCCGTTCGGCGGCGTCAAGGAGTCCGGCTACGGCCGGGAGCTCTCGGAGGCGGGCATCAAGGAGTTCGTCAACCGGAAGACCGTCTGGGTGGAGTAGATGCGGGCATCCGACCTCCTCGTCGAGTGCCTCGAACGCGAGGGCGTCGAACACGTCTTCGGCGTGCCCGGCGAAGAGATGGAGGACCTCCTGTTCTCGCTGCGGGACTCCGGGGTGACCTTCGTGCCGGTGCGACACGAGCAGGGCGGGGCGTTCATGGCGGACGTCCACGGTCGACTGACCGGCGAGGCGGGCGTCTGTCTCTCGACGCTCGGGCCGGGCGCGACGAACCTGCTCACCGGCGTCGCCGACGCCCACCTCGACAAGAGTCCGCTGGTGGCGATCACCGCCCAGGGCGGCCTCGAACGGCTCCACAAGGAGAGCCACCAGGCCCTCGACGTCGTCGAACTCTTCGCGCCCATCACGAAGTGGAACACCCAGCTCAATGATCCCGACATCGTCCACGAGTCGGTGCGCAAGGCGTTCAAGGTCGCCCAGTACGAGAAGCCGGGCGCGACCCACCTCGAACTCCCCGAGGACGTCGCGGGCGAGGAGACGGAGACGCGCCCGCTCCCGACCCGCGAGCGCGTGAGCGTCGGCGCCCCGGAGGCCGACGTCCTGGAGCGCGTGAAGTCGCTGTTCCGGGGCGCCGAACGGCCGCTGCTCATCGCCGGCAACGGCGCCGTTCGCACGGGCGCGGCGTCGCAGCTCCGCGAACTGGCCGCCGCGAAGGACCTCCCGGTCGTCTCGACGTACATGGGGAAGGGCGCGGTCTCGGACGACGACGACCACTCGCTGATGACACTCGACTCTGGCGACGACGGGGAGGCCGCCAGCGCCATCGAACAGGCCGACCTCGTCGTCACCGTCGGCTACGACATCGCCGAACACGACCCCGCCGAGTGGGGGCTCGGCGACGCCGCGGTCGTCCACGTCGACAGCGAACCGGCCGAGGTGTACGAGGCGTACACGCCGGACGTCGAGGTGATCGCCGACGTCGGCCGGACCCTCGAGGCGCTCACCGACTGGTGTGTGGACGTCGCCGTCGAGTTCGACGTCGACTGGTACGCGGACCTCCGGGAACAGATCGTCGCGGACGTCTCCAGAGAACCCGCCCCCGAAGCGCCGTTCACCGTCGAGGGCGTGCTCCCCGTGTTCCGGGACGTGATGGCCGACGACGACGTGCTGGTCTCGGACGTCGGCAGCCACAAGATGGCCATCGCCCAGCGCTTCCCGACGTACGAGTCCAACACCTGCATCGTCTCGAACGGCCTCGCGTCGATGGGCATCGCGGTTCCGGGCGGACTCGCGGCCGACCTCGCCGTCGACACGAACGTCGTCGCGGCGACCGGCGACGGCGGCTTCCTGATGAACGCCGCAGAGATCGAGACTGCCATGCGCGTCGGCTGTGGCTACACCATCGTGGTGTTCGTCGACGACGACTACGGCCTCATCTCCGAGAAGCAGGAGGACCACACCGGGGAGTCGTTCGGCACGAAGCTGACCAATCCGGACCTCGTGACGTTCGCCGAGAGCTTCGGCGTCGACGGCTACCGCCCGGAGTCGGCCGCGGAACTACGAGCCGTCCTCGCCGACGCCGTCGGCGGTGACGGGATGACGCTCGTCGAGATTCCCGTGGAGTAGCCGGGCCGCGTCCGGCCCTCACCGCCTGTGGAGGACGACGACGGCGGAGAGGATGAGCGCACCGCCGACCACCGTGACGACGGTGACGGGGTCGCCGAAGAGGACCGCGCCGAGCGCCACCGTAATCGGGGGTTCGACGGTGCTGACGATGCCGCTCCGGCTGGCACCGATGCGTTCCAGTCCCGCGAAGAACGTGAACACCGGGATGGCCGTCGCGAGTGTCCCGATGCCGACGAGAACGCCCCACGTGGACGCCGCAGACGGCACCGTCAGCGAGCCAGTTCCAGCGCCGATGGCGACGAACGTGACGCCGGCCGCGGGGAGGACGTGGGCGGTCAACACCAGCGGGTGCGTGGAGACGAGCATCCGCCGGGAGAGCGTGATGTAGGCGGCGTAGGCGATGGAGGCGCCGAGCACGATGAGGATGCCGACGACCGACGCGCCGGCCGGGTTCGCGCCGATGGCGAGCGCCACGCCGCCCAGCGAGAGCGCGAGCGCGACCACCGTCTTCGGGCCGACCTGCTCGCCGATGGCCAGCACCGCGAGCACGACGACGAACGCCGGGTACGTGTAGAGGACGATGGCGACCATCCCGGGCGTCATGAACTCCAGACCGAGGAAGTAGAGCCCGCTCATCGCCGCGTAGCCGAACGCGCCGAGGCCGAGGCCGGTCGCCAGCGCGCGGCCGCGGAGCAGCGTCAGTCGTCCGGTCCACGCGAGCAGCCCCCAGACGATCAGGGTCGCCAGCACGAACCGGTAGACGAGCACCGTCGGGATGGAGAGGCCGGCGCGCTGGGCGTAGACGCCGAAGATGCCGAGTGTCCCGAATCCGGCCGCGGAGACGAGGACGAGGAGGACGCCAACGGTGTCGTGGCCGACCGACGGGAGGCGCTGGCGGAGCACGGCCGGCAGTACCCGGCCGGGGCTGATAACTCCACGGCCGACGGCAATTCGGCGGCGGTGCAGTCGCCCGGGCGAGGCCACAAAACTTACTCGGGCGTTGTCTGTGGTTGTCGTATGCGCCGCCGCGCCCTCCTCCAGTCACTCGGGACAGCTGCAGCGCTCGCGACGACCGGACTCGCTGGCTGTATGGGGTCCAGTGACGCCCAGACGAGCGTCTTCGACCGCGAGGCGCCAGCACCGACTGGCGTGGGCACGGGGTGGCAGTCTCCGCGGCTGGACGCCCGGAACTCCGCTCGTGCGGGTGTCCCGGGCCCGGGAAACGCGCCCGGCGTCGCCTGGCAGGGAACCGTCGAGAACGCCCGGTTCCGCCACGAACCGATGGCGTTCGGGGACACTGTTCTGGTCCCCTCCGTCCGCGAATCGCGGTTGCTCGCGTTCGACGCCAGGGACGGGAGCGTTCGCTGGGAACGTGACCTCGAGAGCGCGTCCGGCCCGGTGACGGTCCACGACGGCACGGTGCTCTGTCCCGACGGCCACCGACTGCAGGCGTTCCGCGAGGAGTCACAACAGTGGGTGGAACCGTTCGCTGGTGAGGTCACCGGCGTGACGGCAGTCGACGGGACGGCCTACGTCGCCACGGCGGACGGGTCGCCGGCGCTGTACGCGCTCGCTGTCGACGACGGCAGCGTGGACTGGCAGCGGGAGACGGGATTGCTCGAGGCCCCACCTGCGGTCGCCGACGGGCAGGTGATCGTCGGTGACATGAGCGGTCTGGTTCGTGCGTTCGACGTCGAGACCGGCGAAGACCGGTGGCAGCACGCGGTCCGCGACGACTGGCTACAGGCCAGTGTGGTAGTCGCCGGCGACACCGTCTACGCGGCCTCCGGAACCCGTGAACTCGAGCGCGGTCACGTCTACGCGCTCGGACTCGACGGCGACGAGTACTGGGAACGGGAACTGGGTAGTTCGGTCATGGCGTCGCCCGCAGTCGGCAGCGATCGACTGTTCGTCGTCGACGCAGCCGGAACGCTACACGCACTCGACGCGGCCGGCGGGAGCACACAGTGGGAGTTCACGACTGGTGACGACGGCACCGCATCACTTGTCGGCGGGCAGCGTCGGTACTCGCCGGCGGTGTGTAACGGACTCGTCTACTACGTCGGCGCCGACCAGCAACTGCGAGCTATCGAGACCGACGCTGAACGCCCCGACGTCCGGTGGTCGGCGACACACGACTTCACGACCGCACCCGTCGTCGCCGGCCAGCATCTCTTCGTCGGTGCTCGCGACGAACTCGTGGTGCTCGGCCGACCGGCGTCCAGCTAGCGGTCCGATCCGGCGAGTCAGTCCAGTCCTCGAAACGCCGCCGACACCAGTGATAGCGTCTCTCACACCGGAACAAAACTTATTGCACGGGGGGTTGACGTAGCAATCGAACCGTGGCTCGGACCGTCCGAGCCCGACACCAGGTGACACACCGATGACGATCACACTCCACGCAGGGGCCGCCGCTGACATCAGCGGCTGCTTCGAGCGCTCTCTCGTGGGATTCGTGGTCGCCGGATATCACCCGAACGCGCAGTCCGCGTCCACCCTCGCCGCGTAACGTGGCGACACCCCCCGGGGAGGACGCGGACGCCGTCTCCCTCCAGTGACGGTGACTGCGCGTCTTCCTCGTGGGACAACTGGTGAGCGCGGGCTGTGTCCACTCCCGACGGGCACACCCGTGGAACCGACCGAGTTCGACTCTCGGCGGGAGTCTATGGCAACGACCAGCCAGTCGGTCCGCGTCGTCGCGGACCTCACGATGCACGTACCGCGCAACGACAGCGGCGACCTCGACAGCGGTGCCGAGGGCGTCGTCGCTCGAATCGCCGCCGTCCGGAGCGTCGAGGCCGTCGACGTGACCAACCTCCGACCGCGGCTCAACGACCTCCAGGTCGACGCGACGGTGACGGTCACTCTCGACGTCGAGGACGCGCCCGGCGTCGAGACGGCCGGCCAGAGCGTCCTCGCGGACGGCTTCGGCGTCGAGACCGTCGAGAACGTCCGGAGAGAGCGCGCGGGCGCCGACCCGCCCGTACCGGAGGTGGGCTGACAGTCAGCCGCGCCACTCCAGGGCGGTCGCCGCCCAGGTGTAGCCCGTGCCGGCCGCGAGGAAGAGCACAGTGTCCCCCGATTCGACGTTCCCGGCCCGCAGTCCCTCGTCGAGTGCGAGCGCCTGGTCCACACTCTGGACGTGGCCGTACTCGTCGAGGTAGTGGTGGTCGTCGTCGCCGACGCCGAGTTCGTCGGTCAGCCAGTTGTGGAACGACCGCTTCATGTGCGTGAGCGCGACGAAGTCGACGTCCCCCCTGGTCAGCTCCGACAGGTCCAGGGCGTCGTCGGCGACGGACAGGAAGTTCGGCCCGCTCACGGGCGCGATGCGTTCTTTCATGTCGTCGGACGCGACGGTGAGCGAGTGCATGCCAGCGTCCACCGTCTCGTGGGTCGGCGGGTGTTTCGACCCGCCCGCTGGCATGATCACGTCCTCGGAGAAGCTGCCGTCCGTGAGGGCGGCGCTCTCGTGGACGACCGCCCGCGTTCGGTCGCCGGCGTCGCGTTCGAGCACGAACGCGGAGGCGCCGCTCCCGAAGTTGAACATGAACGACGCGTCCTCGTCACTGTAGTCCACGAGGTCCTCCTCGCGGCTCGCGGCGACGAGCAGCGCCGTGTCCACGTCACCTGTCTGTATCTGGGCGCGCGTCTGCCGGATGGCGAGCGGCGCGCCCGCACAGAGCGTGTAACTCTCCGTCGCGTACGCGTTCTCGGCGCCGAGTCGCTCGGCGACGTTCGCGGCGGCGCTCCACACGACGTAGTCCTTGAACTCGCTGCCGTGGTAGAGTACCAGGTCGAGGTCCACCGGGTCGAGGTCGGCGTCCGCGAGCGCGTCTTCGGCCGCTTCGACACACATGTCGGTGACGTGGTCGTCGTCGGGTGGGCAGACGTGCGTCTCGCGGATGCCCATCTTCTCGACGACGACGTCCTCAGGAACCCCGCTCCGGGCGGCGATCTCCTCGCCGGTGATGACCTCGTCTGGCGTGTAGACGCCGTAGCCAGTCAACGAGACGGTCATCGTCGGAGGTTGGCGAGGTAGTCGGGGAGGCGTTTCGCCACGGTGCCACCGAGTCGGTCGCGGACCGACCCGAGCAGGCCGCCCGGGACGTACAGCACGAACACCACGAAGACGACGCCGAGGTACAGCGCGGCGTGCCCGTTCAGGAACGTCTCGATTCCCTGCCCGACGGTCATCCCGTTCAGGACCGGGGTGTCGAGGACGCTCGTGGGAACGTACTCCCGCAGCAGTGGTAGCAGCCCGCCGCCACCGCCCGTCTTCGAGAGGAACTCGCGGACGGTGCGGTCGAACAGGCGCCCGTACAGCGGTCCCGCGAGCGTGCCGAACCCGCCGATGATCGAGGCCAGCAGCGCGTCACCGCTGACGAGGAAGTACAGCGAGTTGTCCGGGGTCACCGACCGTCGGTAGCCCGCGAACAGGCCGCCCGCGATGCCAGCGAAGAAGCCGCTGGCGGCGAACGCCGCGAGCTTGTACCGGAACGTGTCGTAGCCGACCGCACGGGCGCGCTCCTCGTTCTCGCGGATGGCGACGAGCACGCGCCCGAACGGCGAGTGAACCATCCGCTGCATCGCGAGGTAGCAGACCAGCACCACGACACCGACCATGTAGTAGGACACCTCGGTGGCGCCGAAGTCGAGGAAGAGGAGTTCGAGTTCGTCGCCACGCAGCGGCCCGATGGCGAAGCTGAGCTGGTCGACGAACGGCACCCCGATCTCGAAGCCCTCGGGGTGGAGGTCGTTGCTCACGGAGACGCCGTCCCGGGGGTTCGACCCGAGGTAGTCCCAGTCCCGCATCAGGACGTACAGCACCTGCGCGAAGCCCAGCGTGATCATCGCGAAGTAGACCCCGGAGAGCCGGAACGACACGGTCCCGATGAGCACCGCGAGCAGCGCGGCGAGCACGCCGGCGAGCAGCAGACTCACCATGAACGGCGTGCCCGCGGGGAGCAGCGGAATCTTCCCGCTCGCGACGAGCACGACGAAGTAGCCGCCGGTGCCGTAGAACGCGGCGTGCCCGAAGGAGAGGTAGCCCGTGTAGCCGCTGATGAAGTCGAAGCTCATCGCGAACAGCCCGAAGTAGAAGACGGCGATCATCGTCTCCGTCCGTGGGAGGAACGCCTCGAACTCGGCGACGCCGCCGAAGAACGAGTAGATCAGCGGGTAGATACCGAAGAACGCGACCACGAGCAGGTGGGCGACGTGGTCGCGGGCGTACTGGCGCACCCAGCTGGTCTCCGTGTCGGCCGCGTCCTCGCGACCGACCGTCTCGGTGCTAATGGCCCCCCACCTCCGCTAGTCCCGAGATCCCCTGCGGTCGCACGACGAGCACGCCGACGAGGATGAGGAAGATGGTGAGCTCCGAGAGCCCGGAGAACGTGACGATGCCCAGGTCGAAGACGTGGGTCATCACGGCGTCGACCATGCCGACGAGCAGCGCCGCCAGGACCGAGCCCCGGAACGACCCGAGGCCGCCGACGATGACGACGACGAACGCCGGGAGCAGCGTCTCGGAGGCGAGCGGGACGCTCGCACCCCAGACGGAGTCCCACATCAACAGCGCGCCGGCGACGCCGGCGAGGGCGGCGCCGAGCGCGAAGACGACGGTGAACACCCGCCGGACGTCGATGCCGAGCGCGGCTGCCATCTCGTCGTCCTCGGTGCCCGCGCGCACGACGAGCCCGTAGCGCGTCCGGTTGAGGAACGCCCACACGGCGGCGACGGTGAGCACGCCCCACGCGATCTGGAACAGTTCGAGGTTCCCGACGGAGGCGCCAAGCACGTCGAGTGACTCGCCCATCGACACGGGCTTCGTCTGGGTCGCTGTCCGCCAGTCCGCGGTCGGCTGGACGCCGTAGAACAACACGACGATGCGCGCCAGTTCGTCGATGACGAGCGTGACGCCGAACGTCAGCAGGATCTGGTAGATGGGCGGTCGGTCGTACAGTCGCCGGATGAGTCCGACCTCCATCGCGGCGCCGACGCCGCCGACGAACACGCCGGCGACGATGGCGGCGACGAGGAACAGCAGCAGGGCGGGTGCGCTGCCGGTGAACGTCACCATCACGACGCCCGCGAGGTACGCGCCGAGCATCGTCAGCGAGCCGTGCGCGAAGTTCAGCACGCCGAGCAGTCCGAAGATGAGGGTGAGTCCGAGCGCCATCATCGCGTACAGCGACGCCTTCGCCAGCCCCGAGACGAACAGCTCGAAGAGGGTCGTCGGGTCGGTGAACGCCGCGACAGGGAGCCCGGTCATGCCGACAACCTCCGGAAGCGCTCGTCGTCGGTCCCGACACCCTCGGTGCTCCCCTCGTCGACGACCGTGCCGTGGTCGACGACGTAGAAGCGGTCCGCGAGGTCGAGGGCGAGCGGGAGGTTCTGTTCGACCAGCAGGAGTGTCGTGTCCTCGGCCACCTCGCGCAGCGCGTCGGCGACGTTCTGGACGATGAGCGGCGCCAGCCCCTCGCTCGGTTCGTCGACGAGTAGCAGGTCGTTCTCGCCGACGAGGCCACGCGCGATAGAGAGCATCTGCTGTTGCCCGCCGGAGAGCGTGCCGGCGTCCCGCGTCCGCAGTTCGCGGAGGTCCGGGAACGCCTCGAAGGCGGTCTCGAGGCCCGCCTCCTCGTCGCTGTCCTCGGGCACCGAGAGTCGAACGTTCTCGGCGACCGTGAGGTGGGCGAACACGCGACGGTCCTCGGGGATCCACCCGACGCCCCGGTCGGCGACCTCGTGGGTGTCGAGGCCGACGAGGCTCTCGCCATCGTAGCGGACCTCGCCCTCGCGGGGCGGCGTCAACTGGAGGATCGACCGGAGCGTCGTCGTCTTCCCGACGCCGTTGCGGCCGACGAGCGCGACCACCTCGCCGCGCTCGACTTCCAGGGAGACGCCCTCGAGGACGTGGCTCTCGCCATAGTACGTGTGGACATCCTCGACTTCGAGCAGGGTCATACGGTCCCCTCCGCTTCTCGTTCGTAGCCGCCGAGGTACGCCTGCCGGACGTCCTCGTCGTTGCGGACGTCCCCGGGCGGCCCGTCGGCGATGACGGAGCCGCGGTCGAGGACGACGACGCGGTCGCTGACGTTCATCACGATGTCCATGTTGTGTTCGACGAGCAGCACGGCGTGGTCGGTGGCGACGTCCTCGATGAGGTCGACGATGCGGTCGACGCTCTCGCTGGAGACGCCGGCGTTCGGTTCGTCCAGCAGGAGGACGTCCGGGTCGCCGGCGAGCGCGACGCCGACCTCCAGCTGGCGTGCAGCGCCGTGGCTGAGGTTCTCCGCGACGGTGTCGGCCTCGTCGGCTAGGTCGACGCGCTCGAGGATCTCGTAGGCCTCCTCGTAGTGGCCCTCGAAGGCGTTGACGTTGCGGTAGAACTTCCGGCCCGTGTCGGCGTCGGCCTGTGCGGCGACCCGGACGTTCTCCAGGACGGTGTTCGTCGGGAAGATATTCGTGATCTGGTACGAACGGTGGACGCCCATGCGGGCCGTCTCGGCCGGGGCGGCGGCGGTGACGTCCCGCCAGCCGTCCCCCGACCGGAGTTCGACGGTGCCCTCGCTGGACGCGAGCACGCCCGTCAACAGGTTGAAGAACGTCGTCTTCCCGGCACCGTTCGGGCCGATGAGCGAGCACAGTTCGTCCGCGCCGAGTTCGAAGTCGACGTGGTCGACAGCGACCAGGCCGCCGAACCGACGGGTCAATCCCCGCGTGCGCAACATCTACAGCGAGCAGTTCATCTGGTCGCTGTCCTCCGGGATCGTCGTCTCGTCTGCGGAGACCCGGGAGAGCGGCTCGCTCGGCATGATGGGTGCACCCCAGCTGTCGGCCCACTCGTCGCTGGTGGGGACGACGTCCGCGACGGTCATCTCGGAGCGAGCCTGGTTGTTGTACTCCTGGAACGTGTAACCGCCCTCGCCCTTCGGCGTGTCCGTCACGGTCATGCCGGTGAGGCTGTCCTGGATGTCCTCGGCGGCCGTCGAACCGGAGTCGTTGACGGCCTGCACGATGGCCGAGGCCGCCGTGAACGTCCCCGAACTGAAGAGGTCGGGGACCGTGCCGTAGGCGTTCGTGTACGTGTCGACGAACGAGCTGTTGATCTCGTTGTCGTACTGGTTCCAGTGGTAGCGCGTCGTGAACGGGCCGGCCTTGACGCCGTCGAGTTTCTCCGCCGTGAGCGGTTCGCCGACGACGCCCTGCAGGGTCTGCCCGAGGACGTTCGTCGCGATCTGCGTCGCGAACCCACCGAACAGGCGGTAGGAGTACTCTCCCTGGAGGAACTGCGAGAACATCGCGGGGAGCGTCGCGACGGTGAACCCGCCGACGACGCCCTCAGCGCCCGCCTCCTCGGCCTGCTGGAGGAGTCCCTCCCACTCGGAGTGGCCGCGCTGGACGAAGCGCTCGCCGACGATCTCGACGCCGGCGTCCTGGAGGACGCGCTTGTAGTTGTTCACGACTGCGCGCCCGAACGAGTAGTCCGCCCCGAACAGGTAGACGCTACTCACGTCGGACGTCTCGGCGACGTACTTCCCGCCGCTGCGCGCGTCCATCGCGGTGTTCTCGCTCGCGCGGAACAGCTGGTCCGAACACGTCTCCGAGTCCGACGTGAGGTCGGCTGCCGCCGCCGGCCCCGCCATGTACGGGACGTCGGTGGCGGACAGCACGTTGTTGACGACGCGGCGCGCGGCGCCGGAGGACGCACACCCGAACAGCATGTCGACCTCCTCGTCGCTGACCAGGTTGTTCGCGATGGACTGCGCCTCGTCGGCTGCGAACTTCGTGTCACGGACGACGAGTTCGTAGGTCGTCCCGTCGACCTCCATCTCGTGGGTGCCAGTCGCGGGGTCGGCGATGGGGTCGGTGTCGCCCTTGTAGGCGAGCCCCGAGAGGAAGCCCCACAGCGACTGTTGTCCGTAGTACGCGATGTCCCCCGACAGCGGCTGCATCACACCTATTTTCATGTTGTCTGGATTTTCCGACCCGCCCAGCCCTGCACAGCCCGCGAGACCGGCGATTCCTGCGGCGCCCGTGGCGCCGAGCGTCTTCAGTACGGTTCGACGTGACGTGCCATTCCCCGTCATACGCTACTACCCTGTTACGCTTCGTGCAAATACGGCCGGGTTAACATGTGAACGACCTGCCCAGGCGTTCACTCGATGTTCTCGATGGCCTCGATGACGCGCTGGATCATCTTCTGCTCGCCGCGCCGCAAGTTCTTCGAGACGGCGGGCTTCGAGACGTCGAAGCGGTCCGCGAGCGTCCCCAGCGTGGCGTCCCGGGGGTTCTCGTAGTAGCCGTCGGTGACGGCGGCCTCCAGTGTCTGGCGCTCGACGTCCGAGAGGTCCCGGCAGCCCTCGATGAGCGTCATCGCCGCACCCGCGTTCTGAACGAGCTGGTGGAGTTCCGCCTCGTCCGTGTCGTCGCGGCCCACCACGTCGAACTCGTGGTCGCGTTCGAGCGCGGCGAGCGCGCCGTCCACGCGGTCCGGCTCGTCGAAGCCCACGTGCCACGTCTCGGTCCCCGCCTCCGCGTAGAACGGGCCGGTGATGTAGCCGTCGTGGTCGTGGACGATGCCCATCGCCGCCGTCGGGCCGACGACGGTCCGGAACTTCGCGACGTTGTCCACCTTCGAGAACAGCTCGTACTCGGCGACGGCATCGTGGGACCGGACCGTCGAGAGCCCGGACTCGAGGGTCGTCCTGTCGGTGGCCTCCGCGACCATCCGGACCTCCGTTCGGTCCGGGCCGGTGTCGCAGTGGACCGACGAGAACGCCACCTCGTGGCCGTCGCTGGCATGGACGAACGGGCAGTCGTACTGCTCCATCTCCATGCTAACGTTGATCATTGTTCGCTACTAACCAGACAGTTGCAAAGCACGTTCAAAACGTTTTCTCTGTTCAGTCACCGAACCGTTCTTCGACGGCGTCGCGGTCGATCTTCGACGGACCGCTCGTCGGCATCTCGTCGACGAACGCCAGGTGGTGTGGGTGTTTGAAGCGCGCGAGGCGACCGTCGAGGAACGAGTCGAGGTCCGCCAGCGTCAGGGACTCATCGCCCTGCACGACGGCCTTGCCGACCGTCCCCCACGTCTCGTCCGCCACGCCGACGACCACGACCTCGTCGATTCCCGGGTGGTCGGCCAGCGCGTCCTCGACCTCCGGCGGGTAGACGTTCTCCCCGCCGCTGACGAACATGTTCTTCTTGCGTCCCTCGACGTAGTAGTAGCCCGCGTCGTCCTGGCGCGCCAGGTCACCTGTCGACACCCAGCCGCTGGTCTCGGGGACGTTCGTCGGGTCCTCGACCGCGGGCACGTCGAACGTGGCCGCGCTCTCCTCGGGCGCGCGCCAGTAGCCCGCGGCGGCGTGGGGGCCGCGGAGTTCGAGTTCGCCGACCTCGCCCCGCTCGACGGGTTCCCGGTCGTCGTCGACGACGCGTGCGTCGACGTGCATCGCCGGGACGCCGACGCTGTCGGCCTTCTCGCGTGGCCAGCTCTCGGGCATCGCGAAGTTGTTCGGACCGCACTCCGTGAGGCCGTACCCCTGCGAGAGGTCGACGCCGCGGTCCCACCACGTCTCCATGACCGACTGCCGGCACGGTCCGCCGCCACTCTTCGCGAACCGCAGCGACGAGAGGTCGGTGTCCGCCCAGTCGTCGTGCTCGGTCATCATCCGCAGGACGGCGGGGACGGCCACCAGCACGCTGGCGTCGTAGGACTCGACGTACCCGAGCACTTCGCCCGGGTCGAAGTCCCGCGCGATGACGACGTGGCCGCCGACGTGGAACAGCGGCAGCGTGAGCACGTGCCAGCCGCCAGTGTGGAACATCGGGAACACCATCGGCGTCGCGTCGCCCGGCCTGAGTCCCCACGCAGTCACCGTGTTCGTCGCGTTCCACGTCACCGACCCGTGGGTCAACACCGTCTCCTTCGGCGTCCCCGTGGAGCCGCCGGTGTGGAGGAACATGAACGGGTCCTCCGTCGAGAGCGTGGCCGTCTCGACCGGCGAGTCGTCTGCGGGGAGCGCGTCGTCGAACGCCTGCCACGCGTGCTCGCCGCCGGTCGGCAGCGAGAGTGCGTCCACCTCGTCGGGCAGCGCGTCAGACATATCATTCTCGAACGGCTCCTCGACGACGACGAGTTCGGGGTCTACGGAGTCGAGGAGTTCGGCGAGTTCCGGCGGTGCGAGTCTGTGGGACAGCGGTGCGATTACGCCGCCGGTCTTCCCGCACGCGAACAGCAGGTCGACGAGTTCGGGGCGGTTCCGCGAGACGACGGCGACCCGCTCGCCGTCCGCGACGTCGAACTCGTCGAGCAGCCGTGCCGTCCGGTTCGCGCGAGCGTCGAGGTCGGCGTACGTCCAGGTCTCGCCCGTCGTCGCGTCCGTGAGCGCGTCGGCGTCCGGCGAGAGCGTCGCGCGGCGGGCACTCCAGTCGCCCACCCAGTCGCCCGTCTCAGCCATCGAGGAAGGACAGCAGGGAGTCGTTCACGCGCGCCGCGTCCTCGACGAAGAACAGGTGCGGGCCGCCCTCGACGAGTTCCAGGTCGCTGTCCGGGAGGTGCTCGTCGAGGACCCGGGAGTTCTCGGCGGGCAGCACGCGGTCTGCGGTCCCGTGCATCACGAGCGTCGGGACGTCAATCTCGTCGAGGCGGTCGCTCGCGTCGAAGGCCGCGACGGCGGCGCCCTGTGCCCCGCGAGCGTGCTGTGGCGCGTCCGACTCGAGGCGCCAGTCGACGATCTGGTCCATCAGGTCGTCGTCGCCGAGGAGCCGGTCCGTCGCCGCCGGCTCCATCTTGTAGCGGATCTCCTCGCGTTCGTCGAGGCCCTCGGGCACCTCGAACATCCGCTGCTGGGTCTCCGGCGGCGTCGGCGCTGCAATCTCGCCACCCGGTGACGTACACAGCAGCGTCAGCGACTCGGCGCGGTCGAAGTCCAGCGCGTACTGCTGGGCGATCATCCCACCCATGCTCGCGCCGACGACGTGGGCCTCGTCGACGTCGGCGTCCGCGAGCACCGCGTCGAGGTCCGCCGCCATCTCGGCGACGCTGTACGGTCCGTCCGGTGCGTCGGAGTCCCCCGTCCCGCGGTTGTCCGGGACGACGACGTCGTAGTCGGCTTCGAGAGCGTCTCGCTGCCAGTGCCACATCCAGCGGCCGTACCCCAGTCCCTCCACGAGGACGACCGTCTCCGCGTCCGCCGGCCCCGCTCGCTCGTAGGCCAGCGTGACGCCGTCGCGGGAAACCGTCTCCATACGTGAGTGATACACGACCCCCGCCTTCAACCCCGTGTTTCACATGTTAACCACGGGGTTTTGGGCGGACGCGCGGGACGCTCCGGTATGCCAGTCGCGTCCGTCGGCGACACCGCCGACGCCTCCATCACCGTCACCGAGGCGACCATCGAAGCGTACGCCGACCTCTCCGGCGACGACAACCCCATCCACGCCGACGAGGAGTACGCCAGCGAGACGATGTTCGGCGGTTGCATCGCCCACGGGATGCTCTCCGCCGGCCCGGTCAGCGCGGCGCTCGCGGACCTCCCGGGAGACATCGTCTACCTCTCCCAGGACCTCCGCTTCGAGAACCCCGTCTACCCGGGGGACACGGTCACGGCGCGCGTCGAAGTCGTCGAGGAACTCGGCGGCGACCGACTGCGCGTCGAGACCACCGCCGAGACGGACGAACCGGTCATCTCCGGGGAGGCAGTCGTCCTCTCCGTCCCGCACGAATCGTAGCTCGCGACCGTCCGCCGGGTCAGTAGCCCAGCGGTCCAGGATTCCCGAACTCGTCTCCGCCTTCGCGCTCGTCCGGTAGGACCCCGGGGTCCGCGCTCCCAACGGCGTCCGGGTCGGGTTCCGTGAGGAAGTCGTGGAGCGTCGGGATGTCCGCGAGCGTCGGTCCGGTCCGCCGGTCCGCACGCAGCGTCCGCCGGGGGACGCCGGCCAGCAACTCGCGCCCGGAGTCGGCGTCCTGCTCGACCGCCTCGTCTGCCGCGTCGCGCGCCTCGTTCAGTTTCTGCCGGACGCGCTCGAGCGAGCGGTCGAACGCCACCGTCTCGTAGCGCTCGACGGCCGATTCGAGGTGCGCGACCTTCGATTCAGGGTCGTCGGCGAGGATGGCGCTGCGCTCGTGGCGCTGTGCGTCGAGGTGGGCGACCATCTCCTCGCGGCGCCCCGCGGGGATGTCCTGGGCTTCGAGAGCCTCACGCCCGTCCTCGAGCGCCTCGACTGCGGCCCCGTGGTCGCCCGCCGTCGAGTGGCGGTTCGACGCGACGACGGCGTGGCTGTACGTCGGCTCCCAGGGGTCGAGGAACGAGTACTCGCCGGCGACGTGCCGGGCACGCTTGAACGCGGTCAGCGCGAGCGCGTGGTTCCGTTTGCTCCGGTGGCGGTGGCCGACCGCCCGCGCCTGCTCGAAGCGCGCGTGACCGACGACCCACTCGAGGTCGATGGTCCGCGCAGCAGCGGCGGCGCCGGCGAAACAGAGTTCGTCGGCCCGGGAGTCGCCGCGCCCGGTCTCGCCGGTCCAGTAGAGCGCGTTGGCCAGCACGTACGCGAACTCCTCGAACGAGCGGTCGGCGGCCGGCACGACCGCGTCCCGCCACGCCGCGCCGCGCTCCCAGTAGTCGGCGTTCTCGGCCCGCGTCGTCGCCTCGTCGCTGGACAGTTCGGTCGACCGGTTCGCGGCGTCGTGTTTCGCAGCACTGACGCCGGCGGTCGCCGCGACGTGCGCGAGGTAGTACGAGAGGAACCGGCCGTCGTCCGTCGACTCCAGGTCCCGCAGGTCGTAGCCGAGCGAGTTGAGCAGCGTGCGGGCCTCCCCCGGGGAGTCGCAGGCGACGAACGTCGCGTCGGCGAGTGCGTCCACCGAATCCACGTCCCCGATGGCCTCGGCCGCGTCCAGCCCCTCGGCGAGCGTCTCGAAGCCCTCGCGACTGTCGACAGTCGGTCCCGCGGGCGTCGTGACCGCCGTCCGGAGGAGGTCGTAGCGAGCGGCGTGGACGTCGTCGGAGGCGGTCCCATTCGCCGCCGTCACCGTGTCGAGGAGGTCTGTGAGCGGTCCGGGGTCGAGCAACTCGCCGCACGCGAACGCCAGCGCGACCGGCCCCGCGACGGCGTCGAGCAGGTCGCGGGCCGCCGCCCGGTCGCCGCCGACGGCGTCCGTACAGCGCTCGTCGAACGTGGGTCCCGGCAGTCGAACGCCGGTCGTGGCGGCACCGACCCGGAGTCTGACGCGCGGGAGGCCCGCGCCGTCGCCGACGGTCACCCAGTGAGTCCCGTCCTCCACGGCGGTTCGGACTCCTGCGGTGGGTTCGACGGACGCGTCGCTCCCGGCCGGGAACGTCAGCGTGTAACGTCGCTGTCGACCGTCCGCGTCTTCCTCGTGGTCGCCGACAACGCGCGTGATCGTCACGGTGTCGCCGTCCGGGAGCGGTCGCGTCCAGCGGAACCGGCGGCTCATCGCCGCGGCCTACGCCCGGCGCGGGTATCAGCCCTCGGATTACGCTTCACCCGAGCACCCGACTCGCGCGCTCCGCGACCGCCGACCGGAACGCGTCCGGGTCGACTGACGCGTCGGGGTCGAACAGCCGCGCGAACTCCTCGCGAGCGACCGCTTCCACCACTCGCTCGACCACCGCGTCGACGTCGGCCCGCCGGCCGTCGCGTCGCAACCGCTCGGCGGTCGCCTCGATGCGCTCGTCCGCGATGAACTGCACGGCGGCGTCCGCCGCGTCCCCGTCGAACGGGTCGGGCGACTCGTCGAGCGACGGCCCGGATATCCTCGCACGGTCCCCGGTCTTGTTCCGCACGAGGACGCCCGCCGCGGGTCCGTCGTACCAGTTCGACGATGGGAGCGCGTACTCCGTCGGGTCGAAGTCGGTCGCCCGCACCTCCTTCTGGACCGCGTTCACCGGCGCCAACCCGAGGCGGTCGTAGAGCGCTTCGACCGCGTCCGGCGGCAACAGGCGGTCGCCGTCGGCCGTCCAGACGTCCAGGCCCAGGAACGCCGGCGTGCGCGCCCAGTCGTAGTCGATTGCCTGTCGGCGCGTCGCGATGCCGAAGAACACCGCCGACTCGACGTCGTCGAGGGCACCCCGGAGCACGTCCCGGTCGAACTGTTCGCGGACGTGTCGAGTCGCGTGTCGGTAGCCGAGTGGGACGTCCTCCGAGTCGAACACGGCCTCGTTGCTCCCGAACTGGAGCAGTCCGGACTCCAGCAGTCGGAACCGGAGTGGGGCGCCGTCTACCCACTCCTGGAGCCAGAGGTGGCCGCCGTCGAAGAGGGCGGCTGGCGCGGACTCGACGGGCGGCGTCGGCGGGAACTCCTGCATGGGTCCGGGATTGCGCGCCATCCGGGGTAAACGTTCGGTCGGCGTGGCTGGTAGGTCTGAGAGATAGCGTAGTGTTCGGTCAGGGATCTGAACCGGAACCAGATGTGCTCGCTCGCCACGCTCGTTGTGCGCGACTGGTAGGGTTCAAATCCTTCCCTCGACGTACACTCGCGACGAACGCGTAGCGACACAGCAGTCGCTACGCGGTTCGGTAGCAGAGTAGTGCTCGGTCAGGGATTTGAACCCTGGTCGTCGGCTCGAAAGGCCAACATGATTGGCCGGACTACACCAACCGAGCGACACTCCGAGGTACCCGGGAGAATAGTTTAAACGTGTCGTTCTCTCGTGGCCGTGTCAGCGCCCCTCGAAGTCGGGGTCGCGGTCCGCGGAGAACGCGCTGATGCCCTCCATGAGGTCCTGGGTGTTCATCAGCTGGCCGAACGCCTGGGCTTCGGTCTCGAGGCCGGCGTCCGTGGAGTCGCGGCCCGCGAGCATCGCGCGCTTCGTGTACGTCTGGGCGATGGGCGGGCCGGCGGCGAGGTCGCGGGCGAGTTCCCACGCGCGGTCCTCGAGTTCGTCGTTGTCGACGACCTCGTTGACGAAGCCGTAGTCGGCCATCGTCTCGGGGTCGTAGCGCTCGGCGGTGAAGATGATCTCCTTTGCGCGGCCCTCGCCGACGATGTGCTTGAGGCGCTGGGTGCCGCCCCACCCCGGCAGCAGGCCGAGATTGTGTTCGGGCTGCCCGAGTTCACTCCGCTTGGAGGCGACGCGCATGTCCGCGCACGTCGCGAGTTCCATGCCGCCACCGAGGCAGTAGCCGTCGATGCCGGCGACGACGGGGACGTCACACTCCTCGAGTTTGCCGAACGTCTGCTGGCCCTTCCGGGAGAGTTCGACGGCGTCGATGGGGTCGGCGCTGCCGGCCATCGACTGCACGTCCGCGCCTGCGGAGAACGCCTTGTCGCCGGCGCCTGTGAGGAGGATGGTGCGCACGTCTTCGTCCGCGTCGAGTGCGTCGATTGCCTCGCCGAGTTCGTCGAGGAGGTCGCCGCTGATGGTGTTCATCCGGTGCGGGCGGTCGATCTCGAGGTGGCCGACGTTGCCGTCGACGGAGACGCTGACGTTGTCGAAGCCGGCGTACCCGCTCTCCTCGGTGTCGGCGGCGCCGTGGAACTGCTCGCCCTCGCTGGCCATCCGCTCGAGCTCCGCGGCGGGTTCGTAGCGCGCGGCGCCGCCCTGTTCGTACACGTCGGCGAGCGTCTCGTAGAGGTGTTCGATGCCGGCGGAGTCGGCCATCTTCGCGGGGCCCTCGGGGTAGCCCGCGCCGAGCATCACGGCCTCGTCGATCTCGGCCGGGTCGGCGACGTCGTTGCCGACGAGTTTGGCCACCTCGTTGGCCATCACGGCGGTGAGGCGGTCCGCGACGTCGTCCCGGGCCTGGTCGGTCGGGACGTCCGCGCCGCCGTTCTCGTAGTCGTAGAAGCCAGCCCCGGTCTTCTTGCCGAGCTCCTCGGCTTCGACCTTCTCGACGAGGACCGGGCACGGCTCGTAGGCCTCGCCCAGCACGCCCTGCATGTAGTCGAGCACGTCGTAGGCGACGTCGACGCCGACCTGGTCGGCGAGTTCGAAGGCGCCCATCGGGAGGCCGATGTCGTACTTCGTCGTGGAGTCGACCTCCGCGATCGTCGCCTCGCCCTCGTGGACGAGCCACGCGGCCTCGTTCAGCAGCGGGACGAGCACCCGGTTGACGATGAACCCGGGGGAGTCCTTGCGCACGCGCACCGGCGTCTTCCCCATCGCCTCCGCGAGGTCCTCGGTGACGTCGAGGACGTCGCCGTCGGTGTGTGCGCCGGAGATGACCTCGACGAGTTGCATCCGCACGGGCGGGTTGAAGAAGTGCATCCCGCAGAACCGCTCGGGGCGCTCGGTGAACTCCGAGAGGTCCGTGATGGAGAGACTGGACGTGTTCGTCGCAAAGACGGCGTCCTCGGGGGCGTATTCCTCGAGGTCCTCGTAGACGTCCTGTTTGATCTCCATCTTCTCGGGGACGGCCTCGACGACGAATTCGACGTCTGCGACGGCGTCCTCGAAGTCCACGTAGGGCGTGACGCGGTCGAGCGCGGCGTCGGCCTCGTCCTCGCCGATCTGCTCCTTCTCGGCGAGTTTGCCGAGCGACCACTCGATCTGGTCGTAGCCGTTCTGGACGAACTCCTCGTTGATGTCCCGGAGGTGCACGTCGAAGCCTGCGAGCGCTGCGACCTCGGCGATGCCGTGGCCCATGTTTCCTGCGCCGAGCACGGCGATAGTCTCGATGTCGTCTACGTCCATACAGGTAGATGCTGCCGGACACTGGTTGAAGGTTTCCCTCTCGCCGGCTGACAACGTTTCACGCGTTTACACGCGTGGAAATGGAGACGGTGTCAGCACCGCCTCCTGGCACAGTAGCGCCCGCTCCGAACGACGCCGAGCCACAACGCACTTGTCGGTGACCAGAGAACTCCGGGCAGTGAACGTCAGACAGCGCGTCCTCCTCCTCGGACTACTCGTCGGGTCGGCGCACACGGTCGTCCGGGTGTTCGTCTTCCAGTCCGCGAGTACCGCCATCGGAGCGTCCCTGACGGACCTCCTCTTCGGGACGCTCGCGACGACGCTGGTGACCCTCGCCGTGCTCCTCGGCCTGCCGCTGTACGGGGCTCTGAGACTGGACGTCCCCACTGCGGCGCCGCGGCCGTCGCTCGCGGCAGTCGTCGCGGTCGGGACGGGCCTCGCCATCTTCGTCACCTACCCGGTCGCCTCCGCCCAGGCGGCGGGTGCACCCCTCGACGAAGTACTCCAGACACAGTTCGCGGGCGTGTACCTCGTGAACGCCGTCTCGCCAGCCGCCTACAGCGGGGTCAGTGCACTCGCCGGGTTCCTCCTCGTGGAGCAAAACACGTAGGGCGACCGAACCCCTGGCCGACTACATGACCGACCCGTACGACGTGCTCCGGGCGGACCCGGAGATGGCGTCGCTCGTCGCAGAGCACGGCGAACTCGAACTCGACCCGGCCGAGGACACGTTCCAGCGCCTCGTCACCTCCATCGTCCGCCAGCAGGTGTCTATCGCGTCCGCGGACGCCATTGAGGCGCGCCTCTTCGAGCGCTTCGAGGTGACGCCCCGGAGCATCGCAGCGGCGGACCCCGCCGCGCTCCAGGAGGCCGGCCTCTCCGCGGCGAAGGCCGACTACGTGCAGAACGTCGCTCTGGCGTACAAGGAACGTGGGTACGACCGGGCGTTCTTCGCGGAGCTCTCGGACGAATCGGTCCACGACGAACTGACCTCCATCGCCGGCATCGGCCCCTGGACCGCGGACATGTTCCTCATGTTCGCGCTGGGCCGCGAGGACGTGTTCCCGGTCGGCGACCTGGGCATCAGGAAGGGGATGGAGGCGATCTACGGCGCGGAGACGACGAGAGCCGAGATGCGGGACATCGCCGAACGGTGGACGCCCGTTCGCTCCTACGCCTCGCTGTACCTCTGGCGCGCCTACGAGGGGTAGCGCCCGCGGAGACGCAGCGAGCGTCGAAGAATGTGAACGGGTGTGGTGCCAGCCGTCACCGATTCACTCGAGCTGTCCCCGGATCTCACCCTGCGGGTTCTGCTCGGTGTGGACGTTGACGTACGTCTCGCCGTCGCGCATCGCGGCCACGGCGTCGTCGAGGGTCTCCCAGCCACACTCGTTGTCCTCGTCGGGCTGCGCCGCGGTTCCGGGCGTGAACACGCCGTTGTTGTACAGCGTGATACCGATCGGCCCGTTCTCGTCCGGGCCGCCGCAGTGGATGTGGGCGGCGGCCGGGTTGTCGATGTTCTGGACCTGGAGCCGGTAGGAGATCCGCTCGCCGTCCTCGGCCACTTCCACTCTCGCCGTACCGGACGCGTCGGAGTCGACGGATGGAACCTCGTTGTCGCCGGAGAGGTCGGCCTCGAACACTAGCTGCTGGTCCTCGCTGTCCGTGTCCTCACCGTCGGTACCCTCGTCGTCGGTCTCTTCGTCGTCCGTGTCCTCGTCGTCCGTATCCTCACCGTCGGTATCGATCCGTTCGACCTGGACGAGTGCAGCCGGCTCCCGCCAGTCGTACACGTCCGGGTCGAGGTCGCCGTCGCCCTCGATACCGGGGTGTGGGCGGATGACGCCGTCTTCGGCGATGTCGGAGTCGCTCTCGGTGGTTCCGTCGGAGTCGTCACCGGTGATGAGCGAACTCGCCTCCGGCACGAGGTCGGCGAACTCTTCCGTGTTCTCCTCGGTTCCGACGTCGTAGCCGTTCGCGTAGTGCGTGTGTGACTCGTTGCGGTCGTCCGGCAGTTCGACGGTGTCGAGTCCCACGATGCCGTCGTTCGTCGCGATGAGCATGCTGACGAACGAGAGGTGTGTCGCGCTCGCGTCCGCCGACAGCTCCAGTTCGGTGTAGTAGGGGAGGTCCGTGTCGCCGGGGTCCTCCTCTGGGACGAGGGGCTCCTCACCGGCTGCCGCCGCCCTGACGCTGTTCGTGCTCCCGGCGAGTTCGACGAGCGGGTCGAGGTTGCCGTTCTCGGCGACCTCCTGGATCGGCTCGATCGCCGGGTCGCCGACTGAGAACAGTTCGACGTCCGGGCGGTGGAGTGCGACGACCGGCGGCGTGAACGGCTGTCCCCGCGTGAGGTTCGCGACGGTCACGCGGTACTGCCGAGCGGCCTGGCCGTTGTCGTCGTCGTCGTCTCCGTCGTTCTCCTGGGCGCCGGCGAACGACGCGCCGCCGAACGCGAGTGCGCCGACGGTCGTCCCACCGAGCGCGAGCATCCGTCGCCGGGTCAGGAGCGAGCCGCCGTCTGTAGCCATCTGTCGATTCCGTTCGGTCGTGGGCCGTGAGGAGTCGTCGGTCATTGTTCGGGCCGCTTCGAAGCGGTGTCCGACTTTCGGAGAGCCAAGAGTTTGTTATGAATCAGATTCGTGACCCACCGTTCGCACCCGGGACGACCCTACTCTCGGTAAGTCGACCGTTCGACCTCCGCCGTGTCGTGCGTTTCGCTCCCTTACTCCTCGTCGCTCTCGCGGTCGACGCCGCTCTGGCGGCGGACGTCGACCTGGTAGTGTTCGAGGATGTCCCGACCGAGTAACAGCGGGTAGTCCATGTGCCCGCGGTCCTCGAGCGACGCCGCGACCGTGTGTCGGTCGCCCGCGACGCCGACGACGATGTCGACGACGGGCCGCGCCTTCCCGGACTTCATGCTCCCGGACTTCACCTTCGTCATCGACTTGATCGGGCCGGCACCGATCTCCGCCGCGAGGCGGGTGTCGATGCTGGTCCGGGACGCGCCGGTGTCGGACTTCGCGATGACGCGCTCGGTGCCGCTCGTCCCCGAGACGAGGACGTCCTCCGTGTACCCGATGACGTTGACCTCCTCGGAGCGCCGCTCACGACGGGTGTCCACGTCCGGCGGCGTGGAGTCGTCCAGCGTCCCCGCTAGCCGTTCGACCTCCTCGTCGTCGACGCTGCCGCCCGCCGTCTCGATGGCGAGTTTGGCGATGTACGGCGCCGGACTGATGCCGGTCGCCTTGAACAGCCCCTTGAACCCCGCCGTCGGGTTCACCTCGAGGAGGTGCCAGCCGTCGGCACCCTCCACGAGGTCGACGCCCGCGTAGTCGAGGCCGATCGTGTCCGTCGCCTCCAGCGCCATCACCGCGGCCTCCTCGGGGAGGTCCGGGACGCCCTCGACGTCCCCGCCGAGCGCGACGTTCGTCCGCCAGTCGTTCTCCGGCGCGTACCGACGCATCGTCCCGACGATCTGGTCGTCGACGACGTAGATGCGGAGGTCACGGTGCCGGTCCTCGTCGCGCTCGACGAGTTCCTGGAGGAAGGCGTACCGGTCGCCCACGCGAGGGTTCACCTGCTCGTCGGCGCCGATCTTCCACGTCCCGCCGCCGTGGGTGCCGATGGCGGTCTTGTAGACGACCTCATCGCCGTACTTCGCCTTCTCGTCGTTCAGCCGGTTGGAGTCGAGTGCGAGCGTGGCGTCCGGGACGCTGACGTCGGACCCCGCGAGCGTCGTCGCCGTGGCGAACTTGTGGAACGCCGTGAGCACGCTCTCCGGTCGGTTCAGCGTCGGGCGGAGGCGGCTCAGCGACAGCGCCAGCCCGAGCAGTTCCGCGGGCTGTTCGGTGTTCGACAGCAGCAGTCGGTTGGCGATCACGTCGACGTCGGGATCCAGTGCAGCCACGTTGTCGGCGATGTCCACGCAGAGGTTGTGTTCGCGGAGCCAGACTCCCGTGTGACCGAGCGCGTCGACAGCGTTCACGATGGCTTTAGTCTCCTTGCTGTTGTGTAGGCTGAGCACGCCCACCGAGACAGAATCGTCCATTGATGGTACCGAACACTGACGCGACCAAAATGCTGGCGATAGTTCCGCCCTGTTTTACGTGTCCGCACCCAAGCCGGGGGCATGACAGCGGGGGCGTTCACGTACAACGGCGGGCGGGTGTACCCCGGCGAGCGCGCGGACATCAGATACAGCATCAGCGAGACCTACCTCGGGGACCCGGTTCGCATCCCGGTCTCCATCATCAACGGCGAAGAACCGGGGCCGACGGTGTTCCTCTCGGCGGCCATCCACGGGGACGAACTCAACGGCGTCGAGGTCGTCCGCGAGGTGGCCCACGAGTGGCCACACAGCAACCTCCACGGCACGCTCGTCTGCATGCCGGTCGTCAACGTTCCGGGGTTCCTGGCCCAGCAGCGCTACCTCCCGGTGTACGACCGCGACCTCAACCGGTCGTTCCCCGGCCACGAGGACTCGACCAGTTCGAAGCGAATGGCCGACCAGATCTTCCGGAACTTCGTCGAACCCTGCGACTTCGGCATCGACTTCCACACGTCCACCCGCGGTCGGACGAACATGATCCACGCCCGGGCGGACATGGACGACACCGAGGTCGCGAGACTCGCGCGGGCCTTCGGCACGAACGTCATCATCGACAGCGACGGTACCGAGGGGACGCTCCGCCGCGAGGCGACCGAACGAGGCGTCTCCACCATCACCATCGAGATGGGGGAGGCCCACCGGTTCCAGCGCCGCCTCATCGACCGGGCGCTGGACGGCATCGCCAGCGTCCTCGCGGAGTACGCCGTCCACCCCACCGAACCCGTCAACTGGCCGGGGTGGCGGACGGTCGTCACCGCCGAACAGAAGACCTGGATCCGGGCGGACGCCGGCGGCCTCGTCGACCACCACTACGAGTCGGGCGAACTCGTCGAGGAGGGTGCTACCATCTGCACCATCTCGAACCCGTTCAAGACCGACGTCGTCGAGGTCGTCGCTCCGTTCACGGGGCTGCTCGCGGGGGCCCTCGAGAACCCGGTGGTATACCCCGGGAACCCCATCTGCCACCTGGTGGAGCTGGACGAACGGACACGGCGCGCCTACCTCCGCGAGCGCAGCGGGACGATGCCCCAGCGCCCCTCGTGACCCCCAGCGGCCGTGTTTGCGTCGCCAGCGCGAACCGCCGACGGTGTGTCGTTCACCCCGCGCCGGGGACGCGCGTGTAGTAACTTCTATGTGCCGAGGGCTCACACCTTCCGTTGTATGAGTGAGTCGTACGACCGAGGCCCCGTCGAGGATTTCGGCCGGTGGCGGGAGTTCAAAGCCGGCATGTGGGCCTGGGTGTTTCACAAGTTCACGGGGTGGGTGCTCGTCGGGTACCTGTTCATGCACATTCCCGTCCTGAGCACGTCGCTACAGGGCGCGGAGGCGTACAACAGCACGCTCGGCGGACTGGAGAGCCTCGCGCTCGTCCGCATCCTCGAGGTCGGACTGCTGGCGGTCGCCGTCTTCCACATCCTCAACGGCATCCGTCTGCTGTTCGTCGACCTCGGTATCGGCCTGGATTCACAGGACAAGAGCTTCTACGCGTCGCTCGTGTTGACCGGAATCATCGTCGTCGCGAGCGTGCCGACGTTCGTCTCGGGGGCGTTCTAAGATGGCAAAACGATACTCTTCGTTCGAACGGAACTCGGCGACGTGGATGCTCCAGCGACTCACGGCGGCGTTCCTCGTCGTCGTGCTGGCGTTCCACTTCTTCCTGTTGCACTTCGTGCACCACGCCTACGAGATCGAGTTCCTGGGCAGTCAGGCGCGCATGCAGGAAGTCGGCTACTACCTCACGATGGTGCTGTTCCTCGTGACCGCGACGTTCCACGGCGTCAACGGCGTCTACAACGCCCTCGTCAACCAGGGCATCGAGGGGACGGCCAAGCGCGCCGCCCAGGTCGTGCTCGGCGTCGCCAGCCTGCTGTTGATCGCACAGGGAATCCGTGTCGCAAACGCGCTCGCGGGGTTCTAACATGAGTACACAGACACCCGAAACCGAGACAGAGACCGAGACGGAGACCGAACAGGCCTCGACCACGCCACACCAGGACCGCCGGCTGGCCGAGAAACGAGCGCGCGCCGACCGCGGAGAGGCCGAGCGCTCCGCTGCCGCACAGGAGATCCAGGGGGAGACGTTGAAGCTGAAGGTGTTCCGCTTCGACCCAGAGATCGCGGACAAACAGGAGCCGCGATTCGACTCCTTCGTCGTTCCGTTCGAACAGGGGATGACGGTGCTCGACGCGCTCATCTACGCGCGCGACGAGTACGACTCCAGTCTGACGTTCCGCCACTCCTGCCGGCAGGCGGTGTGTGGTTCCGACGCGTTCTTCGTCAACGGCCAGCAGCGACTGGGCTGTCAGACCCAGATCTCGGACCTCGAACGACCGGTCCGCGTCGAACCGCTCCCCCACCAGGACGTCGTGAAGGACCTCGTGGTGGAGATGGACCACTTCTACGATCAGATGGAGGCCGTCGACCCGTTCTTCGACCCGGACTCCCTGCCCGAGGGCGAACTCAAGGAGCAGCGCCAGTCCCGGGAGAACCACGAGAAAGTGAAGATGGCCACGCGCTGCATCTGGTGTGGCGCCTGCCAATCCTCCTGTAACATCGCTGCGGGCGACAACAAGTATCTCGGCCCGGCGGCCATCAACAAGGCCTACCAGTTCTACATGGACGAACGCGAGGGTGAACAGAAGCGCCAGGAGCGCCTCGAGATCATCGAGCAGGAACACGGCGTCTGGCGCTGCCAGACCCAGTTCTCCTGCACGGAGGTCTGCCCGAAGGACATCCCGCTCACCGAGCACATCCAGGAACTGAAGCGAGAGGCCGTCAAGCAGAACCTCAAATTCTGGTAGAACATGTACGAACACGACGTAATCGTCGTCGGTGGTGGCGGTGCGGGGCTCCGCGCAGCCATCGCTGCCGACGAGGAAGGCGCAGACGTAGCGATCGTCACGAAACTCCACCCGGTGCGCTCGCACACGGGCGCTGCGGAGGGCGGCATCAACGCCGCGCTCCGCGAGGGGGACTCGTGGCAGGACCACGCGTACGACACGATGAAGGGGTCGGACTACCTCGGCGACGCTCCGGCCGTCGACTCCTTCGCACAGGACGCTCCCGAGGAGGTCATCCAGCTGGAGCACTGGGGGATGCCGTTCTCCCGCGAGGAGGACGGGACGGTCAGTCAGCGGCCGTTCGGCGGACTATCCTTCCCGCGGACGACGTACGCCGGTGCCGAGACCGGCCACCACATGCTCCACACGCTGTACCAGCAGGTCGTGAAGCGGGGCATCGAGGTGTACGACGAGTGGTACGTCAGCCAGCTCGCGGTCACTGGCGAGGACGACCCGAACGACCGCGAGTGCCACGGCGTCGTCGCCTGGGACGTCCAGAGCGGCGATATCGCGGGCTTCCGCGCTCGCGACGGCGTCATCCTCGCGACGGGTGGCCCCGGCCAGGCGTACGACCACACGACGAACGCCGTCGCCAACACCGGTGACGGCGTCGCCATCGCCTACCGCGCCGGCGTCCCGATGGAGGACATGGAGATGGTGCAGTTCCACCCGACGACACTCCCCTCCACTGGCGTCCTCATCAGCGAGGGCGTGCGCGGGGAAGGTGGCATCCTCTACAACTCCGAGGGCGAGCGGTTCATGTTCGAGTACGGCTACGCGACCAACGACGGCGAACTCGCCTCCCGCGACGTCGTCGCTCGCGCCGAACTCACCGAGATCGCCGAGGGCCGCGGCGTCGAGGACGAGTACGTCTACCTCGACATGCGCCACCTCGGCGAGGAGCGTATCACCGACCGCCTGGAGAACATCCTCCACCTCGCGCGGGACTTCGAGGGCGTCGACGGGCTCACCGAACCGATGCCGGTCAAGCCGGGCCAGCACTACGCGATGGGCGGCATCGAGGTCAACGAGCACGGCGAGACCTGTATCTCGGACCTCTACGCGGTCGGCGAGTGTGCCTGCGTGAGCCTCCACGGTGCGAACCGTCTCGGCGGCAACGCGCTGCCCGAACTCATCGTGTTCGGTGCGCGTGCGGGGCGACACGCCGCGGGCGCCGACATGCCCGAGCCGAAGATCGAGACGGGACCGTACGACGACGCCGAACGCGAGGAACTCGGCGTTCCCGTGGGCGCCCCGGACAGCGGTGAAGGGGCAGTGGAGCCCGCCGCGGACGGCGGGCCGAGCGTCGAGGGCGGCGTCGCATCGAGCGACCCCGAGTCGGTCGTGCAGGCGACACGCGACGCGGAAGCCGAGCGCATCGAGACGCTGCTCGAACGCGAGGACGGCGTCAACCACGCCGACGTGCGCGCGAACCTCCAGGAGACGATGACGGAGAACGTCAACGTGTTCCGGGAGGAGGAGGGGCTGGAGCAGGCGCTCCGGGACATCCAGCAGGCCCGCGAGCGCTATCAGGACGTCTACGTCGGGGACAAGTCCCGGACGTTCAACACCGACCTCCAGCACACCATCGAGACGCGGAACCTCCTCGACGTCGCGGAGGCCATCGCGATGGGTGCGCTCGCACGCGAGGAGTTCCGCGGCGCGCACTGGCGCGCGGAACACCAGGAGCGCAAGGACGACGAGTACCTCAAGCACACGCTCGTCTCGTGGAACGACGGCGAGCCCGAACTCTGGTACCGTCCGGTCCTCCTCGAAGGTGACGAGGGCACGTACGAGCCGAAGGAGCGCTCGTACTGACCGCGCTGTAGCCGTTCACCCCCGTTCTCTCGTCGCGTATCTTTATCAGTGAGAGCGCGGCCAACTCGCCGCGTGACCTGACGTCCACCGCAGGCCGCGAACGCGAAACCGACGGTGCAGTGGCCTGCGAACGTCCAGCGCGCCGTCTGCCAGCCCCGTTACTCCGACGCGTCGAGCGTCGACCACCGCTTACAGGCCGAGTACGTCCACGACGTCGATACCGACGCCCAGGTGTCTGACGAGTCGGTAACCCAGCCAGATGCCGACGACGCCCATGACGCCCGCGAGGTTCGGTGGCGCGGGAATCGGGATGCGCAGCGATGCGAACACGGCACCGACGAACAGGCCGGTGAGCGTCGCGGCGACGACGAAAGCCACGTTCATACCGACCGCAGGTGAACGCGGCTCAAAAAGCGCGCGATAGCCGTCAGTCCTTGACGTACTCCTTCCGGAAGCCGCGGAACTCGGTGCGGTGGGCTTCCTCGTCCGCGAGGATGGTCACCGCGAGGTCCTCCGTCACCGGGTCGTCGGCGTCCGTCGCAGCGTTGATGAGCGCCCGGTACGTCTCGATGGCGCCCTCCTCGGCCTCGAGTACTCCTTCGATGACCGAGGGTACGTCCGTCGTGTCCTCCGGCGGCTGGAGGGAGTGCTGGTGGGCCTCGAACTCGGCGGAGGCGGGCGGCGCTTCCTCGAGTTGCTTGAGCCGTTCGCCGAGCTGTTCGGCGTGCCCGAGTTCCTCCTGGATGTCGACCTTCAGCGACTCCTTGATCTCCTCGGCGCGCACACCGTCGAGGACGATCGAGTTCGTGAGGTAGTTCATCACGGTCTCGATCTCGTCGCCGTACGCCTTCTTCAGCAGTCGAGTGACCTCTTCGTTGGTCATACTGGACAGTACGTAGACGAGACGTATAGAAGTGTGTGACGTGTGAGCTACTGCGGGTTCTCGGCCTCAGTCGGGAGACCGACGAGTGGTTCGCCGCGACGACCGTCGCCGCCGTACGGCCCACATAACATTGGACTACGGGGGGTATCCACGGAGCAGGGCACCGTACATGTCCGTTCTCGGCCACCGCCTCGTCCCAGAGCCCGCGACGACCACCCCAGGCAGCGGTCCGGACGAACTGGTCGAGCTGGTGCCGCTCGTCGTCCAGATCGCGTGGTTCCTCCTGGGTTTCGTCGTCGTCGCCGTCGTCGGCTGGGTCGTCGTCGAACCGCTCCTCGCCCGGATTGTCCGCCGCCGGAACCGCAACGACCCCACCATCCAGGAAGCGATTACCCGGTACGTCCGTCTCGTCGTCCTCGTCGTCGCCTCGCTCGTCGGGGCAGTGGTCGCGGGGTACGGACACATCCTCGGCGACTCGGCGGTCGTCGTCGCCGCGGCGACGCTCGCCATCGGGGTCGCTGCCCAGTCGGTCATCGGGTCGCTCGTCAGCGGACTCGTGCTCGTCTTCGACCCCGAGTTCAGCGTCGGCAACTACATCGAGTGGAACGACTACCAGGGCACCGTCCAGTCGATCCAGCTCCGGGCGACCCGCATCGAGACGCTGAACGGGGAACTCGTCACGGTGCCGAACACGGCGCTGACGAGTGACGCTATCGTTCGCCCGTACGGTCGGGCCAAACACCGGATCGTCGAGCGCGTCACCGTCGATTACGAGGAGGACGTGGCCGACGTCATCCGCCACGTCACCGCGGTCGCGGCGGGCCTCGAGGAGGTCCTCGACGACCCACCGCCGAGCGCCTACGTCGACGAGTTCGAGGACGGCGTCGTCGTCGTCCGCGTCCACTACTGGGTAGAGCGCCCGCGTCCGGGGGACGTCGTCGACATCCGGTCGGCGTACGCACGAGCACTCAGAGCCCGTCTGGAGGACGAGGAGATCACGATCAGTCCGGCGCCGGAACACCTGCTCAGTGGCCGGATAACTGTCGAGGGGCCCGAGTGACTCTCTACCCCGGGAATCTATGCATCAGTTAACTAAGTGTTCGTACGACGTTCGTCTTCGCATGGCGTTCACACCGGCAGCCCTGGTGGAAGCGGGAACAGTCGCGCAGTTCGGTCAGCTAACGCCGCTCCAGTTCGGGGGAGACCTCATCTCGCTGGCGGTGTTCTTCCTCATCCTCGCGCTCGTCGCCGCGGTCCTCGGTTCGCGAGGAATCGCCGGGCTGAGCATGGACATCGCCAAGTGGCTCATCATCATCTTCGTGGTGCTGGCCGTGGTCACGTTCTTCCTCTGACACGGCTGGCCGGCGTTCCAGCGACGACTGGTTCTCGACGCCGGTTCCGCCACTGGACACCGGCGGCGAAGCGTTCACCCGTCTCCGTACCGAAGTTCGCACGATGAGCGACGAGTACGTCCCACCGGACGTGACGGTAGCGGGTCCGGGCGAGCCAGAGGTCGCAGTGATCGGCGGTGTTCACGGCGACGAACCGGGTGGTGTTCACGCGGTGCGTCGCCTCCGGGACGCCGACCTCGACCTCCAGCGAGGCGTCATGTTCGTCGTCGCCAACCCGGCCGCGGTCGAGGCTGGCCAGCGCTTCCTCGACTCGGACCTCAACCGCGTGTTCCCCGGCGACCCGGACGGCGACCGGGAGCAGCGAATCGCCGCGGAGGTCTGCGACAGGGTCGCGGAACTCACGACGATGTCGATACACGGCACGCACTCCCATCCGGAGCCGTTCGGACTCGTCCACCGTTCACAGCCCTCGGAGTACGACCTCGTCGCGGAGCTACCACTCCCTCACGTCGTCGACCACTCGGGCGTGTACGAGGGGACGATCACGACGTGTGGCTGTCTCGTGGAGATCGAGGTCGGCATCCAGGGGACCGACGAGGCGGCCGAGGCTGCCGAACGACAGGCCAGGGCGTTTCTCCAGCGCGTCGGCGCGCTGCCGGGCGACCCGCCTCGCGGCAACCCGGACTTCTTCCACATGACGGAGGCCGTCCCCAAAGCACCCGGCGCCGTCGGCGACCTCTACGTCAGGAACTTCGAGTACGTCCCCGAGGGGACGGTGTTCGCAGCTGTCGACGGGGAGGACCTGGTCGCAGACGAGCCGTTCTACCCCATCCTGATGTCCGAGTGTGGCTACCCGGACATCTTCGGATACAAGGGCCGGAAGCTCGGCGACTCGCTCGAAGAAGTGAAGCAATCCTGGCTCAAGGCCTGAGTGCCGGACGCCGAGGCCGAACCGCCGCCGTCGGTGCCCGGTTTCGCTCGGCGTTCTCGCAACGTCCCCGGACTGCAGTTGGGCCCGCGGCTCGGGCACTGCCGAAGACGACGGTGGACCCGTGCCGAAGACGCCGATAGACCCGGCGATTCGTGCACGCGACGCTCCGGAATCTGCCTGGCTCGTACGTCGTCTATAACAAAGCACGCGGCAGTCGACGGGTGGGTAGAGGCGACTCCGTGGGGGAGCGCTCACAGCAGGAACGCTCCCAGTCCCGTGCGAGCAGTGGGTCTGTTCCGTTGCTGGCCGGTCACTGGGAGACGGGGGCAGTGTACACACTATGTCAGCTACCGACTCACCGGAGACGGTCGTCATCGTCAATCCGAACAGCGGGAACGGACAGCACGTGGACGCGATTCGTAGCAGAGCGGAGCTACGAGGGTACGCGCTACGGGAGACGTCGGCGGAGGGACAGGCTGTCGAATTCGCACGGGAGGCAGCGGCGGCCGGCGCGTCGACTGTCGTCGCGGCCGGCGGCGACGGGACCATCAACGAGGTAGTGCGCGGCATCGACGACGCGGACGCCCTCGACAGGGTGACACTCGGCGTGATCCCGGCGGGGACCGGGAACAACTTTGCCGGGAACGTCGACGTCACCGGCATCGACGACGCCTTCGACGTCCTGGAGAACGGCGAGCGACGCCGCATCGACCTCGGACGGACGGACGACCACCTGTTCGTGAACTCCTGTGTCGCGGGGTTGACCGCGGAGTCGAGCGGCGAGACCTCCGACGAGATGAAAGAGCGTCTCGGCGTCCTCGCGTACGTCCTCACCACGTTGCGCTCGGTCCGCCAGTTCGACTCGCTGCCCCTCTCCGTGGACGTCTACGAGAACGGGCGGGAGACGACCGCCTGGGAGGGCGACGCCGCGATCGTGCTGGTCGGGAACGCCCGCCGGTTCGTTCCGGGCGAGGACAGTCAGGCGAACGTCGAAGACGGTCGCTTCGACGTGACCGTCGTCGAGGACGTGTCGACGCTCGACCTGATGGGCGAGGCCGTCGCGGGCACGCTGTTCGGACGGGACTCCCCCCACGTCACCAGATTCCAGGCCCCGGCGCTCGAGATCGCGCTCCAGAACTCGGAGTCCACGCGGTTCAGTCTCGACGGCGAGATCGTCCAGGACCGCTCGCTGTCGGTGTACACCGACCCGGGAACACTCGAGGTAGCCGTGGGAGCGGGGTACGACCCCGACCCGGACCGACGATGACTCCGAGCGCAGTTCCGGGTCCGGCCACGACCCACACGGAGGTGCTCGGATGTTCGACGTAGACCTCCACGCACACACTCGCTTCTTCCACTGGTCCGCGGGGGAGCCGACGCGCTACGACCCGCTCGGCGCGAACCTGCTGGCGCTGGCCAGCCGGTTGCAGGGGATGGACGGTGTCGCCCTGACGAACCACGACTACTACACCGACGTCGGAGCCATCTCGACGACGCCGGTGTTCATCCCCGGCATCGAGGTGTCGACGACCGACGGGCACGTGCTCGTCGTGGGTCCCGACCCGCCGTCGCGGACGCCACCGGGCGAACTCACGCCCCGGGCGGTGGTCGAACTCGCGCACGCGGCGGACTGCGCCGCCATTATCCCCCACCCCTACCGCCACGGCAGCATCCACGAGAGCGGGGCCGACTTCGACGCCGTCGAAATCAGTGGGAAACACCCGCAGAACGCCGAACAGATACGGGAACTCGGCGACGAACTCGGCCTCCCGGTGGTCGCGGGCAGCGACGCCCACTTCCCGTTCGAGGCCGGGCGGGCGTACACCCGCATCGACGCGGACACGTTGACTCCCGAGTCGGTGGTCGACGCGATTCGGGACGGCCGGGTCGAGCCGAGAGTGCGGAACGGCCCCACGCAGCGACTGCTCCGGACGGCCTACCGGCACATCCACCGGTACAAGCGGCGCTCGCTGGAGCGGTCACGAGAGATTCGTAAATGACGGCCGTCCCGGAGAAGAGTGGGGGTGCTCGCGGTCAGTCCTCCTGGGCCATGTGGATGTGCTCTTTCGGCGCGCCGCAGTTCGGACACTCTTCGGGGATGCCGTCGTCGAGGTCCCCCATCTCACCGCAGTCCTCGCAGCGCCACATGAGGTAGCCCTCGCCGAACTCCTTGCCCGGGATGTCCTCCTCGTCCTCGTCGCCGTGGTCCGTCTTCTCGGCGTGTGCTTCGGCCATCTCCACGTCCGGTCCGGCCTCGATGACTTCGACGCCGAACCCCTCGTCGGTGAACTCGTCGACGATGCCGAGGACGTGGCCGTCGTCGTCGTACACCGTGTCGCCCGACTCGATACTGACGGTCTCAGGTGGATCGTCTCCCGAGTCTCCCATGCTACGACGTAGCAGTCCTGTACATATCAACCCTCTGTCGGTCTGGCTGCGCGTTGGTTGCAGTCGGGGGTTCGCGAGCGCAGGCGCTGGTGACGTCGGACCTGTGGCATCGACGGGACGCGAGCTGCGCTGACAAAAAGGACCGTCGTGGGGTCGCGGTCGTTACTGCAGGTCGAGGCGGACCTCGTCGTCGGTGATCCTGTCGATGGCGTGGGGTTCGAGCGCGTAGGTGCCCTCGTCGTCGCTGCTCCAGCCGATCTTCGACATGATCGTGTCCGTGATGTCCGGATCCGGATCGACGTGAGCGGTCCCGTTGTCCACCTCGACGACGCGACCGATGGAGTCGCCGTGCTGGTTGACAACTTTCTTGCCCTTCTCCGCTTCCGTTATCGTCACGTTCGAATCCATGCACTACCTCCTAGGGCTGCTCGTCCCATTTCCCCGGGGGCTGCAACTGCGTGGTCTTTATGTGGTGGGTCGGTGAGCCAGCAGCGCGTCGCGGCTCCGGGAGGGCGTCCATCCTTCAGAACGACTCGTCCTGGCTGTCCGTTCCCTCGTCCGGCGTCGAGCCGCCGCGGTCGCTGTACCGGTCGCGTCCGACCGCTTCCGCCCCGACCAGGTTGTAGATCGCCTGGCGTGCCTCCTCGGGCTCCTCGAAGCGCTCGTCGTTCTGGTCGAGGATGCCCAGAACCTCCTCGAGGGTCTGCGAGCCGCCCGGCAGGTCGATCTCGTAGTCGCCGTACTCAGAGACGAGCTCGGTCGACGTGGTCGGGTAGTCGTGGTCCGCGATGGCGTCGTCGAGTTCGCCGAGTTCGACACCCTGCTGGCGGTTGACGTCGCTCCCGGAGGTGCTGGACTCCCGTTCGTCGTCGTCGGATGCCATGCACCCAACTACGGCAAAGCGCGGTAAGCGTGTTGTGCCAGTTCGCCCGTGGGCGTCTCAGAGTTCCAGTCCCGCCAGCGCCACGCGCTTTGCAGACGGACCCTACCTGTCGTCGGCGTCGGTCTGGCCAGTTCGGCACGGTTCGAAATCCGGCTGAATCCGGGGCGTAGCGGCTCCTTTCGCCCAATACAGGCCAAATAACATTGTTGCTATCACGGCTATCACTCCCCCCGCAGAGGGGCACGAAACTATGGAGACACAGGGAGGCACGAGACGGAGTACCGTTCGCCGAGCGCCGCCAGGAGCGTGCCCGTGGCACGCGAGTCCGTCAGTCCGGTCGCCGGTCCAGTCGAAGCCGACACGACGCGAATCGCTCCGTACATGACATCTATCATCGAAATCGCCGTTCCAGCCGAACAGCTCGCACTCGAGGACACCCTGTCGGACGTCCCGGAGACCAGGGTCGACGTGATGCGAACCGTCACTACGGGGCCGAACTCCGTGATGCCGGTGCTGGCCTTCGAGGGGACAGACGCGGACATTGGTCCGGCGCTCCGCGAGGACTCGACCGTCGAACGAGTCTCGCCGCTCGCGACGCTTGAGAAGGAGTCCGTCTACCGGGTCGAGTGGGCGAAGCCCACCGAGGACCGCTTCCGCGACATGTTCTGGGACCACGGGACGGTGCTGCGAACCCAGGCGTTCGACGGGAAGTGGTGTTTCCGCGTCCTGTTCGCCGAGCGAGAGTCGATGGAGGACTGGTACCACCACTGCCGGGACAGCGGGCTCCGCGTCGACATCGAGTCGATCTACGACCCGACCGTCGCCGTTCGCCCGCGACAGTACGGACTCAGCCAGAAGCAGTACGTCACCCTCGAGACGGCGCTCCAGAAGGGGTTCTACGACATCCCCCGGAAGGTGACGCTGGAGGAACTCGCCGACGAGTTCGACGTCACCCACCAGGCACTCTCCGAACGCCTCTCCCGCGCCCACCGTGTGATGATCACGAACGTCGTCTCCGCGGACTTCCCACTCGCCCAGGTCAAGTGACGACACCTCCGTGCCCGCCCGCTGAACCCTCACTACCCTGCTGGTGGTCGGTATCGAGGTAACGGGACCCTAGGCACGGCTCTCGGTCTCTCCCCCAGGAACAGCCCCGAGTTCTCCCGCCTACCACTCCGTGAGTATCGGCTGGTAGCCGACGAAACCTCACTCGTCAGTTACCGTCGTCGTCGGGATTCCGCTGCCACTGTGGAGCGCGTCGCCCCACCACTGTGCCAACGACATCGCGGGGCGGTGGCCGGTCGGGACAGCCGTCGTCCGGGCGGCGACGCCGAGGCGAATCGCCCGACGGAGAGGCGTCCCGATATAAGGAGTTTGCAGACGAAAGGGACGCGCACAACCGGTCGCTTCCTCTTCAGTACTGTAGAGACGTTCGTCGTCTCCAGCAGTGAACGGTAGCCGTTCGGGGCTGAAACCTACAACAATGACAGTAACAACGGGGATCGAGCTTGAACTCTGGGTCGTCGACCAGGACGGCTGTCTATGTGACGGTCGGCAGATCGCCGACGAACACGAACGAATCAAACCCGAATTCGTCGGGCCGCTTCTCGAAGTTCAGACGGAACCCTGCGGGTCCGAGGCAGCGCTCAGACGTGACCTCCAGGAGACGCTCCGGACGGCCATCCGGGCCGCACACGCCGGCGGGAATCTGCTCGTCCCGCTCGGAACGCCGCTCACGGAGGCGGACGTGGCGTGTCACGACGAACGCGGGAAACTGTTCGAGCAGATCTACGGCGGGGGCGTCAAGAGCGCGAAGAACTGCGCCGGGACGCACGTCCACTTCGAGCGTGGCGAGACCGTCCGTCAGCTCAACCTCCTCACCGCGCTCGACCCGGCACTCGCGCTGACCAGTTCCTCGCCGTACTACTGCGGCCAGCGCGGCCGGTCGTCCTCGCGCGCTCACGCCTACCGGAAGCAGTGTGGCCCGGAGTTCAGGCAGTTCTGTGACCTCTGGGAGTACACCGACTCCGTCGAGGAGTGGCAACAGCGCGTGGACAGTGCGTACGAGGCGTTCAAGTCCATCGCCGAGGACCGTGGCGTCTCGGCAGCGACGGTCGAGGAGTACTTCGAGCCGGAGAACACCGTGTTGAACCCCGTGCGACTCCGGCGCTGCCAGCCGACGGTCGAGTGGCGCGCACCCGACGCCGCGCTCCCCTCGGAAGTCGTCCGACTCGCCACCGACGTCGCCGAACTCGTCGAGCAGACCGAGCACAAACCCGTCGAGGTCGGTCGTCCGGGCGTCTTCGACGACCGAATCGGCGTCCCGGAGTTCGACGAACTGTACGACCTGAGTCGGGTCGCCATCAACTTCGGGCTCAGACCGACGCCGGTGCAGAACTACCTGCGGCGAATGGGGTTCGACAGCTCGGCGTACCGACCGCTGTCGCTCCGTCTGGGCGGCGCCGGGACGTTGACCGAGACCGAAGCTTGCCAGTTGCGCCTCGAACAGGCCCACCGGTTCGAGGCCGACGTGGCGAAGCTCACGGCACCCCACCCGCCCACCGCCAACCCTGTCGAAGAGGCCTGAGTCGGGCTTGCAGTCGCCAGTCCGCCGCTTATCCCGCTCAGTCACGTATCGGCGTGATGTGAACCGACTACCGTCCGAGCAGCCCGGACGCGATAGCCCGACGCCGCGGACGGGTCGGCCTGGGCGCAGCGTGGTTCCCGGTGCGGGCGTTCGACGGGGACTGCTCGGCCCGAAGCGGTCGAACGAACTATCGACCCGGCACCACGGACGGTAGCAGCGTGTTCTGGACAGCCTCCACGAGTGGAACGAGCAGACGCCACCAGCCATGAGCGTGGTCTACCTCGTCGTGGGCGTCGCGTTGCTCGTCCTCACCGTCGTGGACATCCTCTGGACGACGCTCTGGGTCGACGGCGGGTCCGGTCCGCTGTCCTCCCGGTTGACCTCGTGGCTGTGGCGCGGACTCAGGCGCCTGGGGAGCAACCGCTCCCGGACGCTGAGTCTGGCCGGGCCGCTCATCCTGACGCTGACGCTCGTCGTCTGGGTCGCGGGAATCTGGGGTGGCTGGACACTGGTGTTCGCCAGCGGCGAGAACGCGCTCGTCAACGCCCGCGACGCGAGCGGGGTCTCGTGGACCGGTCGCATCTACTTCGTCGCGTACGCGATGTTCACGATGGGGAACGGCGACTTCTACCCCGGCTACGGCGCCTGGCAGATCGCCGCGGCGCTCACGACCGCCAGCGGGATGCTGTTCGTCACGATGGGCGTCTCCTACGTCCTCTCCGTCCTCGGCGCCGTCTCCGAGAAGCGGTCGTTCGCGAGCAGCACGACCGGACTCGGCGAGCGCAGCGAGACGGTCGTCGGCACGGGGTGGGACGATGGCTTCCGCGGATTACACCTCCCGTTGAACTCCCTCGCGTCCGAACTCGACACGCTCGCCACCCAGCACAAGGCCTACCCCATCCTCCACTACTACCACAGCGAGGAGGCTACGCAGTCCTCCGCGATGGCCGTCGCAATCTTCGACGAGGCGCTGACCGTCCTCCGGTTCGGTGTCCCGGGGCGCGACCAGCCGAACACGGCCCTCGTCGAGAACGCCAGGAGCGCCACCGAGAACTACCTCGAGACGCTCGACGAGGCGTTCATCGACCCTTCCGAGGACGCACCGACGCCGCCGGACCTCGACCGCGTCCGGGAGGCGAACGTACCGACAGTCTCCGACGACGAGTTCGCGACCGCCGTCGGCGACCTCGACGAACGACGCCGCCACCTGCTCGGCCTCGTGCACAGCGACGCCTGGCAGTGGCCCCCACGTCGACGATGAGCAGCAACTTCTTCTTCGGGGGCTGGCAGCCACTGGTCCGGATCGTCGTCGTCGGCGTCGTGATGTACGTCGCACTCGTGACGCTGCTCCGCATCTCGGGGAGTCGGACGCTGTCGAGCATGAACGCCTTCGACTTCATCATCACCGTCGCCCTGGGCTCCGTCTTCGGTCGCGCGCTCACGGCGTCGCGCGTCTCGCTGGCCGAGGCACTCCTGGCGTTCGCGTTACTCGTCGGGCTACAGTACGTCGTCACCCGGATGACGGTCCGCTGGTCGTTCGTGGGACGAGTCGTGACGAACCCGCCGGTGTTGCTCTACTACCGGGGGGAGTTCCTCCGGGACGCGATGCGTCGCGAACGCGTACCCGAGACGGAACTCGTGACGGCCGCGCGGAAGAACGACCACAGCACGCTCGCCGAAGTCGAGGCGATCGTGCTCGAGTCGAGCGGAGAGTTCTCCGTCGTCGAGTCCGTCGACGACGAGACCGCGTTCGGCGAGGGACTCGACGAGGACCTGGCGTTCGACTCGCGGTGACTCTACGCCGTCGAACGGGCCGCCGCCGGCGAGTCCGTCGACTGCTGGCGTCGTCGGGTAGCCGTCCGACGGTTGGACCTCGACCTACGCGCTCGCCATCTCCCGGCAGGTCTCGGCGCACTCCCGGAGGACCTCCGCACAGAGCTGGCAGTGGTCGGCGTCGTGCTGTTCGCACTCGTCGGCACACGCTTCGCAAGAGTCTGCGCAGATCCCCGCGAGGTCGCTGCTGTAGTTCGAACCCCGTGCCATGAACCGGGCGTGCAGCGAGGTGAGGTCGGCGACGTCCCGACAGAGTCGGGCACACTCCTCCATATCCGCGTCACCGAGACACTCGTCTGCGCACCACTCACAGACTTCTGCCGCCTCGTTGCAGTTCTCGATGCACTCGCGCTGTTCGTCGCTCAGTCTATCGATTTTCTCGACGGTTTCTGCGAGAGACATGCAGACGAACGTACGCCGGTCGGCAAGTTCACGGTTCGGCTTGCCCATACAGGGTGTGTTAAGCGGTTGTGGGAGTTCGCGTGCCCGTGGGACCGCGGACGGCCAGAACCTCCTCGCTGGGGCTGCCACACGCCTTTTCCAGCTCCGAGTCCTACGTTCACACATGGCAGACCACCCCGACCCGGAGGCCGTCGAGACTGGGGACGAGTACATCCACGTCAGGTACCGCGACCCCGACGACTTCGAGACGATCCGGACGCCCGACTGGGCGGACAACGCGTCGGACTCGGTCTCGGAGGGGAGCGAGGTCCGAACCGGGAAACGCGAGGGCAGCGACGACTGGGAGGTCCAGTCCGTCCTCATCGCCAAGAACGTCGGCGAAGAGAAGGCCCGCGAGCAGGCCAACGAGATCGTCGAGAAGATCGAGAACTGACGCTCACTGCAGCTCCAGGTCCTCGACCGTCGACTCCGACGCGACCCACGACCCCAGCGAGAGACCGTAGACGAGGTGGCCGACGTGGAAGATGAGCGACTCCGTGGCGTCGAGGTCGACGTCCAGGAGGCCGCGGAGAACCACCCGTTCACCGAATAGAGAGAGCGCCAGCGCGTACAGCGTCCCGAGGACGACGCCGCCGGTCTCGCGAGCCTCGTCGCTGTCCGTGCGCCGTTCGAACGGTCCGAAGAGGGCGCCGAACGCGACGCCCGCCGTGGCACCGTAGCCCAGGTGTAGCACGAGCGCGGGGACCGGGTGGTCGTCGGCCTCGCCGCCCGCGACGTACTGCGCCCAGAACTCGGCGGTCGGCGGCAGCGACGAGGCAACCGGCATGCGGTAGGCGGTCATCACGACTGTCGCCAGCGCGCCGCCGACTGCGCCGTTCCCGGCCGACCGCAGCAACCCACCCTCCGACGATTCCTCCCGTTCGTCCGTCCGTGGTCGTGACAGCAGTGCCATCGACAGTACTACTCCGGTGAGCGGAATAGGCACACACCCGGCACACCAAAGCCCTCTAAGAGTCGTTCGGGACCGCGTGCCCCACCTCGGCGTGCTGGTGGACCCGAAGCAGTGCCCGTAATCGACGCCTTGTCCACGGACAGCACTGGATAACTATACTCGCCGCCGCCGTCTGAGAGGGTGCAATGAGTAGCCTACTCCCGTCAAGGAGCAGCACGGAGGAGGAAACGACGTCGAGCGAACGAGCACGAGGGAAACCGTCGTCCGAATCGGAGTCCGGCGGTTCCCGACGGCGGCGCCTCGGGCTAGGCGTCGCAGCCGCGGGCCTGGGCGCTGCCGCCATCTCCCGACGGATGCGTTCCAGGGGACGCAGTGAGGACCGCGCGTCGTCGTCCAGCGAGCCGTCGTCCAGCGAGACGACGAGCAGCGGATCGGGCGGTGGCAGACTCCGCAAACGTCTGACCGGACGCACGGGCAGGATGGTCGCCGGGGTCGTCGCGGCCACGGCCGTTCGGCGGCTCCTCCGCCGCTGGAGACGTCGATGAGCCGGCGCCCCCCGAGGTGAGTCGATGGGGACCGTCGTCGCCGTCGAAACCGAGGACGGCGTCGTGATCGCCGCCGACACACTCGCCGTCGAGGACGGCGACGTGACGAGCAAACGCGTCCGCCGACTGTTCGAGTTCGACGCGGCAGTGGCCGGCGCGGTCGGCGACCAGGGCGACGTCGACGAGTTCGGTCGTCGTATCGAAGCGGAGCTTCGACAGCTCGACGTCGAGGCGGGTCGCGAGGTCGGCATCACGAACCTCGGACAGATCGCCGCGGACGTCGCCGAGGGTCTCGGCGTCGCCGCTGTCGTCGCCGCTCACGACGGCGAGGGGCGGGCGAAGTTCCAGCGGATTGGTGAGGACGGCAGCACGGTCTCGGCAGCGAAGGCAGCGCTGGGGACCGGTTCGTCCGTGGCGCTGGGTCGACTGGAGCACGCCGACGTCGGACCCGAACTGGTCGACGCGGCCGAACTCGCGCGGGAGACGGTGCGCGCCGCCCAGGACAGAGACCCCGAGACCGGCGGCGACGTCGACGTGGTCGAACTCCCGAGCAGTGAGAGCACGTCGACTGGAACGCAGTAGCGGCCGGCCGCTTCCCGTCCGTCGGTTGCCCGACTCGGACTGCTCCTGCCGCCTTCGGCCGTCCCGTCTGGCGAGTACGGAGTCCATACCTTTACGCGAATCTCGCGTAGGTCCGGTGTGTCGGTACGTCGTCTCCGGGACCCCAGTGCGCGGACGAACGCCCTCCTCGGGTGGGGATTGCTCGGCGTCGTCCTGCTGGCGGCCGTCGAGAGCTTCGTCTTCGGGACCCTCCTCTGGGGCGGGTTCGCGGTCGTCTTCGTCTTCGTCGCCGCCCTCCCTACCCTGTCGACCAGAGACTGGACGGTGCTGGTTCCGTGGCCAGTGCTGTTCGTCGGCGCCGCCGCGATGGCCGCGCGAGCGGTCGGCATCCACCAGGAGATCACCGCCTACACCGCCGTCGCCAGCCTCGCGCTCGTCGGCGTCGCCGAACTGGACACGTACACGGACGTGGAGATGAGCAGGCGCTTCGCGGTCGCGTTCGCAGCGTTGACGACGATGGCGGTCCAGGGACTGTGGACCGTCGTCCAGTACTACTCGGACCAGTGGCTGGGGACCCAGTACGTCCAGAGCCAGGCGGACATCCAGTGGGACTTCGTCTTCGTCACCGTCGTCGCGGTCGTCGTCGGCGGCGCCTTCGAACTGTACTTCAAACGAGCCGAGGAGGCGGGAACTGCCGAGGAACCGACCGTCGAGTGACACCAATGGGACACCGCTCACTCACACTTCCCGACGGCGCCCAGCGCATCGCGGTCCTGATCATGCAGACCGGACTGCTCCTGTTGCTCCTCTACACGCTCGTCACGGTTCGGCTGGGGCTGGCACTCGGCGTGGCGTTCGGTCTCGGCGTGACGCTGTTACCCGCCCTGGTCCGCCACGAGTACGGCTACTCGATGGACCCGCTGCTCGCGCTCTGGGTCACGCTGTCCATCTCCATCCACACGTTCGGCTCGCTGGGACCCTACGACTGGTTCTCGTGGTACGACAGCGTCGCCCACACCGTCTCGGCGGTCGTGATCGCTAGCATCGGCTACGTGATACTCCGGACGTTCGAGGAGCACTCTCCGGAGATCGACGTCCCCGGCGAGTTCCGGGCCGTCTTCATCGTCGTCTTCGTGCTGGCGGCGGGGGTCTTCTGGGAGTTGCTGGAGTTCGCCTCGGGAGCGCTCGCACGCTCGCTCGGCGCAGAAGCGCCACTGGCCGTGAAGGGAGTCGACGACATCGTCACGGACCTCGTGTTCAACACACTCGGCGCGCTCATCGTCGCCGCCTTCGGGACGGGCTACCTCGGCGGCCTCGTCTCGTTCGCCCGTCGCCGCCTGCTGGAGGACTGAGCCGCCCTACTCGCCGCGCAGTTCGGCGAGGTGGTCGACGCGGCGCTGGAGCAGTTCCTCGCTCCCGATGTCGTGGCGGACCCGCAGGCCCTCGGGGAGGTCGGTGAGTGCTGCCTCGGCCTCCGCGTTCGCTTCCGCGAGCGTGTCGCCGGTGCCGACGACGGCGAACGACCGCGAGGTCGTCGTGTAGACGCCGTCGTCGCGCGCGTCGACGCTCGCGTAGAACAGCTGGGCGTCACCGACCGACGACTCGTCGACGGTGAGGCGGACACCGCCCTCCGGGTTCGTCGGGTAGCCCTCGGGGACGGCGTACTTGCAGACGGTCGCGACATCGGCGAACTCGAGGTCGGGGAGCGGGTCGTCGTCCCGCGCCGCGGTGAGCACGTCGAGCAGCGGCGTCTCCATTGCTGGTAGCGTGTTCATCGCCTCCGGGTCGCCGAAGCGCGCGTTGAACTCGACGACCTTCGGGCCCTCGGGGGTGAGCATAAACTGGCCGTAGAGGATGCCGCGGTAGTCGGGGAGTCCCTCGACCACCGCGTCTATCGTCTCGAGGGCGGCCTCGTACTCCGCCTCGGTGACGAACGGCAGCAGTTTTTCGGGACCGGCGATGCTGCCCATACCGCCCGTGTTCGGACCCTCGTCGTCCTCGTAGGCGCGGCCGTGGTCGTGGGCTACGGGAGTCGCGCGGAACTCCCCGTTCGCGACGAACGCCTGGACGGTGATCTCCTCGCCGACCAGTCGCTCCTCGATGACCCACTCGTCGTGGCCCGCGCTACGGACGTACTCCGCGGCCTCCGCCTTCGTCACCTGGTCGCCGGTGACGCGGACACCCTTGCCGCCGGTGAGACCGGCGGGCTTGACGGCGACGTGGCCAGCGACGGTCTCGACGTAGTCGGCGGCCGCCTCGGCGTCGGTGAACGTCTCGAAGTCTGCCTGTCCAGGGACGTCCGCCTCGGCCATGAACTCCCGCTGGAACGGCTTGTCCGTCTCGATGCGGGCCTCGGCCTGCTTCGGGCCGAAGGCGTAGATGCCGGCGTCTTCGAGCGCGTCCACGACGCCCGCGGCGAGTGGGCCTTCGGGGCCGACGACGACGAGCGTCGCCTCGACTTCCTCGGCGTAGTCGACTACTGCGTCGGTGTCACTCGGGTCGAGCGCCCGGAACGCCTCAGCGAGGCGGTCGATACCGGGGTTACGGTTGCTCGCGCAGGCGTAGAGGTCGCAGTCGGGGGCCAGCGCGTCGGCGATGGCGTGCTCGCGGCCGCCGCCACCGACGAGCAGGACGCGTTCGGTCATACCCGAACGGAGTGAGCAAGCAAGTGTAAACCTTGCCCTTCAACTGGCCGCGTGTATGCTCGTTCGTGCACACCGTGCTGCGGGCCGGTCCGCCCAGAGCGGTGTCGGTACTCGGGGATTTACCCGCTCGCAGCCCCGACGACCACACATGACCGACCCGACGCGCCGAAACCGACTCGACGAGGCGGCGAGCCCCTACCTCCGCCAGCACGCCGACAACCCCGTCAACTGGCAGCCGTGGGACGAGGCGGCCTTCGCGGCAGCACAGGAGCGCGACGTCCCCATCTTCCTCTCTATCGGCTACTCCGCGTGCCACTGGTGTCACGTGATGGAGGAGGAGTCGTTCTCCGACGACGACGTCGCCGAGGCACTCAACGAGCACTTCGTTCCGGTGAAAGTCGACCGGGAGGAGCGTCCGGACGTGGACTCGCTGTACATGAAGGTCTGTCAGGTCGTCCGGGGCGGCGGCGGGTGGCCGCTGTCGGCGTTCCTCACGCCCGACCGGAAGCCGTTCTTCGTGGGGACGTACTTCCCGAAGGAGGCCAGGCGAGGCCAGCCAGGGTTCACGCAGTTGCTCGACGACGTGGCCGACTCCTGGCAGACCGAGCGCGACGACCTGGAGGACCGCGCCGAGCAGTGGCTCGGCGCGGCGAAGGGCGAACTGGAGGACCTCCCGGACGCCGCGGACCTCGGCGAGTCCAGTCCGCTCGACGACGCCGCTGACGCGCTCGCTAGGACTGCCGACCGCGACAACGGCGGCTTCGGACGCGCGCCGAAGTTCCCGCAGGCGGGTCGCGTCGACGCGATGCTCCGCGCTCAGGAGTCCGCCGACGACCAGTACGGGACCGTCGCTCGCGAAGCACTCGACGCGATGGCAAGCGGCGGCCTCTACGACCACCTCGGCGGGGGTTTCCACCGCTACTGCACGGACGCCGACTGGACGGTCCCGCACTTCGAGAAGATGCTGTACGACCAGGCCACGCTCGCCCGGACGTACGTGGACGGCTACCGGGTGTTCGGCGACGAGCGCTACGCCGACGTCGTCGCGGAAACGCTGGCGTTCGTCGACCGCGAACTCGGCCACCCGGATGGCGGCTTCTACGCGACGCTCGACGCGCGCAGTCCGCCGTTGGACGACCCCGAGGGAGAGCGCGAGGAGGGCGCGTTCTACGTCTGGACGCCCGCACAGGTCGACGAGGCGGTCGCCGACTACGCCGACGAGGCGCCCGCCGACGCGGACCCGGCCGACCTCGCAGCCCTGTTCTGCGCTCGCTACGGTGTCGACGAGGCCGGCAACTTCGAGCACGGCCAGACCGTGCTGACCGTCTCCGCCACTCCCGAAGCACTCGCTGCGGAGTTCGACTACACCGAGGACGAGGTAGCCGACCTGCTCGCGGCCGCGGAGACCAGACTCCGCGCCGCACGCGCCGACCGCCCGCGGCCCGCCCGCGACGACAAGGTGCTCGCCGGCTGGAACGGACTGATGGCGCGAGCCTACGCGGAGGCTGGCCTCGCGTTCGACGACGCGAACGAGCGTGCGAGCGACGAAGGCGACTCCTACTCCGAGCGCGCGGCCGACGCCGTCGACTACGTCCGCTCTGAACTGTGGGACGGCGAGCGTCTGGCGCGCCGGGTCATCCAGGGGAACGTCGCTGGCGTCGGCTACGCTGAGGACTACGCCTACCTCGCGGCCGGCGCGCTGGCGACCTACGAGGCGACCGGCGACCACGCGCACCTCGGGTTCGCACTCGACCTGGTGGACGCCCTCCTTGACGCCTGTTACGACGACGAGACGGGCGCACTCTACCAGACACCGGCGTCCGTCCAGGACGTCGACGTGCGCTCGCAGGCGGTCGACGGCGGGCCGACACCCTCGCCAGTGGGCGTCGCCGCCGAGACGCTACTCGCACTCGACGCGATCGACCCCGACGCCGGCTACGCGGACGCAGCCGAGGCGATGCTCGAACGGTACGGCGAGCGCGTCCAGCGCAGTCCCGCTGCCCACCCGACACTCGTCCTCGCCGCCGACACGCACGCCGTCGGCCACCGCGAGGTCACGGTCGCCGCGGACTCGCTGCCCGAGGACTGGCGGCGAACGGTCGGCACCGCGTACCTGCCGGACCGGCTGTTGAGTCGCCGACCGCGGACCGACGGCGAACTGGACGAGTGGCTCGACTCCCTCGAAATCGACGGTGCACCCCCCGTCTGGGCCGACCGGGAGAGCGTCGAAGGCCCGACCGCCTACGTCTGTCGGCGCGCGTGCTCGCCACCGCTGTCCTCGGCAGAAGAGATCGAGGAGTGGCTCGCGGAGTTCAGTCGCTGAGCCGATCCGCGAGGTACACCTCGGGGCTCGTGGGTTCTTCTTCGACGAACCGGGCGACCTCTTCGCCGTCGCGCTCGACGACGATGGTCGGGATGAGCGTGACGTCGTACGCTTCGACCTGCGGACCGACTTTCTCCCCGTCCTCGCGCTCGACGGGGTACGTCTCGACGTTCTCGACGCCCGCCGCCTCGAGCGCCGCGGCGAAGTCCGGGAGCTGCGAGCGGCAGTCGCCACACCAGTCCGCGCCCCACACCCGCACGACCGCGTCGTCGTCGAGGTCCGAGAACGCTTCGACGACCTCCGGGTAGGCGTCGGCACCCCACGTCGGGTTCGGCTCCATCGTGTTCAGTGTCATACCCCGGATTGGCGTGGACCCGGCAAAAGCCTCGCGCTCGTCGCGGTGGTTGCCGCCCGACACGACTATCCGGTCAGTCGGCGTGCACGTTCCCATGGCGACGACTCGACTCCTCCGCCTGGAAGGGCTAGCGGTGTTCCTCGCGGCTACCGGCAGTTTCGTCGCACTCGACGGCGCGTGGTGGCTCTACCTCCTGCTCGTCCTCCTGCCGGACCTCGGCATGGTCGGCTACCTCGCCGGGCCGCGCGTCGGGTCGTGGACGTACAACGCGGTCCACCTCTACGCCGGCCCGCTCGCGCTCGCCGGTGCCGGACTGGCGTTCGCTGTCGAACTCGCAGTCCTCGGCGGACTCGTCTGGGCAGCCCACATCGGCGCGGACCGCGCCCTGGGGTACGGGCTCAAGGAACCGACCGGCTTCGGAGACACCCACCTCGGTAGCCTGTAGAGGCGGCAGCGCCTGCCACTGCCCGCCACATGTTTACTCTCCCAGTGAGTAGCTCTCACCAATGAAGGACAGCATACTGGACGCCATCGGGTCGCCACTCGTCCGCGTGCCGGCACCCGAGGGCGCGACCATCGCGGCCAAACTGGAGGGGTTCAACCCCGGCGGCTCCGCGAAGGACCGCCCGGCCCGCGAGATGGTGCTGGCCGCGGAACGCGAGGGCCTCGTCCAGCCCGGCGACCGCCTCGTGGAGGCGACCAGCGGCAACACCGGCATCGGGCTCGCCGTCGTCGCGGCGGCGCGCGGCTACGACCTCACCATCGTGATGCCCCAATCGATGTCCGAAGAGCGCAAGCAACTGCTGCGAGCGTACGGTGCCGACCTCGAACTCGTCGACGGCGACATGACGACCGCCAACCAGCGCGCGGACGAACTCGCCGAGGCGGTCGGTGGCTTCCGCGTCTCCCAGTTCGAGAACCCGGCGAACCCGCGAGCGCACTACCGGACGACCGCCGAAGAGATCATCGAACAGGTCGAGGGCCGCGAGATCGACGCGTTCGTCGCGGGCGTCGGCACGGGCGGGACGATAACCGGCACGGCGACGCGACTCCTCGAGGAGTTCCCCGACATGGAGGTCGTCGCCGTCGAGCCAGCGGCGAACGCCGTGCTCTCCACCGGCGAGTCGGGGAGCGACGACTACCAGGGGATGGGGCCCGGGTTCGTCAGCGACCTCGTCGACCGCGACGTCATCGACCGCGTGGAGACCGTCGCGCTCGCCGACGCGGAGGCCGCGGTCCGCGAACTGGCGCGCGAACAGGGGATCCTCGTCGGGCAGTCCAGCGGCGCCGCCTACGTCACCGCGTGGCGAGTCGCCGAGCGTATCGCCGAACCGGAACTCAACTGCCCGGAGGTCAGCTTCGACGCCGAGGACCTCGCGGACGCCGACGTCGACGAGGACGCGCTCGCGGACGGCGGCGACCCCTACGACGACTGCCCGCTCGTCGTCACCGTCTTCCCCGACTCCGGGGAGCGCTACCTCTCGGCGGGCGTCTTCGACTAGGTCTGGAACTCCGACTCGGCGACCCGAACGACGACCGTCTCCTCGACGTCCCGGAGGTCGTAGTCGGGACGCTCTCCTTGGACCCGCGTGACGTACATCGGTTCGACGAGTCCGCCGTCCGCGACGCCGTACACCTTCAGGCGCGCGTCCGTCTCGGACGCCCGTACCTCGCTGTCTCTGACTGCGGCCGCGAGGTCCCGGGAGAGCCACTCGGTCTCCGAGATAGACGGTTCGAGAACGAACGCCTCGTCGGCGAGGCGGACGAGATACCAGTTCAGGTCGTTCAGCAGAGAGACGGCGGCTCCCAGACTCACCGTGTCGACGGCGACCGTGTTCTCGTACGGCGAGCGCACGTCGTAGGTGGCCAGCGCCCTCCGTGCCGTCTCGTAGGAGAAGAGGTCGAGGCGGACGTCGACGTCGTCCTTGCCGACGATGCAGACGCGGGTCACGCCTCCACCTCCGCCGGCCGTTCGACGGCGTCGGCGACCTCACGCGCCCACTCGAACAGGTCGTCTGGTTCGTCCTTCCGGACGCTCTCGGCGGGCGCCGCGGTCAGCGGCTGACTCGGTGCGAGCCGATTACAGCCCACGTCGAGCGTCGAGTCGCGGTAGGTGCCGATCTCGCGGGCCCGGGCGATGATCTCCTGCTTGTCGAGTGAGAACAGTGGGCGGTGAATCGGGAGGGCCGTCGCCCCGTCGACCACGGCGAAGTTCGCTGCCGTCTGACTCGATTTCTGCCCCATCGCCTCGCCGGTGACGATTCCCACGGCACCGACGTCCTCGGCGACGTGCTCGGCGACGCGGTACATGAATCGGCGGTAGGAGAGCATCCGCGTGCGGCCGGTCCGCTCGGTGAGTCGCTGCACGGCGTCCCCGGCGGGTGCGACGCGCAGGCGGTAGTCCTCGCCAGGCGCGAACTCGGCGAGTCGCCGCGCGGTCTCCTCGGCGCGAGCGCGGTGGTCGGGGCCGCCGAACCGTCCCAGGTCGAGGTAGAGCGGAACGACGGGCGACCCGCGTTTCATCGCCTCCCACGCGGCGACCGGCGAGTCGATGCCGCCAGAGACAAGCGCGACCAGCGGTTTCTGGGTTCCGAGCGGCATCCCACCCGGGCCGTCGCGGGTCTCGAGGAAGACGAACGCCTCCTCCTGGCGGACCTCCACGGAGAACGTCAGGTCGGGGTCGTCGAGGTCGACTTCGGGGTCGAACTCGCCTTCGACGGCCTGCCAGACGGCGTCCCCACCCTCGCGGTTGACGTCGTGGCTGTCGAAGTCGTGTTCGCCGGCGCGGCGTGCGTCCACCGCGAACGCGCCGCCGTCGTAGTGTTCGCGGGCGGCGTCGGCGAGCGCGTCCGTGATGGCCTCCATCTCCGGCGCTACGGAGACCGCGGGACTGGCGGACACGACACCGAACGTATCCGCTGCAGCGTCCGCTGCTGCAGTTGGGTCGGACGTACGAACGAGCAGTCGACCCCACTCTCGCTCGACGGTCCCCGGAACGCCACGGGCACCCAGCATCGCCACGAGGTTCTCCCGGAGCGTCGTCTCCATGTTCGCCTGCACCTGGCTCGACTTCACCCCCACGTCGCCGTGTCGGACGACCACGGAGTCCGCACCGGGTGGTAGCATGGTCGATGCAAGCCGTCCCGGCATTAAACGCCTATCGCCTTCTCGTGGGCAGACTGCCCCCTCGGCTGTGTGCGTACAGGTGGCGAAACGTCGCTGCGAGCCGGCGTGCCACGCTCCCGCTTCGACCGGACTCGCACTCCTACTCAGGTCACGCGACGGATTGGTCCCGGCTTCCTACTTGAATCTACGCGAGCAACGAGTTAAGAGCGGTACGCTACTGGTGGAGGCTAGCATCCGCGAGCGAGCGTTCACGAGAGCGAAGCGGTTCTCTCCGCGACTGTAAGGAGCGGAGGCCGACGAGCGACTAAGCGCCGAAGGCGCGCTGGAGCGAGGAGTGCTTTTTCCGCAAGTTTTTGCCGAGCGGGGGTCGCGTAGCGACCTCCCGCAGCGCAAAAAGTGCGCTTCAGAAGGTATCCAATTCGCCGTCGATGACGCGCTGTGTGATGTCGGTGACGCTGGCGAGTTCGTCGTCGACGATGGCCTCGACCTCGGGTTCGACGTCGGGGATGGTGACGCCGTCTTCCGTGACGACGTGGACGTCGGCGACGTGTGGCTGGTCGATGGGGCGGCCGATCTGGGAGAGCAGCCGGACCCGGAGGTCGCGGATGCCCGCCACCTCGGCGACGACGCTCTCGGCAATCTTGGTGGAGAGCAGGTTGTAGATCTTCCCGATGTGGTTGACCGGGTTCTTCCCGGAGGTCGCTTCCATGCTCATCGAGCGGTTGGGCGTGATGAGGCCGTTCGCACGGTTGCCGCGGCCGACGGAGCCGTCGTCGCCCTGTTCGGCGCTCGTGCCGGTGGTGGTGAGGTAGATCGAGCCGGCGTCGTAGTCGTCGGCGGTGTTGACGTGGACGGTGACGTCGCGGTCGGTGTACTCGCTCGCGAGTTCCTCGACGTGCTGGCGAATGGCCTCGATCTCGGCCTCGTAGGCCTCCATGTTCGGGACGTAGGTGTCGACGAGCGCGGCGGCGACGGTGATGTCGATGTGGTCGTCCTCGCGTTTCCCCATCACCTTGACGTCCTCGCCGACCGCGGGGGTGTCCTCGCCGTAGGCGCCGTTGAGCGAACGCTCGGTCTCGTAGACGACGCGTTCGGTCTCCGTCAGGGGTGCGTGGCCGACGCCGAAGGAGGTGTCGTTGGCCATCGGGACGTCGGGGCCGTCCTCGACGAAGACCTCCTGGAGGTCCCCGGAGCCCTCGCCGAGTTTCACGTCGACGATGACGTCGGTCTCGAGGTCGAGGTTCGGGAGGTGCTCGCCGAGGTAGTCGCGGGCGGCCTCCAGCGCGATGCTGTCGACGGGGATGTGGTACTCGGTGCCGTCCTCGTCCACGTAGTGGCTGGTGGCGCGGCCGACGACGAGGATGTAGATGGGTTCGATGACTTCGCCGCCACCGAAGGCGGGCGCGGCACGGCCGGCGACGAGCTGGGTCTCGTCCGTGTTGAAGTGGAGGACTTCGCCGACGCGGTCGAGGTAGGCGCGAGCCAGGGCCTCGCAGACGTGCTCGGCGATGCCGTCACAGATGGAGTCCGGGTGGCCGAGCCCCTTTCGTTCGACGATCTCGACGGTTTCGTCCTCGACCGCTCCACGGTCGAGCGACTGCACCTGGATGTTCCGCTCGGTCATTGCGCCACTCTACCCGGGCTCGGCTTCTATAACTTGCGAAAAGAGAGAGCGTCGACAATATGCGCGCTACGCATCTTCGAGCTGCAGGCCGAGGTACGACGTGCGGACCTGCTCGTCGGGGTCGAGGCCGAGCGACTCGAGGAGTTCGTAGGCGGCCTCCCGGGCCGCTTCGACGGCGTCCTCGTCGGGGACTTCGGTCTCCACCTCGACGTACTCGCCGACGTTCTCGACCGCGTCCAGGAGGACGGCGAACTCGCCCAGAATGTGCTTCTCGCGGAGTTTCCGGACGGTCGCTGCCGGTTCGAAGCCGAGTCGCCCGAGCAGTTCGCGCATCGTGTCGCCGTCGTCGACGACCGTCTCGAACTCCTCGCGGGTCTTCGACTCGGTCTCGACGAGCGGCCCCTTGTAGGTCACGCGGGACTCCCCACGCTCGCCGTACTCGCCGTCGAGGACGTCGTCGACGAGCGCCGGCAGCGGCCGGTCGCGCTCGAACCCCGGCACCGCCGTCGCCACTCGCCGTACGCGGAGCGCTTCGTCCGTCTCCGCGAACGACCGGTGCGGTGCGTCGAAGTACGTGTCCGCCTGGGCGACGGTCGCGACGCGCTCCGCCCCGGCGTCCGCGAGTCGCTCGCGCACCCCAGCGAGGTCGGCGGGCACCTTCACCTCCACTTCGTACATGGCCGACCGCACGCGGCCGCCCGAGAAAAGGCCGGCGCTTGCGAGTGCTCGACAGGCTCCAGTCGACGTCCGGCGGCGTTAGAGACACGTATCGGCCCGTTCGACGTCTCTCCGTGGTCGGTAACGCGACGCCGCCGCCGACGTTTCGTACCGACCGACGCTGACAGGCACGAAACGTGATTCTTAAGGGTGGAACGGGAGTCCGTACGGGTATGAGCGACGAATCCGAGGCCGACATGGCCGATGAATCCGACGCTGAACAGGGCGGCTTCCAGGAGGGCGACTTCGTCGAACTCTCCTACACCGCCTTCACGGTCGACAGCGAGGATCTCGTGGACACGACCGACGAGGAGACCGCCGAGGAGGAGGGCGTCGACACCGAGGAGCGCGACTTCTCCCCGCGCACCATTGTGATCGGCGAGGGTCACATCTTCGACGCCGTCGAGGACGACATCGTCGGCAAGGAGGTCGGTGACTCGGGCACCGTCGTCGTCGAGCAGGCATTCGGCGAGTACGACGACGACCAGGTCCGCACCGTCAGCGCCCAGAAGATCCCCGAGGACGAGCGCTACCCCGGTGCACACGTCGACATCGACGGCCAGCAGGGCCACGTCGAGGCCGTCATCGGCGGCCGCGCCCGCGTCGACTTCAATCACCCGCTCGCCGGTGAGGACGTCGAGTACGACTACGAGATCGTCGGCGAGACCGAGGACCGCGTCGAGAAGGCGAAGGGCCTGATGCAGATGTACTTCGACGTCGACCTCGACATGCACATCGAGACCGACGAGGTTGAGGAGGAAGTCGAAGGCGACGACGAGGACGAGGAGTCGGAGACGGAGACCGTCGAGAAGGAGACGCTGTACATCGAGCAGTCCCCGCAGCTCCAGTTCAACCAGCAGTGGATGATGGGCAAGCAGCAGATCCTCAACGAGTTCATCGAGATGCTCGACCTCGACCGAGTCATCGTCCAGGAGATCATCGACGGCCAGCCCGCGGGCATGCCCGGCATGATGGGTGGCATGGGCGGTATGGGCGGCGGCGAGGACCTCGGTGAGATCGAGGACGCCCTCGAGGACGCCGACGTCGACGCCGACGAGATCGTCGAAGAACTCGAAGCCGAAGACGACGAGGAGTAAACTCCCTTCTCCCGCGCCGGACGGACCGCCGTCTGGGACGCGGTTTCTCCGTTCGACCTGGGAGTGGCGACGCCACGTTGCGACCGACGACGCGGAGGACGGCTCGCTACGCGATGTCGCGACTCGTGTCGACCTGCACGCGCTCGCGGAGGTTCAGCTTTATCGGTGCGTCGAGCGCGCTCCCGCCGCGGAACTTCGGCACGGTGAGCGTCGTCTCGACCTCGCCGCTGTTCTCCTCGACCTGCAACTGGAACACCACGTCCACCATGTGCTCGGTGGTGCCGCGCAGCGGCCCCTCGTGGTCGGTGTCGAGGCAGTGGAGGACGGCGACGCCGCCGACGTTCCGCATGTGGTTGCCGAGTTCGTTGAGGAAGTTCTCGTAGCGGCCCCGGTCGGCGCGTTCCAGCGCGTCCGCAGGGTCGATGACGACGGTGGACTCCTCGGGGACGCTGCGGAACGCGCGGCGAGCGTTCTCTAGGGAGTCCGCGCCCGGGATGTAGCCGAACTGGGGGTCGCCCGTCGGCGCGTTCGTCGCCTCGAAGGCGTCGCGGACGGCCTGCTCGGTGCGGTCGGTGGTGAGGTACAGCGTCGGTCGCGGCCGGGTGAGCTCGTACAGCAGTAGCTCCCCCTGGCTCGCGGGAGGCGCCTCGTACGCGACCACCGTCCCTGCCGGCACCCCGCCACCCAGTTCTCGGTCGAGCACGTCGATGCCCGTCGAGAGCCGCCTGGCCATTCGTTGTCCGCAACGAACCGCTGCAAGTTAACTATTTGGCTCCGCGCAGACCGCCAGTTTCGCGTGCGCTGCGTCCGTCTCCGGGCTCCCGAGAGGCTCTCCTGCAGTCGGGACGGGGACGACCCGCTGTGCGTCGAGGGCGCGAGCGAGCCCCCTGGGGACCGACCGTTCGCGAGAAACCGCGACACCGCGAACCGGCGTGCCGACTGCCCGTGCCATCGCCGCGTCTTGACCGCGTCCTCGACGCTCTCGCGGCCGCGAGTGGCGACGACCAGACAGCCGCTCGCAGCGCGGAGCGGTCGCGCCGCGGCCTCGCTCGCGCCCGCCGGACAGTCGAGAACGACAGGTCGGTCGTCGGGGAGTCGCGGGAGCACCTCGTCGAGCACGTCGCCGTCGGCGCTCCCTGCGGGGAGGACGTCCACTCCCGGGACGACCGCGGACTCGTGGGCGACCGCGGCGGGGTCGGTTCCGGCGTCGATTCCCGGGTCCCGCGGGACGCCCGCGCGGAGGTGGAGGTTCGTCGCGTCGAGGTCGCAGTCCACGACCAGCGGCCGGCGCCGCCGCTGGGCGAGCGCGGACGCCACACCGAGTGCGGTGGTCGTCTTGCCGCTGCCACCTTTACCGCCAGCGACTGCCAACACGACGCGCAGTGGTCCCGTCATCGCACTTGAACCTCCGGGCCACTCCGAGACCACTCCGAGAGTTTTACGCTCCTGGGCGTCGCGCTCTCCACCGATGCGTCACGACCACCTCCTCACCGCCAAACAGCTCTCCCGGGCCGACGTCGAGACGGTGCTCGACAGGGCTGCGGAGTTCGACGCGGACCTCGAGGGTGCGAGCGACCTGCACGCGGGGAAGTTGCTCGCGCTCTGCTTCTTCGAACCGAGCACGCGCACGAAGATGAGTTTCGAGGCGGCCGCCAAGCGCCTCGGCGGCGACGTCGTCGACATGGGCTCCGTCGAGTCGTCGTCGGTGAAGAAGGGCGAGTCGCTCGCGGACACCGTCCGGGTCGTCGAGGGGTACGCCGACGCCCTCGTCCTGCGCCACCCGAAGCAGGGCGCCGCGAAACTCGCCAGCGACTACGTCGACGTGCCGGTCGTGAACGCCGGCGACGGCGCCGGTCACCACCCGAGCCAGACGCTGCTGGACCTCTACACCATCCGCGAGCAGGCGGGCCTCGAGGACCTCTCGATCGGCATCATGGGCGACCTGAAGTACGGCCGGACGGTCCACTCGCTGGCGCACGCGCTCACGAACTTCGACGTCCGCCAGCACTTCGTCAGCCCCGAGAGCCTCCGCCTCCCGCGGAGTGTCCGCTACGACCTCCACGAGGCCGGCGCGCAGGTCCGCGAACACGAGGAACTCGAGGACGTGTTGCCGAACCTCGACGTGCTCTACGTGACGCGCATCCAGCGCGAGCGGTTCCCGGACGAGGACGAGTACGAGGCGGTCGCCGGCGAGTACCGCATCACCGCCGAGACGCTGGAGGCGGCGAAGGACGACCTGGCGGTGATGCACCCCCTCCCGCGCGTCGACGAGATTGCTGCCGAGGTCGACGACAGCCCGAACGCGACGTACTTCGAACAGGCACACAACGGCGTCCCGGTCCGAATGGCCCTCCTCGACCTCCTGCTATGACAGACACAAAACTCCGCGTCTCGAAGATCCAGAGCGGCACCGTCGTCGACCACGTCACCGCCGGCGCGGCCCTCCACGTGCTCTCACTGCTGGGCATCGACGGCCACGACGACGCGACCGTCAGCCTCGGCATGAACGTCCCCTCCGACCGGATGGGGCGCAAGGACGTGGTGAAAGTCGAGGGCCGGGAGCTCAGCGACTCCGAACTGGAGGTGCTGTCGCTCATCGCACCGGAGGCCACCATCAACATCATCCGGGACTACGACGTGGTCGAGAAGCGCCAGGTCGAACGCCCCGACCGGGTCACCGACGTCCTGCGCTGTCCGAACCGCGACTGCATCACGAACGCCGGCGAACCCGTCCAGGCGGCGTTCGCCGTGCTCGACGACGGGCTCCGCTGTGAGTACTGCGGCGAGATCGTCCGCGAGGACGTCACCGACTACCTGCAGAACTGAGCCCACAAAGCGTTTAGTTGCTCGCACGATACTAGCAGCTATGGCAGGAAAACTGCTGAAGTTCGCGCTCGCCCTCGTCGTGATCGCGCTGGTCTGGAAGCTCTTCCTCGGCGGCGACGCCGAACCTGTCGACGACGGCGTCGACCGCATCGACTGACGGACACGTCTCTCGCGGTTCTCTTTCCGAACGACTTACGCGGTCGCGCAGTCAACCCTGTCTCATGTACGGCGTCGTCACCCGAAACGCCGAGGAACTCGACTGGCCGGAGTTCGACCGCGCGTTCTACGAGGTCAAGGACGTCACCGGCCGGCACACCGACCCCGTGGAGAACGCGGTCAACATGGTCTCCTGCTTCGGGGACAACGCCACCGCGGGCACCGAACCCGACCTCGTCCCCGTCGACGACGAGGGCAACCGGGCCACCCGCGAGCAGCCGTACTTCGACTGGGCGTACATCTGCCCGCTCGCCGAGGACTACCGGACCGGCGTGCTCACCGTGATCGAGACGTGCGCGGAACTCAACGAGGACGTGCGCCTCGACGACGTCGGCTTCCCACGCGCCGAGTACTGCCACTGCGAGCGGTGTGAGACTGCGTTCTCGGAGAGCGACGTCGACGACTGGTACGACTGGCGCGCGAGCGTCATCACGGAGTTCGTCGCCGAGGCCGCCGACCGCATTCCCGGCCGGACGTACCTCACGCTCTACCCCGACCCGTACCCGGGTCACCTCTACGAGCGCGCGGGCCTCGACCTGGACGCGCTCTCGGCGTACGTCGACGAGTTCGTCGTCCCGCTGTACGACACCCACTACGGGACGACGTACTGGCTGGAGACCATCGCCTCGGGGTTCCAGGACGCCCTCGACGCGCCGCTCAGCATCGAACTGTACGCGGTCAACGTCGACGTGGAGAACCTCGTCCACGCCGCGGAGGTGGCCGACGAGTACGCGAAGGACGTGTTCTTCGGCTACGAGGCGAGCAACTCGCGGGCGGCGCTCCGGCGGATGGGCGCCGAGGAGCGCGAGGGGAAGACGTTCGGATCGGAGTGAGGGTCAGTCTCGGACGACGACAGTGTCGGCGACGCGGTCGCCGAGTCGCTGCGCACGGCCCGACGTGAGGACGGCAGCGATGCCGACAGCGTAGCACAGCGGGAGCCAGTCGACGAGGCGCAGTGCGTTGCGCACCACCGCCTCCCGGAGCGAGAGCGACGACCCGTCCGCGCTCGTCGCACGGATCTTCACGAGGTACTTCCCGACCGTCCTGCCGTACCGCCACTCCAGCAGCGCGTGGTAACCGACGCCGAGTGCGAGCCACAGCGCCAGTGCGACGACGGCGGGCGTCCCGCTCAGGTCTGCGTTCGTCGTCCCGCCGGACGTCGAGACGTCGCCGGTGACGGCGGCGACCGGAAACACGGCGACGAACAGGAGCACGAACCAGACGAACGAGTCGATGGCCACCGCCACGCCGCGGATGCCCACACCGCAGTGGTCGAGGTCGCCCGAACCGGTCATACGCGCCGCACGGAGCGCCGTCACATACACGTTTGCATCCGGATAGCGCCGTCTACTTTCACTTTCACTACGGGGCTGGCGGTGCGTTATCCGCCGTGTCGACACTCGATTCGAGTATGCCACGCGCAGACCCACTGCCGACGCTCGACTCGGGCGTGACACTGCTCCGGGGCGGCGACCGCGGCGGAATCGCGGCGCTCGTCGTCGCCGCACTGGACCGCCGCGACGGCCCCGCTCGCTGGGTGGACGCCCGGAACCACGCCTCGACGTACGCGCTCGCCGACGCCGCGCGCTCCCACCGCGTCCTCGACCAGGTGCAGGTGGCGCGCGCGTTCACCGCCCACCAGCACCACGCGCTCGTCCGCCAGCTGGTGGCCGACGCCCGGCGGCCGACCAGTCTCGTCGTCGCGCCCGCGGTAGACGACTGCTACCGGGACGACGACCTGCTCGCCTGCGAGGCCGAGCGACTACGGACGGCGTCGCTGTCCACGCTCTCGGCGCTCGCCGACGCGCGGGACGTGCCGGTGCTCGTGACCGCCACGGACGACGACCGGGTCGCCGACTACGCGGACGCCGAACTCTCGGTGGAGGAGACGCAGTTCGGGCCGCGCTTCGAGGGCGAGGACGTCGAGACGACGGCGTACTGGACGCGACGAGGCTGGCAGACCACCATCCCGTACTGGGTCGACATCGCGGGCCGGGTGGCCGAGCGCGTCGCGGCCCCGGAACCGGAGGTGGTGGCCTGATGGGGCGCACGAACGCGACGTACCGCGACCACCTCGACGCCTACGAGCAGCGCTGCCAGTCGTTCCGGCGGGCGCTCCGCCGCGAGCGCAAGCAGGACTTCGACCGCGTGTTCGAGCGCGCCCGGAACCACGCCCACGCCGCCGGCCACCTGAACGCCGTCGACCCGGAGCGCGCCGCCATCCTCTCGATGCTGGTCGCCCAGGAGGCGGCGCTCCGGGAGCTCCGCGAGCGCCTCGACTGATGGCGTACGCCTTCGACGTGGACGAGGACGGCGTGACGGCGTGGCACCTCACCGCGGACGGGGCGCGCGCCGAACGCGACACCGACTACCGGCCGACCGTGTTCGTCCACGCCACCGACGGCGTGCTCGGGTCGCTCGCGGACGCGCTCGCAGACGACCCGAAGGTCGCCGAACTCCGCTGGGTCGAGCGTTTCCTCGACCTGCACGCCGACGACCGGACGGAGGTGCTGGCGGTGGACGTCGACCGCGTCCGGGAGGTCCGGACGCTCGCCCGGGAGGTGCGCGAGCGCCATGAGCGCGGCCGCGCCCCCGGCACGTTCCGGCTGTACAACGTCGACCTCTCGCCCGGATTCCGGTACTGCGTGGAGACGGGGACGGACCCGACGCCCGCCCGCGAGTTGCGCACGCTCGCGGTGCGGACGACAGCCCGCGCGCTCGCCGACGGCGACCTCACCGAACTCCGGATCGACGGCGAGCGCGTCGCGGGCGACGAACCAGCCGTCCTGCGCACGCTGGCGACCCGCATCGAGCGCGAGAACCCCGACGTGCTGGTGGTGAGCCACGGTGGTCTCCTCGACCTCGTCGCCGACCGCGCGAGCAAGGTCGGGGTGTCGCTGCAGTGGGGCCGCGAGGCGGGCGGCGTCACCCAGCTCTCGGGCGCGAACACGTACGAGAGCTACGGGCGCACCGGCCACTCGCCCGCCCGGTACACGGTGCCGGGGCGGGCCGTCCTGGACGAGTCCAACAGCTTCCTCTGGGGACAGTCCGGCCTCGCTGGCCTGCGCTACCTCGTCGAGCGCTCGTGGAAGCCCATCGAGGAGGCCGGGTGGGCGAGCATCGGGAACGTCCTCACCGCGATGCAGACCCGGGAGGCCCTCGACCGCGGCGTGCTGGTGCCGTGGAACAAGTGGGAACCCGAGCAGTTCACCGACGCGCGCACGCTCCACGCGGCGGACCGCGGCGGCACGACGCTCGCGCCGGAGGTCGGCCGCCACGAGGACGTGTACGCGGTGGACTTCGCGTCGCTGTACCCGACCATCATCCGCGAGTACAACGTCAGCCCCGACACCGTGCTCTGTGAGTGCCACCCCGACCGGACGGTGGTGCCGGAACTCGACTACAACCTCTGTCCGGAGCGTGGCTTCCTCGCGGACGTGCTCGGCCCGCTGCTCGACGACCGCGCCGAGATCAAGCGCGAACTGGCGGCAGAGGGCGGCGGCGACGACGACGAGCGCCTGGAGGCCGAGTCGGCGGCCATCAAGTGGGTGCTGGTGTCGTGTTTCGGCTACCAGGGCTACCGGAACAGCAAGTTCGGTCGCATCGAGTGCCACGAGGCCATCAACGCCTACGCGCGAGACATCCTCTTCTCGGCGAAGGAGGCCCTGGAGGCCGCCGGCTGGCACGTCGTCCACGCCATCGTCGACAGCGTCTGGGTGACGCCAGGCGACGACCCGGAGCCACTGGACGCCGTCTGCGAGCGCGTTACCGACGACCTGCGCGTCCGCCTCGAACGCGACGGCCACTACGACTGGGTCTGTTTCGTACCGCGACGCGACGGCGGCGGTGGCGCGCTCACGTCGTACTTCGGGAAGGTCGCTGGGGCAGACGACTACAAACTCCGGGGCGTGGAGGCGCGGCGCCGCTCGACGCCGCCGTTCGTCGCGGACTGCCAGCGCGAGTGGCTGCGCGTCCTCGACCGCGGCGACCCGGGCGTCGTGGTGGACGCGCTCTCCCGGGACCTCGCGACGCTCCGCGCGGGCGACGTGGCTCCCGCGGACCTCGTGGTGACGCGGCGCGCGTCGAAGCCAGCGGGCGAGTACGACCGGGAGACGCGCACGGTCGGGGCGCTCCGCCGGTACGAGGCACACGGCATCGAGCGCCACCCGGGACAGAGCGTCGAGTACGTGGTCGTGGCCGACGACGCGGACGGCCGGCGACGCGTCCGTCTCCCGTTCGAGGACTGCGCGGACTACGACGCCGACCACTACGCCGACCGCCTCGTGCGCGCCGCAGCGACCGTACTCTCGCCGTTCGGTTGGGACCGCTCGCGTGTGGAGCGCGAGTTACGGGGGACGCGCGACGTCACGCTGTCGTCGTTCTGAGGGCGCGGAATCGGGGTGTTTTTGAGCGGGCCGACGGAAGCCAGTGGTATGAGCTTCGAGGAAGACGACGAAGTCGTCCTGCACGACAAGCACAGCGAGTACGACGGCCAGACCGGCACGGTCACGCAGGTCGTCGACACGATGTTCGGCGAGCCGAACTACACCGTCAGCTTCGAGGACGGCCAGGAGGCCGGCGTCCCCTCGGACAACCTCGAAGCCGCCGACGGCGAGGACGTCGAGGACGCGGAAGAAGACAGCGAGGAGTAGCGCCGTACAGCGACCCGCAGTAGCGTCCCTTTTAGGCGTCCGGTGAGTAGCCAGGGCCAATGAGCGAGGTTCCGTTCCACTACGTCGACCTCCGGGCGTTCTGCTACGACACGGAGGACGAGAACCGCGTCGCCGACGCCCTCCGGCACTTCCTCCCCGAGGACGTCGAACTCGAACGCGCCGAGTCCGAGGGCCACCACGGCGACCGTATCGTGGTGCTCTCCGCACGCGTCGAGCGCGCCGACGAGATGCGCCACGTCCTCGGCCAGTTGCGCGACGGCGCGGACATCGACCGCATCCGCGCGGAACTCGACCAGCGCGTCGACGACAACTGCTCGCTGTTCGTCCACCTCGACAAGCAGGAGGCGTTCCTCGGGGACGCGCGCCTCGGCAACGGCATCTCCCTGCGCGCGAAAGTCGAGGCCTACCCCGCGAACAAGGAGGCCGCCGTGGAGAACGCCCGCGACGCGCTGGCCTGACGACGCGACTGTCCTGCTACCCGGACCACTCGGGGTTTACGTCGCCCGCGACGTTCGCCCGCCACTCGTCGAAGCGCGTCCTGCAGTCGGCGTTCGCGTCCGCGTGTTCGACGAACCCCGCGCCGCCGTTCCGGAGCCGTTCGCCACAGAACGGGCACGCCTCGGGGTCGTCCCAGGTCGCGTTCTCGGTACTCTCTGTCATACTGTCGAGTACGGGTACGATCGAGATAGTTGGTGCCTGCCTAACACGTTTGGCCGCCCCTAACCGGCGCCCGGACCGCACCCGTTTTTACGAGGGGGCGTCCAACGGGAGTGCGTGTACGAGGCCGTCCACGCCCACCCAGACGGCGAGAGCACCGTCGCGCGGTTCGCGCTGACCGCCGCCAGCGACGGCTTCGACGGCGTCGTGGTGCGGAGTCGGAGCGACGCCCGCCCCGACGCCGACCTCGACGCCGTCCGCGAGGAGTACGGCGTGGACGTCGTCGACGGCGTGGAGATCGACGCCGAGGACCGCTCGCACGCCAGCGGCTCCATCGCCAGCCTCCGCGAGCAGACGACCGTGTTGGTCGTGCGCGGCGGCACGCCGCCAGTGAACCGGTTCGTCGCGGAGTCCCCGAAGGTCGACGTGCTGGCGGGGCCGATGCGCGGCGGGGGCGACGTCAACCACGTCGTCGTCAAGGCCGCGAAGGAGAACGGCGTCCGCATCGAGTTCGACCTCTCGGGCGTGCTCCGCGCGAACGGTGGCGAGCGCGTGCAGGCGCTGCGGGACCTCCGGAAGCTCCGCGAACTCGTGTTCTACTACGACGCACCGTTCGTCGTGAGCGCAGACCCGACCTCCCACCTCGAACTGCGCGCCCCCCGGGAACTGCTCGCCGTCGGCAAGGAGATCGGGTTCGACCGCGAGCAGGTCCGGGCGGGCCTCGCGGAGTGGGGCGTCCTCGCCGAGCGCAACCGAGAGCTGTTGTCCGAGGAGTTCATTGCGCCGGGCGTCGAAGTCGCCGACCATGAAGAAGACGCTTGAGGAGCACGCCGCTCGCTTCGACGACGTCGCCGCGGAGTACGACGAGAACGAGACTGCCGAGTACAACAAGTGCGTCGCGCTCGTCATCGAACACGCCGCGCCCGACAGCGACGACACCGTCCTCGACCTCGGGTGTGGGACGGGCGCCATCGCACTGGGCCTCGCCGAAGACGCCGGGCGCGTCGTCGGTCGCGACATCAGCGAGGGGATGCTGGCCCAGGCCCGCCAGAAGGCCGCCGAGCGCGGCCTGGAGAACGTCGAGTTCGGCGAGGGACGGTTCCGCGACCCGAACTTCCCGGAGGGGGTCGACGCTGGGTCGGCGGAGCCGCTCCAAGCAGACGCTCGCGATGCTCGCGTCGACATCGTCACCTCGAACTTCGCGATGCACCACCTCAGCGACGCAGAGAAGCGCGACGCCATCGCCACCATCGCCGCCCTCGGTCCCCGGAAGATCGTGCTCGGTGACGTGATGTTCTTCGGAGCGCCGGACCCCGAGGACCCGTTCTTCAGTCCGGAGGTCGACGACCCGGCGACGGTTGGCCTGCTCGCGGACGCGTTCACGGACGCGGGTTACGCGCTGACGGCCGTCGAGATGGTCCACGAGCAGGTCGGCGTGCTGGTCGCCGAACGGGTGTAGGCGCGCGTCGCGACCGGCGTCCGGTCCGTCGCCCAACACAAACTGACAAATGGGAGCCGGGCGAACGTAGTGGCGTGAAGCACCTCCCGAAACACCTCCGGCCGCGCTGGCGGTACCTCGCCGTCGGACTCGAGGCGTGGCCGGACGCCGACGTCTCCCGCGCGGACTTCCAGCGCAGCGTCTGGTTCGCCGCCCAGAACCTCGTGGGTGACGTGGGGAGCGCGGACGCCGACCTCCGTGTCGTCCGATTCTCGTTCGACTCGGGGACCGGCGAGGCGCTCCTCCGGGTTCGACGCGGGGAGGTCGAGCGAGCGCGCGCCGCCGTCGCGTGCGTGGACTCGGTCCGGGACGACCCGATCGGAGTCGCCGTCCGGGGCGTCTCGGGCACGATCAGGGCGGCCGCGGAAAAGTATTTACGAGACGGAGCAGAATCCTCATCGGACGAGACAGTCGCGTTCGACGGCGACTCCAGGCGCGCTGTCGTCCGCGGCGAGCGCGTCGACGTGGAGGGCGACGGGTCGTTCGTCGGCGCGACGACATTCGACTGCAGGTGAACTATGCAAGGCCAGAACCAGCAACAGGCGTACGACCGCGGTATCACCATCTTCTCCCCGGACGGCCGACTCTACCAGGTCGAGTACGCTCGGGAGGCCGTCAAGCGCGGCACGCCGAGCATCGGCGTCCGCACCGAGGGCGGCGTCGTCCTCCTCGTGGACAAGCGCATCAGCTCGAACCTGATGGAGGAGGCGTCCGTCGAGAAGATCCACAAGGCGGACGAACACATCGGCATCGCGAGCGCGGGTCACGTCGCCGACGCCCGCCAGCTCATCGACTTCGCACGGCGTGACGCCCAGGTCAACCGCGTCCGCTACGACGAACCCATCGCGGTGGAGACGCTCACGAAGGACATCACCGACCACATCCAGCAGTACACGCAGGTCGGTGGCGCGCGTCCGTTCGGCGTCGCGCTCCTCATCGGCGGAATCTCGGACGGCGAACCGCACCTCTACGAGACGGACCCCTCGGGGACGCCCTACGAGTGGAAGGCCATCGCCATCGGCGAGAACCGCTCGGACGTCCAGAGCTACCTCGAGGACGAGTACGAACCCACCCTCACCCTCGACGAGGGCGTCGAACTGGCGCTGCGCGCGCTCGGCGAGATCCGGGACTCCCTCTCCCCGAAGGACGTCGGCGTCGCCACCATCGACGCGGAGACCGCCGCGTTCATCGAACTGTCAGACGACGAGATCCAGGAGTACCTGGGCGAACACGAACTGCTACCCGAGGACGGCGAGGCCGACGACGAGCAGGAGGCGGACGGCGACGAAGAGTCCGAGACGTAGAACGGACACCGCGATTGGTCCACGTTACCACGGCTCACGGGAGAAGGTCTTTTTAGTGACCCGACGAAACGACGCGTATGATTTCACTCGACGAGGCCGTGACGGCTCGGCTCGAGACGCACGGGGAACGATTCGAAGTACTCGTGGACCCGGACGCCGCCCTGGAGATGAAACGCGGCGAGTTCGAGGGAGAACTCGAGGACGTCATCGCCGCGCGCGACGTCTTCGAGAACGCCTCCCGGGGGGACCGACCCGCCGAGGAGGACCTGGAGGAGGTGTTCGGGACGACGGACCCGTTGGAGATCATCCCGGAGGTCATCGAGCGCGGGGAGATCCAGATCACCGCCGAGCAGCGCGAGGAGATGCAGGAGCAGAAGCGCCGCAAGCTCGTAAACACCATCACGCGCAACGCCATCAACCCGCAGATGGACGACGCGCCTCACCCGCCGGAGCGCATCGAGAGCGCGCTGGAGGAGGCCGGGTTCACCGTCGACCCGATGACGCCCGCCGAACAGCAGGTAGACGAGGCCCTGGAAGCGCTCCGGCCGGTGATCCCCATCCGGTTCGAGGAGGTGACCGTGGCCGTCCAGTTGCCCGCCGACTACGCCGGGAGTGGCCAGGCCCGCGTCCGCGAGTTCGCGGAACTCGAGCGCGAGGAGTGGCAGGCCGACGGCTCGTGGGTCGGCGTACTGACGTTCCCCGCGGGGATGCAGAACGACTTCTACGGACTCGTCAACGAGGTCTCGGAGGGGGAGGGCGAGACGCAGATCGTCAAGGAGAAAGACGAACTGGACACGCGATAACCGCTCGCGGCCAGTTATCCGCGCCGGAAGCCCAGCAGGAAGCCACCCGTGAACCCTGCGCTGACCGACAGCGTCGAGAGGATGGTGTTCATCCACGACGGCGGCGCACCGCTGGACCCCATCTCCGTCGCCTTCACCATCCCCGCGGTGAGGCGGTTCCAGTCGACCTGGAGGATGCCCCGCGACTCGAGGAACTTGAAGAGGGCGAGCTGGAGGCCGACGATGACCGCGATGAGCTTCGCGATCTTCTTCGCGGCGAACCCGATTATCGCACCGATGCCCGCACCACCGCCGAACTCGATGCCGAGCGTGGTGAGATCTACGTCTGGCATAGGGGGTAGTGTGCAACCAACTGGTAAACCTCTTGTGCTCAGTCGAACGGTTTCCGACACGTTCCTCGCCCCGGAGTTAAGTATCGGCGGGGCGTAGCTCACAGCGAGTGACAGGAACCGATACGAACGTTGCAGTCGTCGCCAAGCGCGTTGACGACGGCACGCCGGACACCGCCGAGATCAGGGACCTGGTGCGCGCCGCGGGCTACGACGTGGCCGCGGAAGTGACCCAGGAACGGAAGGCCGACGCAGCCCTCCAGTTCGGCGAGGGGAAAGTCGAGGAGCTAGCGGTGGTCGTCGACGAGACGGGCGCCGACCGGGTCGTCTTCGACAACCGCCTCGGACCCTACCAGACGTACAACCTCGGACAGCGCCTCCCCGAGGACACGGAGGTCGTCGACCGCTTCCGCCTTATTCTGGACATCTTCGGGCAGCGCGCGCACACGCGGAAGGCCCAGTTGCAGGTCGAACTCGCGGAGCTCAGGTACGAACTCCCGCGCGCCGAGGCGAAGACGAGCCTCGCGAAACGCGACGAGCGCCCGGGGTTCATGGGGCTGGGCGAGTACGACGAGAGCCGCGAGCAGGACATCAAGGCCCGCATCAGCCGCATCCGCGACGAACTGGCGAACATCGAGAAGACAGAGGAACAGCGCCGGGAGACCCGCCGTGAGTCCGGCTTCGACCTCGTGGCGCTGGCGGGCTACACGAACGCCGGGAAGTCGACGCTGCTCCGCCAGCTCGCCGACGACCTCGACGTCGACGAGAACGAGGACCTCCACCCGGACCTGGACACCACCGCGGAGTCCCAGGACAAACTGTTCACGACGCTCGGTACGACGACCCGGCGCCTCGAGATGGACCGCCGGAACGTCCTCCTCACGGACACCGTCGGGTTCATCAGCGACCTGCCCCACTGGCTCGTCGAGTCGTTCAAGTCGACCCTGGAGTCCGTCTACCAGGCCGACCTCGTGCTCCTCGTCGTGGACGCCAGCGAGTCCATCGACGAGATACGGGAGAAGCTGACGACGAGCCACGACACCCTCTACGAGCGCAACGAGGCGCCCATCGTCACCGTGTTCAACAAGGTGGACACGGTCGACGACGACGAACTCGCGGAGAAGATGGAGGCGCTGTCGGCGCTCGCGCCGAACCCAGTCGCGGTGAGTGGCCTCGAAGCCACCAACCTCGACGCGCTCCGTGCTCGCATCGACGCCGAACTCCCGCCGCGGGAGCGTGAGAAACTCGTCCTCCCGATGACCGACGACACGATGAGCGTCGTCTCCTGGGTCCACGACCACGCCTACGTCCGCGAAGTGGACTACGGCGACGAACAGGTCGTCATCGACTTCGAGGCGCGGCCCACCGTCGTCGAGCAGTCCCACGCGAAGGCCAGCGAACTCGTCGCCGAAGCCTAGTCCAGCACGCGCTTCTCCTTCGAGACGACCTCCACGCCCTCGATAGCGGTGCCCGGGTACTGTCCGTCGTCGTCCTTCTCCGCCGCCTTCACCATGTCCCAGACGACGTTCAGTCCCGTCGTCACGCCCTCGAGGGCCTCCATCTCGCAACCGGTCTTCCCGGTCGTCTCCACGGCAACCTCCAGGACGACGCGGTCGTCGCGCACGTCGAACTCCGTCTCGACGTTCGTGATGGGGATCTGGTGACACATTGGGATCGTCTCCCAGGTGTGCTTGACGGCCTGTACGGCGCCCACCCTGGCCGTCGCGAGCACGTCGCCCTTCCCGATCTCGTCGGCGCGGATGGCGTCGACGGTCGACGGTGAGAGCCGAATCTCGCCCCGGGCGACCGCCCGCCGCGCCGCATCCGGTTTGTCGCCGACGTCGACCATCTGCACGTCCCCGTCGTCGGTCGTGTGTGTGAGGTCGTCTCCGGTCGAGTCGTCGCCCGTGTCGTTCTCACTCATCGCGGTCACCCCACAGCGCCCGCGGCAGTGCGTCCAGTAGGTCCGTCGCGAGCAGGCCGTACCCCTGCTCGTCGACGACGAGGTCGCCGGCCGCGCCGTTGGCGTACGCGCCCACGCTCGCTGCGGGTACGGGGTCGAGCGTCGACGCCATCGCGGCGGTCGCACCGGCCAGCACGTCGCCGGTCCCGCCGACGGTCATGCCGGGGTTGCCGGTCCGGTTCACGCGAGTCGTCTCGCCGTCGGAGACCACGTCGTAGGCGCCTTTCACGAGCAGCGTGTGGCCGAGTTCGGCGGCGAACTCCTCGACGGCGTCCGCTCGTTCCGCCCAGTCGTCGGCGCTCGGTCCTCCCATCTGCCGGAGTTCGCCCTGGTGGGGCGTGCAGACCAGCGTCGCGTCGGTGTCCACCTCGGGGACGACCTGGAGCGCGTCGGCGTCGACGACCGCCGTCCCGTCGAACGATTCGAGGAACGCCATCGTGGCGGCGAGCGTGTCCTCGGCGTCGCCGAGGCCCGGGCCGAACACGACCACGTCGACGTCCGCCGCTCGTTCGAGGAGTTCCGGGACGTGCTCGGGGACGATTCGGGTGCCGACCAGGGAGTCGACGATGAGGTTCTCGCTGTACCCGCGTACACTGTCCGCGACGGTGTCGGGGACCGCGAGGAACGCGAGGTCGGCGCCCGCACGCAGCGTCGCCTGCGCACTCAGCGCCGGCGCGCCGGTGTACGGGCCGCCGCCGACGACGAGTACGCGCCCGAAGTCGCCCTTGTGGGCCTGCGGGTCGCGTTCGAGGCGCTGGAGGTCGCCCGGGCCGACGAACAGTTCCGCGGCCTCCGGGATGCCGATGTCGGCGACGGTGACGTCACCGCGGTCGGCGAGCGCGGGTTTCTGGTCGTGGAAGGTCACGACGCGGTCCGCGTCGACGGCGACCCCGGGCGTCTCGCCCGAATCCGCGTCCATCCCCGAGGGGATGTCTACCGAGACCACCGTCGCGTCCGAGTCGTTGATGGCCTCGATCGCCGACGCTTCGGGCTGGCGGGGCGCGCCGGAGACGCCCGTGCCGAGTAGTCCGTCGACGACCACGTCCGGGTCGCCGAGGTCGATGTTTCTCGAATCTTTGACCGCGCGTGCGTCGTACTCCCCCTCCCGGAGTGCCTCCCAGTTCTCCCTGCTGATGTCGGTCGCGATGGACTCGGGGCGACCCAGCAGGTAGCTGGTCAGGTCGTAGTCGTCGAGGAAGCGCGCCGCGACGAACGCGTCGCCGCCGTTGTTCCCGCGGCCGGCGACGACGGCGACACTCGCGTCGGCGTCGGCGACGTCCCGGACCTCGCGGGCGACGGCGTTCCCACTGGACTCCATCAACTGCTTCTGCGGGACGCCGAGGGCGGCCGCGTTCCGATCGACGACGGCCATGCGCTCGCTGGTGATCATGTCCGGTCGTTCGTCGCCACCCACCCTAAAACCGTGGGGGCCGGGCGACTACCGGCGGACGCGGAACCCGGTCTCGCCCTCCGGTTCGCCGTACTCGACGTCGACGGCTTCAACGTGTGCCGCGGGGCTCCCCTCGTGGCACCAGTCCACCATCGCCTCGACGGCGTCCTCGGGGCCCTCGAAGACGGCTTCCACGCGGCCGTCGTCGAGGTTCCGTACCCAGCCGTCGACGCCGTGTTCGCCCGCCTTCTCGCGGGTCGTCGCACGGTAGTAGACGCCCTGGACGTGGCCCGAGACGAAGACGTGTGCGCGCGTCGGCTCCGTCATGGGCGAACGTGGGTCTGCGAGCGCCTTAGTTCCCGTTCCCCGACCGCAGGTAGTGGAAGAGGTAGGTCTGGCTGTAGCCAGCGTACGGGCCGAGCCGCTCCCGGATGGCCCGCGAGGTGTCGGCGTAGTTGCCCTGGTCGCAGTCCGGGTAGTAGTCCTCGATGGCCGTCCGGATCCACGTGTCCAGCGGCACGGCTTCGAGGTAGCCCAGCGAGAACAGCAGGACGCAGTCCGCGACCTTATCGCCGACGCCGACGAACCCCGTGAGTTCGTCGCGAGCGACCTCGTAGGCGCGACCCGCGACGTCCTGCCTCGTGAGCTCTCCGGACGCGACCATCTCTGCGGTTCGCTGGACGTACGGTGCGCGGTAGCCCAGTTTGAGTTCGCGGAGGTCCGCTTCCGTGGCTGCCGCGAGTGCCTCGGGATCCGGGAAGCTGTACACCGTCTCGCCGTCGTACGCTATCGGGGCGCCGTACGTCTCGCGGAGCGCCTCCTGCATCGCGAAGATGCGTTCGACGCGCATCTGCGCCGAGCAGATGAACGAGACGAGGCAGCCGAAAAACGGATCACGGACGATGCGGAGGCCGTCGTAGGCGTCCCACGCGGACGCGACGAGGTCGTCGTCGCTGGCCGCTGACCGGATCGCGTAGAGGTCGTCGTTCAGGCCGAGCAGTTCCCGGACGAGCGGCGCGGCGTCCGTCGTCGAGCGCCACTCGACGGCGTCGGGCGTCTGTCTGGCCTCGACGACGTCGCCGTCGACGACGGTCCGGTACCAGGCGTCGCCGCCGTACGCGCCGGCCGTCTCGTAGGTCGCGCCGTCCGGTCGCCACCAGAGGTACGTCTGCCCGCTCTCGATGGTCGACTGGAGGTCTACCGCGCCAGGGATCTCGTCGAGGGGAATCGCGCCGCGCTCCATCGGGCGAGGTTGGCCGTCGCGGGACAAGACGGGTTCGGTTCCGGGCCAAATTTCTTCTACGTCGCCCGCGAACAGGTCACGTAGCTATGGATTGTAGGGTGGTCGTCGAGGCTGCAGTCCCGGTCTACGACGTGCAGTCCGCAGACGAAGCAGTACGCATCGCCATCTCGAAGACCGGCGAGATGCTGAACCCGGATCTCAACTACGTCGAGATCAGCATGGGCGACCGGTCGTGTCCGCACTGCGGGGAGGTCATCGAACCGGCGTTCGTCGCGGCCGACGAGAGTCTCGTCGCCCTGGAACTGGAGATGACCGTGTTCAACGTCGAGCGCGAGGAGCACGCCGCCCGCATCGCCCGCAAGGAGATCGGCCAGCGACTGGAGAACATCCCCCTGGAGGTGCTCACGGTCGAGGAGATCGAGGAGAGCGACGACGAGGCGGGCGAGGTGGACTGAGAACGTAACAGGTGGAGCCGTCGGCGGAGGGCGTGTCGGTCGGTGGAGCCGTCGCTGGAGGGTGTTGCTGCACGAGGAACCGTCGCGTTCCGACGAGTTAGTCGGCCTTGGCCGGGACTGCGTCCGTCTCTTCGGCGTCGTTCATCGTGGACGTGATGCCGCCGGCCAGTGCGAAGACCGCTGCTTTGTGGTCGGTTTTCGACTTGTGGATGGATGTCGGTCGTACACCGAGGTCCTCGTACTCGTCGAGTGGAATGTCGTCGTTCTCACGCTGCTCGTAGTAGTTCCCGACCTCCGCCAGAAGGCCGTGAAGGTGGATTAGCTCCTGCTTCTTCATGACATCCGGTTCTAACGGGTAAGGGGTTATAGTATTATCCTGAGAACCGTTAACACGGCTTCTGGGAAACGACAACCGCGTTCACGGCCGTTTCCGCCGCCTCTTATGAAAGGCTTTTGTGCAGGACGCCACTTCGGACTCGTATGGACTACGAAGAGCAACTCGACCGCGCGATGGAGGAGAAACCCGACATCGCGGGCAACGAGAGCCGCTTCGAGGTGCCGGAGCCGAACGTCCGGAAGGAGGGGAACGTCACGGTGTACGAGAACTTCCAGTCGACCCTCGACGACCTGAGCCGCCAGCAGGACCACGTGCTGAAGTTCATCCAGAACGAACTCGGGACGAGCGCACAGATCGACGACCGCGGCCGCGCGCGTTTCACCGGTGAGTTCGGGCAGCGTCGCGTCGAGGAGGTCCTCGACGACTACGTCGACACGTACGTCATCTGTCCGGAGTGTGGCCTCCCGGACACGAACATCGAAGCCAACGAGGAGGGCGACGAACGCCTCCACTGCGAGGCGTGTGGCGCCCGGTCTGCGGTCTGATTACTGCAGTCGCTTGAGGTTCTCGAGGTCGCGGTCCGTCCGCATGAACTCCGCCAGACGGCGGGTCGCGTGACAGTTCGGACAGCTGAAGTTGGCGTCGTGTGGGGGCAACTCGCTGGGTGTGCTCTCCCAGTTCTTCGAACACTCGGGACAGTCCAGCTGGACGAACGCCTCGTGAGCCATGTCTCACAGTCCAACGGGAGTGCAGAAAAAGGTTGCCGCGGCGTCGCAGAACGCGTCAGTCCCAGGTGACCCAGACGAGGAACGCGATAGCGAACGTCTCGAGTACGCGCAGCGCCATGAGCGCGGTGCCAGCGAGGTCCGGCAGCCCGCCGAACCAGCCAGCCAGCGTCGCGTGCATCATGAAGTAGTAGAGTCCGAGGGCGTTTTCCCCGAGTAACAGCAGGCCGAACAGCAACAGCCCGAGGGTGTGCTTCGAGCCGAACCGACGGTAGTTCCGTGCCCAGATCGCACACAGCCCGAGGAGGAGTACCACGTTCACCCCCATCGCGACCCGCGAGACGTCGGCCCAGACGGTCATCTACACCACCGTTGGCAACTCCGACAGTTATACGCTTTCCCAAATTCGACCGTTCGCGGCCCAGTTTCGTCCATCATTCGACCTCCTCGAGGATGCTCTCGACGGTGTCCCAGTTCGCCCGCACCCGCTCGGTCGGCAGGTAGATGGCGCCGTAGTCGTCGCCGCTGGACGCCACGATGTCGTGCTCGACGAGCACGTCCAGGTGGTGGCGAACTGTCTTGTAGTCCAGTTCCAGGTCCTCTGCGAGCTGGTTCGCGTTGCGCGGCTGCTCGTCGACGGCACGCAGCAGCCGGACCCGGTTGGGCCCGCCGCGCGTCCCGGTCAACACGTACCAGAGCGCAGCCTCCATTGGTCGGGGCGTCGCGGCGGAGTACCGTAAAACCTCCCAAGTCGGTGATTAGACGGTGAACAGGTGGCCGGACTCGGGGACGTCGAAGAGACCGATGCGCGCGCCCGCGTCGAGCCACGCGTGCCCGTAGGAGAACGCGGCGAGCGCGTTGACGGGGTCGGCCTGCTCCCGGAAGTGCCGGCCGTCCTCGAGGTACGACCTCGCCATCTCCTCGTACTCGGCTGCCGCCTCGCCGAGCGGCGTCCCCGACGGCGGGACCGACTCGGCCTCGTCCAGCGCCTCGGTGAGCAACCCCTCGTAGCGGTCCATCTTCTCGTGGAGGTCCGCGGTCATAGTCGTCACTGCGTGGAGTGGCGGCGTAAGCGCTTGGGTGTCACGAAGCGGCACCCTGCTCGCCCAACACAATCTACAAACCCCGTGGTCGTCGAAGTACGAGTATGAGCGACGAGCCGACAGTGGAGATCTACACGAAGACCGACTGTCCGTACTGCGAGAAGGCCAAGGAGCTCTTCGACTCGAAGGGCGTCGACTACGTGACGTACAACGTCACGGGCGACAAGGAGCTGTTCGCGGAGATGAAAGAGCGCGCGAACGGCCGCGAGACCGCCCCCGAGGTGTTCATCGACGACGAACTGATCGGCGGCTGGGACGACACCAGCGAACTCGACCAGCGCGGCGAACTCGACGAACGACTCGGCATCGCCGACGGCGGGTCGGACGTCGAGGAGCACCGCAAACTCATCATCACGGGCACCGGCATCGCGGCGCTGACCGCGGGCATCTACGCCGGCCGCTCGAACAACGACCCGCTGCTGTTCGAGGGCGACGAACCCGGCGGACAACTCACGCTGACCACCGAAGTGGACAACTACCCCGGGTTCCCGGAGGGTCTCTCGGGGCCGGATCTCATCAACCGGATGAAAGAACAGGCCGAGCGCTTCGGCGCCGACATCGAACACGGGATGGTGGCGTCCGTCGACGACTCCGTGCGCCCGTTCCGGGTCGAACTGACCGACGGCACCGTCTACACCGCGGACGCCGTCATCGCGGCCTCCGGCGCCAGCGCGCGCACGCTTGGCATCCCCGGCGAGGACGAACTGATGGGCTTCGGCGTCTCGACGTGTGCGACCTGCGACGGCGCGTTCTTCAAGGGCGAGGACATGGTCGTCGTCGGAGGCGGCGACGCGGCCGCCGAGGAGGCCACGTTCCTCACGAAGTTCGCGGACACTGTCTACCTCGTCCACCGCCGCGAGGACCTCCGCGCGGAGGACTACTGGGAGGACCGCGTCCAGAAGCACGTCGACGCGGGCGACATCGAGGTGCTGTGGAACACGGAGGCGCTCGAGGTCACCGGGTCGAAGGAGGATGGCGTCGAGAGCGTCAGACTCGCCCAGCACCCCGCGGGCCACCCGACGGCCAAACTCGACGCGGAGAAGACCGAGGAGTTCTCGCTACCCGTCGGCGCGTTCTTCGTCGCCATCGGCCACACGCCGAACACGGAGTACCTCCAGGACACCGGCGTCGAGCTCGACGACGAGGGGTACATCCTGACGAAGGGCGGCGACGGCGGCCACCAGACCCACACCGACGTCGAGGGCATCTTCGGCGCGGGCGACGTCGTCGACTTCCACTACCAGCAGGCGGTCACTGCGGCCGGGATGGGCTGCAAGGCAGCTATCGACGCCGACGAGTACCTCGAAGGCGAGGCCGCGGTGGCGACCGACGAGGGCAGCGAAGCGGCGCCTGCCGACGACTGAACATCGATCCTTCGCAACGGTAGCCGCGTACCCACACCCCTTTTAGGCGGGCAGTCCTCTGTCGGCACATGAACGAGACCACGTTCACCATCGAGGACGCCGACGGCAACGCCGACGAACTCACGCTCCCCGCCGAACTCGTCGAACTGTTCAGCGAGGAGGACGACGACTCCCAGGCGCAGGTCGTCGGGGACATCGCGCTGATGGCGTTCGCCCAGCGCGCACACATGGTCGTCCACCACAACGAGGACGACCCGAGCGAGGAACTCCAGGCCATCGAGACGGCGACCCTCGACCAGTTCGAGGAGCGCTTCGGCATGACCTACGGCGAAGCGACCGGCCACCAGCACTAGTAGTAGCTGACCGTACGGTTCCCTTGTGCAGTGTTCGGACTGGGACAGCGGGTAGTGTAGCGGAACTGCCTACTGTAGCGGTCGGTGGTAGACGGCCTCTGTGACGTCGTCGTCGCCATGCGTGGTGACGACCGTTCCCGTCTGCTCGAAGCCTCGTTCTTCGTAGAACGTCCGGGCCCGCTCGTTCTCCACGAGAACACACAGCGCAACCCCAGAAACACGCGACGGCAGCGCGTCTATCGCGACACGAAGGAGCTTCGTACCGATTCCCTCGTTCCACTCGGCCGGTCGAACGTGGATTGCTCTCAACTCGGCGTCCGTCGCTCCGGCGAAGTCCCGGGTCCCCTCGGGGTTCCACACGAGTTCGGCGAGTCCCACGACCGTCTCCTCGCGGACAGCGACCAGCAAGGCGCTCTCCTCGTCCGCGACCGTCGCCCGGACGAACTCCCGGAACTCGTCGGGAACCTCCGGTCCCCAGTCGAGCGCAGACGAGGGTAGTAGCCCGGCGAACGCTTCCCGCCTGCTCCGACGCATCACCTGGTAGATGTCGTCACCGTCGGCGGGTTCGGCACGTCGGACGACAACTGCTCCGCCCATGGCGTACGAGACATCCCCCGCAAACAAGAGGATTTCCAGGGAAACGGTGCACCGCTGCCGTTACGAGCAGTCGTACCGGAGCAGTACACCGTCGTCCACGCGCTCGACGTCGGTTAGTTCCAGTTCCGGGAACTCGCCGACGAAGCCCTCGCCGTCGGCGAGTGTCGGGGCGTCCCGGCCGCCGATGATCGTCGGCGCGACGTAGACGGACAGTTCGTCCACGAGGTCGGACTCGAACAGCGAGAAGATGAGTTCGCCGCCGCCCTCGACCATGAGGCGCTCGACGCCGTGGGACTCCAGTTGCGGGAGGGCGTCGGGCAGCCAGACGCGGTTGTCGCCCGCGACGACGACGGTCGCGCCGGCCTCCTCCAGTGATTTCCGGTGGCCTCGTGGCTCCTCCTCGGCGACCAAGACGAACGTCTCGGCGGTGCCGTCGAGCACCTTCGCGTCGGGGGGCGTACGGGCGTGCGAGTCCGCGACGACTCTCGCGGGGTGGGGCGACTCGCCGCGCTCCTCGCGCTCGCGGATGCGGTCGGCGTCGTCGAGCGTGAGCGAGGGGTTGTCCGCGAGCACGGTACCGACGCCGACCATCACGGCGTCCACCTCGGCGCGGAGGGCGTCCACGCGGTCGAAGTCCTCGGGCCCGCTGATGGCGACCTGCTCGCGGCGGCGCGTGGAGAGTTTGCCGTCCGCGCTCATCGCGGCGTTCACGACGACGTGCATACCCGGGGTAGGCGGCGGGGACGGGAAACCGGTTTCGCTCCCGAGCGCGCGTTCGCGGACCTCTGCGTTCCCCGCTCGTCCGTCCGCGGCCTCCACAGTGTCGGCCGCGCGCCCGCTCGCGGGAACTCTTTTACCCCAGGATGCCTCAGTTCAACACGCATGAACATCGACGATCACGCCGAGGAGCTCGCCTCCGACCTCGGTGTAGACAAAGCGGAGGTCAAAGAGAGCCTGCAGAACCTCGTGGAGTACAGCGTCCCCGTCGAGGAGGCCAAGCGGAGCCTCCGCCGGAAGTTCGGCGACGAGGGCGAGAGCCAGTCCAGCGGCCCGTCAGCCGCGGACATCGCCGACATCGGGCCGGACAGCGGCAACGTCACCGTGACTGTGACGGTGCTAACGGCCGGCCAGCGCTCGATTCGCTACCAGGGCGACGACCACGTCATCCGGGAGGGCGAAGTCGCCGACGCGACCGGGACGATCTCCTACACGGCGTGGGAGGACTTCGGCCTCGAACCGGGCGACACCGTCACCATCGGGAACGCCAGCGTCCGCGAGTGGGAGGGCAACCCCGAGTTGAACTTCGGGGAGTCCTCGTCTGTCAGTACGGCAGACGCCATCGACATTCCGTACGACGTGGGTGGAGACCGCGACCTCGCCGACCTCCAGCCGGGCGACCGCGGCCGCAACGTGGAGGTTCGCGTCACCGAAGTCGAGACGCGCACCATCGACGGCCGGGACGGCGAGACGGAGATCCTGAGCGGCGTGCTCGGCGACGAGTCCGCCCGCCTCCCGTTCACCGACTGGAACCCCCACGACGAACTCACCGAGGGCGCCTCGGTGCGACTCGAGGACGTCTACGTCCGGGAGTTCCGGGGCGTCCCGTCGGTGAACGTCTCGGAGTTCTCGACGGTGTCGACGCTCGACCGCGACGTCGAGGTCGGCGGGCCGACCCGACTCACAATCCGGGAGGCCGTCGAGCGCGGCGGCGCCTACGACGTGGAACTCGTCGGGAACGTCATCGAGGTACGGGACGGTTCCGGGCTCATCCAGCGCTGTCCGGAGTGCGGCCGCGTCGTCCAGAAGGGCCAGTGCCGCCAGCACGGCGACGTAGACGGTGAGGACGACCTGCGCGTGAAGGCCATCCTCGACGACGGTACGGAGACCGTCACGGCCGTCCTCGACCGCGACCTCACCGAGATGGTGTACGGCGGCGGCATCGAGGACGCCCGCCAGCAGGCACGCGACGCGATGGACCAGGAGGTCGTTGCGGACACCATCGCCGAGAAACTCGTCGGCGAGGAGTACCGCGTTCGCGGCCACCTCTCGGTCGACGAGTACGGCGCAAACCTCGAGACCGTCGAGTTCGACGAGAGCGAGGACGACCCGGCGGAGCGTGCTCGTCGCTTCCTCCAGGAGGTGGGAGCATGAGCGAATCGGAGGAGATCAACCGACGCGAGGTCGCCTACCGACTGTTCGCGGCGGAGTTCGACGATGCCGACTACAGCTACGCCGAGAGCGACGAGGAGCGCGCGCCCAACTACGTCGTGACGCCGACCGGCGCGCGGGTCAATCGCCTGTTCGTCGTCGGCGTGCTCACGGAGGTCGAACAGGTCAACGAGGACGTCGTGCGCGCCCGCGTCGTCGACCCTACCGGCGCGTTCGTCGTCTACGCCGGTCAGTACCAGCCGGAGGCGCTTGCCGCCCTCGAATCGGCGGCGACGCCGTCGTTCGTCGCGGTGACGGGGAAGGCCCGCACGTTCTCGCCGGACGACTCGGACGTCGTCTACACGTCCATCCGGCCGGAGACCGTCAGCGAGGTGGACGCCGACACCCGCGACCGCTGGGTGGTCACGACCGCCGAGCGGACCGTCGACCGCGTCGCCACGGCGGCCGCAGCCTATCAGCGCGTCGAGCGCGACGACACCCTCCGTCAGGTGCTCGAAGCCGCCGGAGTCGACTACGGACTCGCCGCGGGAATCCCGCTCGCACTCGACCACTACGGCACGTCGCCGGCGTACCTCGCGGCGGTCCGCGACCTCGCCCTCGACGCCGCGCGCGTGGTCTCCGGCGACGTGGAGTCTGCGGGCGAACTGTCGCTCTCACCGGACGAGGGTGGCGAGGTGCCACTGGACTTCGCTGCGGACCTCGAGGACGTCGACGTGGCGGCGGCAGAGACCGAACCTGCCGAACCCGAGGCTGCCGAGCCTGAACCTGCGGAGGACGAACCCGCCGGGGCCGAGACTGTCGACAGCGAGACTGCCGAAACCGGGGCCAGCGAGGCCCAGGGTCCGGACGCCGAGACGGCCGACTCGTCGGTCGAAGCGACAGCAGACGAGAGTGGACCGACGGAGACGGACGCGGAAGCGGCGTCCGAATCCTCGGCCGCTGACGCGACGGCGACCGACGAGGGCACGGCCACCGAGACGGTGGCGACGGGCACGGAGTCGGACGATTCCGCGGCAGACGCCGAATCCGCGGCAGACGCCGAATCTGCGGCAGACGCCAAACCCCCAGCAGACGCCGCGTCGGGCGACGGCGAGATGTACGAACTCTCCGAGGAGGAGCGCCAGGAGGTCGAGGAGAACTACGACGTCGGTTTCTCCTCGGGCGACGAGATCCCGGAGTCCGGCGAGACAGACCTCGACAGTGCCGAACCGGAGACCGAAGCAGCACCGGACGCCGGTGCTGACACCGAGGCGGCGCCGGCCACCGACGGGGAGGGAGCAGGCGACGAAGACGACGACCTCGGTGACTTCGACGCCGAGGACGAGGCGTTCGACGAGTCCCAGGAGGACGACTCGGACGACCTCGACGACTTCACCGAGGACGCCTACGACGAGCCGTCCTCCGAGAGGGAGGACGCGGAGGCGGGGTCGATGGAACTCGACCTCGAGGACTACGTAGTCGAACTGATGGAGGAACTCGACGACGGCGACGGTGCCAACCGGGAGGAGGTCATCGCCACAGCGGCCGACGAGCGCGACGCCGACGAGGGCGAGGTCGAGGACGCCATCCAGTCGGCGCTGATGAGCGGGCGCTGCTACGAGTCCGGCGACGACCACCTGAAGGCCATCTGAGCGGATGGCGCTCGTCGAGCCAGTACCGGGCGCGCCCGCCGCCGTGGCGGACGTCGGTGAGCGCGCGGCCGACAGTGTGGAGGCCGCGGACGGGCGAACGGGGAGCGACGCGTCCAGAGAGCGTGCACTCGTGGTCGCGGACTACCACGCTGGCATCGAGCGCTCGCTCCGTCGCGAGGGCCTCGAAGTACGGAGTCGCAGCACGCAGCGCCGCGAGCGCCTGCTCCGACTCGTCGAGGAGAACCGCGTCGAGCGCGTCATCTTCCTCGGCGACCTGGGCCACGACATCGCGACACCGGTGGGCGCCGAGCACGAGGAACTCGACGCCCTGTTCGACGCGCTCACCGTCCCGGTGACCCTCGTCGTCGGGAACCACGACGGCGGCATCGGCGACGAGTTCGACGTCGAGGTGACGCCCCCGGAGGGCGCCCGCTTCGGCGACGTCGGGTTCGCACACGGCCACACGTGGCCGAGTCCCGAAGTGCTCGAAGCCGAGGCTGTCTGCGTGGGTCACGAACACCCCTCCGTCCGCCTGGAGGACGACGTCGGCGGCACACGCGTCGAGCGCGCGTGGCTCCGTGGCCCCCTCGTCGCCGCGCCGTTCGAGGAGTACCACGGCCACACCATCGACGCGCACGGCGACCTCTCGGTGTTCCCGGCGTTCAACGACCTCTCCGGCGGGACGTGGGTGAACGTCGAGGGACAGGAGTTCCTCGCGCCGTTCCTCCCCGACGGCTGTCCGAACGCGCAACTGTACCTGCTCGACGGCACGCGGCTCGGACAGTACGACCACGTGTAGTCGTTCTACTCGGGGGTCATCGAGCGCAGGCGGCGGACACTCTCTCGGTGGAACGCGAAGTCGTCGACGAGTAGTTCGACAGCCACGGTCACGTCGCGGCCCGACGCCCACGCCATCACGGGCGCGAAGTCGATCTGGCCGGTGCCGATCGGGATGTGGTCGTCGCCGCGACTGCGGGCGTCGTGGACGTGGAGGTGGCTGACAAGGTCGCCGTGCTCCGCGAGGAACGACTCGACGGCGTCCTGTCCGCCCTCTCGGAACGCGTGGCCGACGTCGAAGCAGACGCTCGCACCCACCTCCCGGACCACGTCCGGAAGTTCGTCGAGCGGGAAGCCGCCCGAGTACCCCATGTTCTCGACGACGAGTTCGACGCCGCGCTCGGCCGCTTCGTCGGCGAGCCAGCCGGCCTGCTCGACGAACGCCTCCCGGTACTGGTCGTTGGCCACCTTCGACTTCCCGTGGACGACGGCCTTCGTCGCGCCCAGCGTCTCCGCGACGTCGAGTGCGCGCTCCTGGTATGCGCGGATTCCCTCGTCGACCTCCGTGATCGTCGTGGCGAGGTGCGGGAAGTGCGGCAGGTGGACCATGCAGTCGAGGCCCGCGGCGTCCATCTGCTCGCGGCGGCGTTCGGCGTCGAGTTCGTCGACCGGGCAGTCCCGGGGGTTGAGAGCTGGTTCCACGAATTCGAAGGGGTCGGTGTCGCCTTCGACGATGCCGATGTGGGGGCCGACGGTGGTTCCGACCTTCATCGGTGGGAGTGGCGTGGCGCTCCCGGAAAGCGATTCTGTGAACGTTTCTTCACCGGCGACGCGCTTTTGGCCGCCACGCCCCTACCACGGACAGTGACTGAGACGCGGGGGATGGACGCGTTCTCGCACCTGGGTCCCGAGGTCCGCGAGGCGCTCTCCGAGCGGGGGTTCGCGACGCCCACGGAGCCACAGCGCCGCGCGATTCCGGCGCTCGCCGACGGCCGCAACGGCCTCGTCGTCGCGCCGACGGGCACCGGGAAGACGGAGACGGCGATGCTCCCGGTGTTGAACAGCATCGCCGAGCGGGGGTCGCCGGAGGGGTTCGCGGCGCTGTACGTGACGCCGCTGCGGGCGCTCAACCGCGACATGCGCGAGCGCCTCGACTGGTGGGGGGAGACGCTGGACATCGACGTCGACGTGCGCCACGGCGACACCACGCAGTACCAGCGAACGAAGCAGGCGAACGCCCCGCCGGACGTGCTGGTGACGACGCCGGAGACGCTGCAAGCGATGCTTAGCGGGGAGAAACTGCGCAACGGGCTCGCCGACGTGCGCCACGTCGTCGTCGACGAGGTCCACGAACTCGCGGGCGCGAAGCGGGGTGCACAGCTCTCCATCGGGCTGGAGCGACTCGTCGAGTTAGCGGGGAACTTCCAGCGCATCGGCCTCTCCGCGACAGTGGGCGACCCGAAGGAGGTCGGGGCGTTCCTCACCGGTGGCCGGGGCTGCGAGATAATCGAAGTGGACGTCGCCTCGAAGGTGGACTTCACGGTCCGCGAACCGGAGGTGACGCGGGCCGACGAGCGCATGGGCAACGAACTGATGACGAGCCCCGAGATGGCGAGCCACGTCCGGGAGATCCGGCGTATCGTCGAGGACCACGACTCCGTGCTCGTCTTCGTGAACACGCGCCAGACCGCCGAGGCGCTCGGCTCGCGCTTCAAGGAACTGGACGCCAACATCGGCGTCCACCACGGGTCGCTGTCGAAGGACGCCCGCATCGAGGTCGAGGACCAGTTCAAGGCCGGGGAACTCGACGGCCTGCTCTGCACGTCCTCGATGGAACTCGGCATCGACGTCGGGCGCATCGACCACGTCGTGCAGTACGCCTCGCCCCGGGAGGTCGCCCGCCTGCTCCAGCGCGTGGGGCGCGCGGGCCACCGCCGCGACGAGGTCAGCGAGGGCACCGTCATCACCGGCCACCCGGACGACACGTTCGAGGCGCTCGCGATAGCGCGACGGGCGGCCGCCGGCGAGGTGGAGACGACCCAGATCCACCACGGGAGCCTCGACACAGTGGCCAACCAGATCGTCGGTATCGCGATGGATTTCGGAGAGACGAGCGCGCGCCACGCCTACCAGATCATCACGCGGGCGTACCCGTTCGAAGACCTCGACGAGTCGACGTTCCGCGAGGTGGCCCTGGAACTCCACTCGAACCGCGTCGTCTACGTCGACGAGGAGGAGGACACCATCTCGAAGTCCGGCGGCACGTGGCAGTACTACTACGCGAACCTCTCGATGATCCCCGACGAGGAGACGTACGACGTCTACGACATGGCCGCGGGACGGCAGGTCGGGACCCTCGACGAACGGTTCGTCGTGAACTTCGTCGAACCCGGCGCGACGTTCGTCCAGCGCGGCGAGATGTGGCGCATCACGAACATCGACGAGGAGGAAGAGGAGGTCAACGTCTCGCCCATCGAGGACCCCGCGGGAGAGGTGCCGTCGTGGACCGGCCAGGAGATTCCGGTGCCATACGCGGTGGCCCAGGAGGTCGGCGAGATGCGGGCGGTGGCGGGCGACCAGTTCGCCGGCGGCGGGACCAGGGAGGGCGTGGCCCGGGAGTTCACGACCCGCTACCCGTCCGACCAGTACACCGCCGAGCAGGCACTTGACCAGGTGAGCCGGCAGGTCGAGGCCGAGACGCCGGTCCCCACCGACGACCGCATCGTCGTCGAGCAGATGGGGCGGACCATCGGCGTGAACGCCTGCTTCGGCCACGAGACCAACGAGACACTCGGCCGCCTGCTGTCGTCGCTGCTCGGCCAGCAGACGGGCTCCTCGGTGGGGCTGGACGTGGGGCCGTACCGCATCGAACTGGAGGTTCCGGCGCGAGTGAGTGCGAACCAGGTCGTCGACCTGCTCCGCGAGACGGACCCCGACCACGTCGAACCGCTGCTGGAACTCAGCCTCAAACGGTCGGACACGCTGAAGTTCACGCTCGCGCAGGTCGCCGCGAAGTTCGGCGCACTCAAGCGCTGGAAGGGCCGGGACGGCGTCGGTCTCTCCCGGTTGCTCGGCGCGCTCGAGGACACGCCAGTCTACGACGAGGCCGTCCGCGAGGTGTTCCACACGGACCTCGACGTCGAGCGCGCGAGCGCCGTCCTCGAAGCCGTCCAGTCCGGAGCGCTGGCCGTCGACATCGTCGGCGAGCGCACCGCCATCGGCACCGGCGGTCGGTCGTCCGGCCAGGAGCTACTCACCCCGCAGAACGCCGACGCGAGCGTCGTGCAGGCCATCCGGAACCGCATCGAGGACGACCGCGTGAACCTCTTCTGTACGCACTGCAAGGACTGGGAGCGCGAGACGACGGTGAGTCGCGTGAGCGACCAGCCGGAGTGTCCCCGCTGCGGGTCGACGCGCGTCGCCGCGCTGTCCCCGTGGGCCGACGAGGTGGTGACCGCGGTGCGCGCCGACGAGAAGGACGACGAACAGGAGAAGCAGACCGAGCGCGCCTACCGGAACGCGAGTATCGTCCAGAGCCACGGGAAACAGGCGGTCATCGCGCTGTCCGCGCGCGGCGTCGGCCCGCAGAACGCGGCCCGCGTCATCAACCGCCATCGCGAGGACGAGGCGGACTTCTACCGCGACATCCTCGAACGAGAGCGGGAGTACGCCCGCACGAAGGCGTTCTGGTGAGCGGTCGCCCTCAGTCGAACTGGTAGGTCATCCGCACGAATTCCTCGGTGCCGCCCTCGGGAACCTCGTACTCCGGGCCGAACAGCTCGAAGCCGACGGACTCGTAGAACGGGACGAGGCCGTCTCGACAGAGGAGCGAGACGCCGGGCGCGGACTGGAGGTCGGGGTGGTCGATGACCGCCTCCATCAGCGTCTCGCCAAGGCCGTCGTCACGGCGGTCGGCGGCGACGATCACGTCGAAGACGTTCGCGTAGTACTGGTAGTCCGTGAGCACGCGAGCGGCGGCCACCAGTTCACTGTCGTCTTCGACGCCGACGGCGACTTCGGTCTCGGCCAGCGCGTCGCGTACTTCGGGAACGGTCCTGTCGGCCCACCACTCGTACTCTCCGTAGAGGGCGGTCAGCGCTGGTGCATCCTCGGGGTCGAGGTCGCGGACGGTCGGCATCGGTTCGACTCTCGACGGCGCTGCCGAAGTCAGTTCCGCCGGTGTGTGGCGTGGTGGCAGTGGTCGCGAAACTGCGTTACCCACGGTGGTCTCGACGTCACAAGCTATTCATAGACGTGTTGCAAACAAGTGGCCATGACAGCAAGTCCCCGCTTGCGCGGACGGCAGGCGTTACTGGCCGTCGCGCTGGCTGCGATGCTGGTCACGGCAGGTTGTACAGGCATCCTCGACTCCGGCGGCGACGGTGCCGGGAGCGGCGCCCAGCTCGACAGCGTGCCCAACGACGCCGAGTTCGTCGGCTACGTCGACGCCAGTGGTATGGTGGGCGACGACTCGCTGCGCTCGCTCGCCAACACGGCACTCGAGACGCAGGCCGAGACGTCCCCGTACTACGAGGGTCCCGAGAGCGTCTCCGAGATGCTCGACGAGGCCGAAGCGGAGTCCGGCCTCTCCCCGGAGAAGTTCAACGACGTGACGTTCTTCGGTACGTCCGGTGACCAGGTGGCGACGAACGCCGAGCAGGCCGGCATGATCGTCACTACGGAGTTCTCCGCGGAGGAGCTCGTCTCCTCGATGGAGGACGAGGGCACGGAACTCACCGAGGAGACGTACGGCGACACGACGGTGTACACGTACGGCTACGAGAACCAGAACGCGCTCGCGGTGCTCGGTGACGGCACCTTCGCACTCGGCGACGTGGCCGCCGTCGAGAGCGTCGTCGACGTGCGTGCCGGCGACGCCGACGCGCTCGCCGGCGACCTCCGCAGCGCGTACGAGAACACGGACGACGGCTACGTCCGCTTCGCGATGAACGTCCCGCAGGAGGACATTCCGAGCGAGGAACTCGGCGAAGGCTCTCCGATAGACACGAGCGCGTTCAACACCGTCCGGTTCGTCTCCGGGTCGTTCTCCACGTCCGGTGACAGCGTCACCGCGAACGTCAACATGGTCAGCGAGTCCAGCGACGACGCCTCCCGTACGGCGGACCTCGTCGACGGCGCGCTCTCGCTGTACTCCGGCGTCGGGAACGAGGAGATCCGCACGACCCTCGAGAAGATCTCCGTCTCCCAGAACGGCGACACGACCACCGTCTCGTTCACCGACAGCGTCGAGAACCTCGAGGACCTCGTCGAGACGATGTACACGATGAACACTGGCGCGTCCGCGTCGGCCAGCGGGAGCGCCTCGGCGTCCAACTCGTCCGACGCATAGATGGACCTCTCGTCCCTGCTCGGCAAGGAGCTGACGTGGGGACGACACAAGCTGCTCGCACTGGTCGCTATTCTGGTCGTGCTGCCCGCGGTGTTCGCGTACGCCACCTTCGGCTTTCAGCACGTGCTCCCGACGGACGCCCCCATCGCCATCGCGCCCCAGACCGCGGCGGTGACCGACGACGATATGAACATCGCCACGGCGGCGGTGACCGTCTTCAGCGACCCGCAGCCGTTCGCGACCGAGGCGTCGGCGATGCACGCACTCGGCCGCGAACAGGTGTACGCCGTCGTCACGGTGCCGCCGAACCTCACCGACGGGTCGCTCGGGCCGGCGCAGTTCGACGTGTACGTCGACGGCAGCGTCGTGCCCTACCTGACGCCCGCGCAGGCCATCGAGAACATCGTCGCCTACGGGCTAGACGGGACACTCCCCCGGGACGTCGAGGTGACCAGACAAGTCGTCGGGACGGAGTACTCCCTGTCGTCGTACCTCGTGCCGACGTTCGTTCTCACGCTCGTCGCGCTCGTCGCACTGGCGTACCTGCCGTACACGTTCGACTCGGAGGCCGCCGTCCTCGACCGCCTGCGCGTCGAGACGTCGCTGCACGCCGTCGTCGCGAGCAAACTCGCGTTCTTCGCGGTGTTGCTGGTCGTCCCGCTCGTCGTCTTCGACCTGATGAGCGTGTACATGGACGCGGGCGTCCAGGTCCTCGGCGTCGGTACAATCGTCGTCACCGTGTTGACGTTCCTGTTGCTCGGACTGGTCGCCGCGACGGTGATGTTGCTCGTCGGCTTCGGAGCGTGGGGGCGCATCGCGAACCTGCTCGTCCTGCTGTTCGTGCTCGGGTTCTCGGGGCTGGCGTACCCAGTCGGGTTCTTCTCGCCGGCGCGCCGGTGGCTGGTCCGCCACGTCCCGACGCACTACGCGGCGATATCGACCCGGGGGTTCGTGCTGCGCGACGATCCCGTCGAACTGTACGCCGACTGGCTGCTCGGCCTCGTCGGCGCCGTCCTCGTGGCGGCGCTCGCGTTCGCCGCTGCGGTCGAACTGTACGAACGGAGGGCCTGATGCTCGAAGCACGCAACCTCAGGAAGAGCTACGACGGTACGACGGCGCTCAAAGGCGTGAGCGTCGAGTTCGCGGAGGGACTGCACTGCGTCGCGGGGCCGAACGGCTCCGGGAAGACGACGCTGATGCGGCTGTTCGCCGGGCTGACGCGCCCGGACTCGGGCACCGTGTCGAAGCCGGACTCGCTGGGGTACGCCTTCCAGGTGCCCAACGTCTACCCCGAACTGACGGTCCGGGAGAACCTCGACGTGTTCGCCTCCCTGACCGGCGCGAAGGCGTCCTGGCGACAGACGCTCGTCTCCCGGCTCCGTCTCGGCCCGGAGCGCAACCGGGCGGCCAGCGACCTCTCGGGGGGCTTCAGGAAGAAACTCGACCTCGCGCTCGCGCTCCTGAAGCGCCCCGACGCGCTCATCCTCGACGAACCGCTGGCCGACCTCGACCCGGCGACCCGTCGTCGTCTCGTCGCCGTCGCCACGGAGTACGCCGAGGACCACTGCGTCCTCGCGTGTACGCACAACCTCGCGGCGTTCCGCGACGAGTACGAGACGCTGACGGTGCTCGTCGACGGGCGCGTGCGCAGGGAGTGGAGCCGGGAGGGGCTGTCCACCGGCCCCGCGAGCGCGTACGACGGCCTGCTCGCGGAGCTACAGTCCCAGCGGGGCAACGGTTTTTAGCACTGGCCGCCCATCCTCAACCATGGTCGAGGCGACAGAGCGGGACGACATGACCTGGTACCGCTGCGAGGAGTGTGGCCTCATGTTCGACGACAGGGGCGACGCCAGTCAACACGAGCAGAACTGCGACGCAGAACCGCCCTCCTACCTCCAGTGACCCGCCGCGGTCACTCCTCGGGGAACAGTTCGTAGGAGTACTCTCCGATCTCGTCCTCCTCGAAGACGAACACGCGGCCGCGCGCCTCCTCCGGGTCCGCCTCGACTTCGATCGCGTAGCCGTCGGCGCGCACCGTCACGCCCGGGAACAGTTCCTCCGCCTCGCCCGGGTCGAGTAGCACGCGCCCGACGCCGGAGGACTCGAGGATGTCGTCGTGGGTCTTCAGGTCGTTGACGTAGACGAGGACGCCCTCCGTCTCGCTGGGGTCCGTCACGAGCACGTGGACGTCCTTGCCGGGCCGACACCTGAGTGTGCCGTGGACTTTCTCTGGGACGCCGTTGTAGAACGTCCGGCGGCCGTCCGTGTACTCCACGTAGACGCCGCCCTCGTCGAGTTCGACGCCGACGGTGCTCGGCGCGATGTCGCTGCGGGCGCTCATGCCTGCGGATTCTCGGGCCGGGAGGAAAAGCCCGCCGTTTGCCGGCCGACGCGTGTCGGCTGTTGCCCCAAGCGCCAGTCGTAAGTACGACCCGTGGCAGGTTCACACATGGACGGCCGTGCAGTCGCCCCCGCCGCCGGCACGGTGTTGAACGCGCTGGCGACCGGCGTCGGGAGCGCGTTCGCCATCGACATCGACGTGACCGCGTCGGTGTCCCTCGACCCGGACACCGACGACGTGACCGGCGAGGTCGTCGACCACCCCGGCGCGGACACCGCGCTCGTCGAGCGCTGCGTCTCACTCGTCACCGCGGAGTACGGCGACGGCGAGGGCGGCGCGGTACAGACGGAGACGGAGGTGCCGCTGGCCTCGGGGCTGAAGAGTTCGAGCGCCGCGGCGAACGCCACGGTGCTCGCGACGCTCGACGCGCTCGGTCGGGCCGAGGACGTCGCCCGCATCGACGCCGCCCGGCTCGGCGTGCGGGCCGCCCGCGAGACCGGCGTGACGGTGACGGGCGCGTTCGACGACGCGACAGCGAGCATGCTCGGTGGACTCACGATGACCGACAACGGCGTCGACGAGTTACTGTTCCGCGAGGAGGTCGACTGGAACGCCGTCGTCTGGACGCCGCCCCGGCAGTCGTTCTCCGCGGACGCCGACGTGAACCGCTGCGAGAACATCGCGCCGCTCGCCGAGCACGTCGCGGACCTCGCCGCACGCGGCCAGTACGGGACGGCCATGACGGTGAACGGGCTGGCGTTCTGCGCCGCACTCGACTTCCCGGCGACCCCGATCGTGGACGCGCTCCCACACGCACACGGGGCGTCACTGTCGGGGACCGGTCCGAGCTACGTCGCAGTCGGGGAGCGAGACGCACTCAAGGAGGTGAAATCTGTATGGAACGAGAACCCGGGGACGGTCCGGCTGACGACGACGCGGTCAGACGGGGCCCGGACGACATGAGCCTGGAGGAACTGCGCGAGGAGATCGAACAGATCGACCGCGAGATCGTCGACCTCATCGCCCGGCGCACGTACGTCGCCGAGACAATCGCAGCCGTGAAAGACGAACGCGACATGGCGACCACGGACGAGTCCCAGGAGGAGGCCGTCATGGAGCGCGCGGGCCACAACGCCGAGGCGTTCGACGTGGACCCGAACCTCGTGAAGGCGATCTTCCGGCTGCTCATCGAGTTGAACAAGGTCGAGCAGCGGGAGAGACGGTAGTCGAGTTTGGGCGTTTCAGGGCGTATACTTCCCCTGGATGCGAGGAACCTTCTTCCGGTAGTTGCGCTTTCGGTTCTAGGTCGATGAGCGAGAACACAGTTGCATAGATGCTTCGGCTACTAAATCGAGAGGGGTTATTTAGGTAGCGGACGGGATCTATGAAGTAATTCGAACCCGATTCTGTCAGGTGGTTATGCTCGCAACCAGTCGATGCATTACTAGAATCAGTATCTTGGAACGGTTCTGCCAAGGGGAGCCGATTGCCGCATTAGTCCGACACTTTACTCACGTTTGTCGCGGAACACATCGTCGTAGGCCTCATTTATCACACGGACTCCTTCTTTCGTGACGGTCATGATAGAGTGGTCTTTTATGCTTATGAGTCCATCAGCGACTTTATCGAGGAACTTTGCGAATTTGACAGTGCCTCGAACTGGTATCTTTGCTATCTCGAATGCACGACGCGCGATTGAGGAATCAGAATCTGTCATCCGACTACGCTTCCGTTATTGTCATGCTTAATGAAACTGTGGATACACGCGACACTTCAGAATAGACATCCGTATCTGGCGAAGCAAGGTGAGATAGAGCCGGTATCAGAATATCGAGTTGTAGAGATACCACTTGGCATATGTTCTACCCCGCGCTCCAAAGTCCCGAACCCGGTTGACCTGGGCTGGTTCGAGATTCCCATATACACCCGTTGCAACAACGATTAACACAACTAAGAGACCTATCGCCTTATACGCTGCTTGGACACCGAAGACGAAGCCCACAACGGTAATTATCCCTCCAAAACCCGTCCATGGCATACCTGCCCAGAATACAATCCACGAGAATCCCGTGACAACGGCTAACGGCATATATACCCCGTAGAATAGCGGAATCCAGAGAACCCGGGGCAAAGACTTCTCAAGTCGGCCCTTTACCAGCTCTCCGACGTTCAAGTCAGGAGGGTCTTCCTGATCGATAGTAGTCTCTTCAGCAGTTGATGCCATTTCTGATACGGCCGTTTGTGAACACTGAGTATAGTTGTTGGGGACTATCAAGTGGGAGTGCTGATAGGCCAACGACCAGAACATCGTCGTGCTCCACTCAATACGCTCATCAACATGGATTCTTGGGGATAGTTAGTCCGTTGATGATCATTCGCTCGTTGACCACCGATACACGACCATGAATTGTCATGTTTGTCCTAACAACAACGGATAGGATACGACAAGGTTGTTTAACTACACCCGATATGATGGACTCTCTACCCTGTATTCGGCGGAATAAATCCGTAGTCGAGGTCTGTTTTCACAAGGATCCATTATGGATTTCAGCTACCTGAACGAGGCCGAGCAGCGGGAGATCAGGTAGCCGTAATTGGTCGTCTCAGGGCCTCTATCACTGCTTGAGGAGTCAATTCTTCGTCCGGTAGATACTCTTTCGTTCCTCGACAGATGAACGGTACACTGTTCCAGAGCCGCCACCAGCACTGAAGCCAAGCGTGCCCTCGCGACGACTGGCAAACTATTCGAGGGGACCCGCTCACTCGGCACGAAAATCGGCGTCCTCGATTTCTTCGACAGACATGAGTCGCGCGCAGCAGACGTAGAATCGCCCAGCAGTTCTGCGATACAGGTCTCTCCTTGCGCATCTCGAAAGGCCATCCGGAGCGGAGAAACGTGCACTGAATAGCTATCCTTCCAGAGGACGAACATACTCGGATGGAATCGATTGTTCAGTCGACCAGAGAGGCGTTAGAATTTCCAGTCCTCCGAGGCCTTTCGCCGCTCCTGAAGACGCTCATAGCAGTTGGCACGTACGCCACCTGGACGGCGCTTACGTGGCTACTCGAAGGTAGAATTCAGACGCTGCTCCGCCCAGAAGCCGTGACTGACAGGTTGGTGTACACAGGCGCCGTGAACATACTCGTCGGTACAATTCTCGCCCTGTTACTCGTCCGGGAATTCGTCGCGTCTGATTTCGTCTCCCGTTCGAGTCTCGGGTTCCGCTCTCTCCCCCGCACTATCGTCGCCGCTCTGATCGGCGGGGCTCTCGGCTTCACCCTCTACGCGCTCCAACAGCCGCCTACGACCGACCCCGTGGTATTGATGAACGTGTTCGCGCAAGTACTCCCCGTCTCTATCGCGGAGGTTATCGTGTGCTGGGTCGTCGTCGGAGGAAGCATTGGGGCGCTCCTGCGGCATCGAGGGTCGAACCGGTATATCGCCAGCGGGAGTGCACTAGTCCTCTCCAGTCTTCTGTTCGGCGTCTACCACTTCGCCCATAGCCCTCCCTTCAACACGGTCGAAATGGTGGGCCTCCTGACGGTCGTGAGCGTGGGAACGGGCCTCATATACTTCGTCGGCCACTCCTTCTACGGGGCCCTGGCCTTCCACAATTTCATGGCCCTGATCGGCGTCGTGTCGACGCTCGACGAAGCGGGTCAGATCGGCTCGTACCAACAACCACTACCGCCACTGCTGGGAACGGCCTTCGTCGCATTGGTCATCGTGGTCGGGGTCGAACGTCTCTTCGTCCTCGACGCGGACGAGAAGGGTCCAAGAGAATACCGGGTATAATTCCCTCCTCGAAGTCCCCCGCAGATTGCTACTCGAGCATACGTTCGAGAAGCGAACGCGCCGTACCCTCAGCACTACTGAAGCGATATCTCACCGACTGAGGATTTCGACAAAGTTTCACCACCGGTACCAGACGGTCAATTTCACGCGATCTCGTCAAACACTCTCTATCGTTTGTTTTCGGGCGTCTGCATCCGCCAAACCAGTTATTTTCGTAGCGATCTGTTATCGATCTCAGCCACCTGAACGAGGTCGAGCAACACGAGAGCGGTGAGGAGCGTCGAGCGCTGCCCTCCTCGAACGACGGTCAGTCAGAGGGCGATTCTACGTCGTCGGTGTTGATGCTGCCGACCTCGGCTTCTCCCTCGTCCGCTCGGGACTGGAACTTCCCGACGACGACGGTTACCACGTAGATAGCGACGGCGACGAGGACGATGACGCCCCCTGCCGTCGCCTCGCCGTAGTAGGCGAACCCGATGCCCAGAAGGACGGCCAGTTCCGCGAGGGCCACCGAGACGAACAGCGACTCGGTGAAGCTCCGGGACACCTGCGACGCGCCCGCGACGGGCACGACGAGCATCGCCGCGACCAGGATGACGCCCATGATCTGCATCGCGCCGACGACGACGAGTGCCGTCAGCATTACCATCACGCGGTTGTACCACGAGACCGAGATGCCGGAGACCGCCGCTGCGGTCTCGTCGAACGTCACGTAGAGCAGCTGGTTGCGCGTGAGCGCGACCGTCGCGACGATGACGCCGAACAGGACGAGGAGGATCACCGCGTTCTCCGCAGAGACGGTGGAGAGGTTCCCGAACAGGTACTGGTTGACCCCGACGGCGAGCCCGCCGGCGTTGATGCTGATGAGCACCGTCCCGAGTGCGAACCCCGTCGAGAGGACGATGGCCATCGAGACGTCGTTGTAAGCGTCGGTCACCTCCGAGATGAACTCGATGAGCAACGCCGCGATCATCGCGACGACCACTGCCGTCAGGTACGGAGAGACTCCCAGATCGAGGACTGCGTTGAGGAACAACCCGACGGCGACCCCGGCGAACGCGGTGTGGGCCAGCGCGTCGCCGATGAGCGCGAGCTGGCGGTGGACGAGGAACGTCCCGATGAGCGGGGCCATCACCCCGATGCACAGCCCCACGAGGATGGCCCGGTGCATGAAGCGGTAGCTGGGGTTGATCAGCTCCCAGCCGGTCAGGTAGTAGAGCTGCGTCATCAGCCAGTACCAGAGGTCGAGGAACCAGTAGAGGGGCGTGAGAACGGAATCCACTGCCCCCAGCTGCAACGCGACGAAGAGGGCGTCGGTCATGCGGCATCACCGACGAGTGTCGCAGCGGTGCCGAACGCACGGCCGAGAGCGTCGCTCTCGACGAACGCTCCGGTCGGCCCGTCGAAGTAGATCTCGCGGTTGAGACAGACGACGCGGTCGGCGTGCTCGGTGACGGCGCTCAGGTCGTGTTCGATGAGGAGTATCGTGATCCCCTCCTCGTTGAGCGACTCGAGCAGGTCGTAGAACGCGTCGACCGACTCGACGTCGACCCCGACGGTGGGTTCGTCGAGGACGAGTAGGTCGGCCTCGCTGGCGAGCGCCCGGGCGATGAACGCGCGCTGGCGCTGGCCGCCCGAGAGCTGAGTCACGCGGCGGTCCGCGAACGCCGACATCCCGACCGTCTCCAGCGCCCGGTCGACGATCTCCCAGTCGCGGTCCGAGAGCCGACGGAAGCCGACGTGGGGGAACCGCCCCATCTTCACGACCTCGCGGACGGTGATTGGCATCTCCTTGGAGGCGCTGGCGTGTTGAGCGACGTAGCCGATGCGCGAGCCGTCGTCGAACGCGTGGGCGGGCTCGCCGAACAGGCGGGCGTCGCCGTCGTCCGGCTGGAGCAGACCCAGCATGAGCTTCATCAGCGTCGACTTGCCCGACCCGTTCGGTCCGACAATGCCGACATACTCGCCGGGGTCGACCTGCAGCGAGATGTCCTCGACGACGGGCGTCGCGGTGTAGCCGAAGTCGACGCCCGACAGCCCGATGATGGGCGCGTCGTCGGTCCTCCTCGAGTCGGGTCCGGTATCGGGGTTCACTGGAAGTTCCTCCATTCCTCGTTCCACCCGTCGTAGCCGGCCTCTTCGGGCGGTCTGTTCCCGAGGACGACCTCGAAGGTGGGCATGTTGATCTGGTAGGCGATCTCCTCGTACCCCCAGTTGTTCTCGACCCAGTCCTCGCGGACGCCGGCGTAGGGGGTCACAGGATAGTACCCTTCGACCGCCGTTTCGGCGACGAGTTGCTCGGCCGGCTTCCGCGTCTCGAACACGCCGGCACCGATGTACTCGATGTCGTTCTCGTCGATGACGCGCTTGGCCTCGGTGATGTCGGAGGGCTTGACGTCACCGCTGGCGGCGAGGTTGACGACGAGCGGACGCATCTGGACGCCGTACCTGGCGCCGACGTACTGGAACGCGTTGTGGGCCGCTAGCTGGACGACGTCGCGGTCGGCGGCGTCGAAGATGGACTGGTAGTCCCGGTCGATCTGCTCGAGGACCTCGCTCTTGTAGGTCGAGGCGTTCTCCCGGAAGGTCGACTCGTGCTCTGGTGCGAGTTCGACGAGTCCCTCGGTGATGTTGTCGACGGACTGCTTCGCGCGGTCGGGGTCCAGCCAGAAGTGGGGGTCCTTCCCTCGTCCATCGCCGACACCCTCCTCCTCGGGGTCGAGGCTGGCGGCGAGGTCGACGAGTTCGACTCCCTCGCGGACGTTGACGAGCTGTGTATCGACGTTGTCGTCTTTCAGCGTCTGTATCGCCCGGTCGGCCCAGGGCTGGAAGTCCGGTCCGACGTGGACGAACGCGTCGGCCTCGATGATGTCTCTCGTGATACTCGCGTTCGGCTCCCAGCCGTGCCCGTGGAGGCCGGTCGGGATCAGATTGCGTACCTCGACGGGCGTCCCGTCCGCAATCTTCCGGGCGAAGTCGAAGAAGCTGAAGAACGACGCGACGACGACGGGGCCGTCCCCGGAACCGCCGGGGTCGGCTCGGTTCGTCGCCCCGCCGAGACAGCCGGCGAGCCCCGTGGCGACGGCCCCCGACCCGGCGAGAAGCACGTCTCTTCTGGAGAGAGACGGAGACGTCTCCGAGCGAGTCCTGTTGGTCATTGTCAGTCGATGGTAGTGGCCCCAAATATGTTAATGCTATCGGTCTAACTGAGGAATTCGACTAGTCTAAAACAGTGCCTCTCCTCGGGTGTCCCTCCAGCCGTGGTGGTTCGTGGCTATTCACCTCGTCGCGCCCCGGAACTTCGCCAGTTCGGCGATGAGTTCTCGTTCTTTCAGCAGAACGAACCCGGCGACGACGACCAGGAACCCGACGAGTGTGGTCGCCGCTATCGACTCCTCGAGCAGGAGCCAGCCTGTCACGACGGCTACGACCGGCATGAGGTACGAGACGAGGTTGATCTCCAGGGGGCCGAACTGTTCGAGCAGCGTGAAGTAGACCACGAACCCGATGCCGCTGGCGAACACGGAGAGGTAGCCGAGTATCAGCAGCGCCGGGACCGGCAACGCCACGTCTGCGAGCGACTCGCCGAGCACGAGGCTGAATCCGTACTGGATGGCCGAACCGAGGAGCATCGCCCAGCCGGTCATCGCCACGATGGACATCGAGGGGTGGGTCCGGCGCACGAGCACGGTACCGAGGGTGACGCTGGCCGCGGCGGCGAGCACGAGCAGTTGCCCGCCGAGCGCCCCGCCGAACAGCGACGCTGGGTCGGGTTGGACGACGATGACGACGCCGACGAAACCCACGAGCACGCCGAGCAGTCCGCGCCGCGAGAGGCGCTCTTCGGGGAGAAGGAACCACGCGGCGATGGGCGTCAGGATTGGAATCGAACTGTAGATGATGGCGGCCACCCCGCTGGTGGTCGACTGTTGGCCGACGAACAGCAGCCCCGTCCCCCCGATGAAGAAGACGCCACCGGCGAGGACGGCGCGGCGGTCGCTCGCGGTCTCGGGCGTCCAGTCGTCCGTGGTCGCGGCGGCGTAACCGAGGAGGAGGACCGCGGAGAGGAGGTAGCGGAGCGTCGCGAACAGCAACGGTGGGACGTACTCCAGGCCCGCCTTGATCGCCGGGAACGCGCCGCCGAACAGCGCGGCAATGAGGACGAACAGCCCGAGAGAGCGGAGACGACTCACGTTCGGACCAACGGGAGGGCGGTCAAAAAGTGCAACCGTGGTGAACGCGGTTCGAACGTCGCGTTCACAGGAGCAACAGGACGACGGTGTAGCCCGCCACGCCGGCGACGAACGCGCCAAAACTACTCTCGCGCTCCTCGGGGAGTTCCTCCTTGATGACGTTGAGGACGACGCCACCGGCCAGGAACGCCAGGAGCAGTCCCAGCACGACGTCTCGGACGTCGACGGCGAGGCCGACTGCCAGTCCGGAGAAGACGGCTCCAGCGAGTATCCACCGACCGCGGTGCGTGTACGCCTCCTGGTGGTGGTCGCGGAGACCGTAGTCGTTCACGACGAAGTGCAGCGCCATCGCCACGAAGTACAGCAGGAGCGCCGCAGTGCCGGACTCCTCACGGTGTACCAGGAGGTAGCCGACGAGCGCGTTGTACACCGCGAACGAACTGATGTGGACCCAGAACACGTCCTGGGGCGTCTGTGTCTCTCGCTCGCCGGCGACTGCACGGCGGTCGACCTCGGACTTCGACCGGACGGCCAGGCGTTCGAGGCCGTAGAACGTGGCGAATCCGACCAGCGCGACGAGGAAGAGGACGTGTTCGTCGACCGCCACGAGCGCGGTCGCCGTCTCGCCGCCCTCGGCGAGTTCGGCCTGGCGCTCGGTGACCTCCGGGAGGAGGTGGACGAAGACGTACGCGACCGACGCGCCGCCCGCCAGGGAGAGCGTCCGACTGCGCGGGATGGCCTGCAGGAAGCGGAGTCTCCCCGCGAGGAGGTGGACCGCCGCCAGTCCGCCCGCGAGGAGCGTCGCGGCGACTGGAGAGGCCATTACTACTGGTTCGGCGCTGCCGTCGAAAAGTGTACTGACCGCTCAGGGGATCGTCTCGAGGAACTGCTCGGGGTCGTCGTGGAAGCAGTCGCCGACGACGACCGCGTCGGCGCCGGCCGCGAGTATTTCCTCTGTCTGCTCGTGGGTCTCGATGCCGCCGCCATAGAACAGCACCGTCTCGTCGAGGTAGTTGGCCGCCGCTTCGACGTCCTCTGGGCCGCCGTAGGTGCCGGAGTACTCGACGTAGAAGACGGGGAAGTCGTAGAACGACTCCGTCGCGAGTGCCGCGCCGGCCACCTGGTCCGGAGTGTACTTCGTGTCGACGCCCGACTCGTCGGCGGCCTTCGAGTCGAGGTTTTGGACCACGTACCCCTCGGCCAGAATCTTCTCCGAGAGTTCGAGGACGGCCTCTCGACCCTTCGACGCGATGACCTCGCCGACGAGCGGGATTCCGGTGCCGAGCGTCTCCGCGGGTTTCCGGGCGACCTCGGTGAAGAACTCCACGTGTTTGTCGACGAAGTTGTCACGGTCGCCGTTGTACACCGCCGGGATCGAGAGGTAGTCGACGGCGTCGATGGTCTCCGTGGAGACGTGGCTCGAACTGTACGGCTCCTGGAACACGGGTAGCCCCGGCAGTTCCGCCCGAATCCGTTCGATGGCGTCGAGGGAGTTCGCCTCAGTGACGCCGTCGGACCCGCCGACGATGACGAGGTCGGTGTGGTCCAGGATGTCGAGGTTCGCCGGCAGGTCCTCGGCGGGGTCGACCTTCGTGACGTGTGTGATATCGTTCCAGTCGATGGACATGGTGTGCGAGTGGAGAGAGTGAGTAATGATTCCTCCGACTCGGCGAAGCCGCCGCGAGCGTCGCTGCGGGTTCAGTACGTCCAGAGCCGCGCGATTCGCGAGTCGACGTCCGGATGTGCGTCTCGTAGCGTGTCGACGTCGGTCTCCCCGTCGACGTTGACGACGTGGACCTCGCCACGCCGCTCGCTGTACGTGCCGTGGAGGTCGTAGACGACGCCGAGGACGTCGACGCCGTCGGGGACGTCCTCGCTGTCCAGCAGCGAGTCCACCTGCCGGTCGACGTTGTACTCGACGAGTCGGTCGATGGCGGCTTCGCGGTCCAGTTCCTCGGGGAGGCGCTCGACGCCGGCTTCGAGGTGCGGGGCCAGCAGTTCGATGCAGTGTTCGATGCCCGGTGGTTCCGAGAGCCCGTCGGTGAGGTAGTCGTACGTCGCCGTGACAGCGCCACAGCCCGTGTGCCCCACGACGACAGCGGTGTCCGTACCAGTGTGTTCGAGCGGGTAGAGCACGTCCCCGGAGACGACCAGGCCATCGTCGGTCCGTTGGACGACGCGGTTCCCGATGTTGCTACACGTGAAGATCCGGCCGGGTTCGTCGTTCCCCCAGACGTGGTCGCCGAGGACGCGGGAGTCCGAACAGCAGACCGAGACGACGTCCGGCCGCTGGCCGTCCTGGTGGCCGTCGAGGCGGTCGTGGAACGTGGCCGCGTGCTCGGCGTTGCGCTCCAGCAACTCGCGGACGGTTCTGTTCATGGGTCGCTCGGCAGTTCGCCGCCGGGGACTTTGGTACTACCGTTCTCGGGTGGCGACTGGACGACTGTCGAGAGTGGCGACAGTAGACTTTTGGTCCGTGTCGGTAGAGTTCCGGGGGTGAGCGACACGGTCACTGCCCTCCTGGCGGAGTCGTCCGCGACCCACGCCGTCCGCGAGTTCGACGTAGCTCCCGAGGAGCTCGACCTGACCGCGGACGGCTGGACGGCCGCTGGCGCCGTCGTCTGGAACCCCCGTGGCAAGGCGGCGTTCGTGGAGACAGCGTGGAGCGACGGCTGGGTGCTGCCCGGTGGGAGCGTCGAACCCGGTGAGACGTTCGCCGAAGCCGCCGAGCGCGAGGTCGCCGAGGAGACCGGGCTGTCGGCCGAGATACTCCACCCTGGCCGCGTCGAGGAACAGGTGTTCCGCGCTGGCGACGAGGTCGTGCGCGGCTGGTTCGTGGCGTTCGCGGCACGCACGGACCAGACCGAGTTCGGCGACGACCTCGGGGAGGACGACGACGAGATCGCGGCTGCCGCGTGGTTCAGCGACCCCCCGACGGACACCGAGTCGTTCGTGGACGCCCGGGCGCTCCTCCGGGACTGCCGCCTCGACTGAGCGGTCAGTAGTCGTCGGCGAGTTCGTCGAGGGACTCGTGGTGTTCGGTGGTGTGTGGCGCGGTGAGCGGCGAGACGGAGACGTGGCCGTCGACGACAGCACGGCGGTCCGTCCCCTCCGGGTCGGGGACCGTCCCGGCGTCCATCAGGTCCCACATCCGGTCCTTGAGGACGACCGTCTCGCCGTTCCGTTCGGCGGTCATGTCGTAGCCGTGGGACGGCCGCGTCACCTTCATCTCGCCCGACGGCTCGGCGCCCGGGTGGGGTGCGTTCACGTTCAGGTAGTCGGCGTCCTCGAAGACGCCGGTTTCGAGCGTGTGTTCTGCGAGGTAGGCGGTCGCCTCGACGGCGGCCTCGTAGTCCTCGGAGTGGGTCTCGGCGCCGAAGTCCTCGCTCGTGAGGAACAGCGACGCGGCGATGGCGGGGACGCCGAAGAACGCCGCCTCGACGGCGGCGCTGACCGTCCCCGAGCGCCCAAGGACGTACATCCCGAGGTTCGCGCCCTCGTTGACGCCGGCGACGACGAGGTCGGGGTACGGCCCGAGCGCCTCGAGGCCCGCGACGATGCAGTCCGAGGGAGTGCCGCCGACAGCGTAGCCGAGTTCGTGCTCGTCGACGGTGACCTCCCGGGACATCGCACGCCCCGTCGCGCTCTGGTCGTTCGCGGGCGCGACGACGGTCACGTTGCCGACGTCGCGTAGACCCTCGGCGAGCGCACGGATGCCAGGGGCGTCGATCCCGTCGTCGTTCGTGACGAGGATTTCCGGACTGTCTGCCATTGGACGGACGTCGACGCGACGGCGAAAAAGCGTATCGACGGCCGGCGGACGGAGCGCGGCGAACTCGGGTTCAGCGAACGACGACGACCGGCGACGGCGACTGACGGAAGACGGTCTCGGCGACGTTGCCCACGATCAGGCGGTCGGCCATCGACCCGCCGTGACTACCGACGACGACCGTCTCGAAGTCCGATGCCATGTTCACGATGGCGCGACTCGGGTGTCCCACCCTGACTTCGGTGGCGATCTCGGTGTCGTAGTCCGCGGCGATCTCGCGAGCGCGAGCCAGGACCGGTTCCGCGCGCTCTTCGGCGGCCTGTACGATGTCGTCCTCCAGTGCGAGCGCCGTCGCCTCCGCCCAGAACGCGGTGGGCTGCCCGACTACGGTCAGCACGGTCAGTTCGGCGTCGGGGAACTCGTCGAGGGCGTACTCGAGGGCGTGTTCGGCCATCTCGGAACCGTCCATCGGCACGAGAACGCGCGAGACCATACGGGAACAGACGGGTGATTCCCGGATAAACGCTCGGTGGGTGGGCCGACGACCAGTCGACCCCGCCGTCTACAGCAGGAAGGCGAACAGCACGTAGGAGCCGACGACCGACAGCGCGGGCGTCGCCACCCAGAGGAACACGATGCGGCTGGTCGCCGCCGGGTCGAAGAGGTCCTCCGCGGTCAGTTCCTCGATGTCCTCCTCGCCGATCGGCGGGACCGTCGGCGTCTCCTTGGGGGGCGTCGCCGGTTCCTCGGTCTCCCCGCTCGCGATGTCCCCCACCGTCGTCCCGCCCGTGTCGTCGTCGGCGACGGACGGGGCCGCCAGCGCCCCCGTCGAGAGGCCGGGTCCCGGTTCGGGTTCGACGGACGGCGTCGCCAGTTCGGCCAGCGTGACGGCGCGACTCGCCCGCCCCCAGCCCAGGCCGATGATGCAACACGTCGTGCTCACCGCGAGACTCGCCGGGATACCGAGGTAGGAGAGGACGGTGATGATCGTCGCGCCGACCGTCGAGACGATGAGGGCGGCGAGGATGGGGAGGTCGGTGATACCCTCGCCGACCGTCGCCAGGGTGCGACGGGCGATGGTGAACCCGCCGAGACTGATGGCCGCGACCGCGAGCAACACCCCCTGGCTGGTGTCGACCGTGCCGTTGCCGACGAGTGGCGCGACGGCGTTCGCGGCGTTGCTCGCGCCCGCACTGAACCCCATGTAGCAGGCGATGCCGAGCACCAGGAACGAGGCGACGAGGTCGCGGGACGACGCGTTCGGGTTGAGGTGTAACCGGGGGAGCCGCCCCGACCGGTCGACCTGTATCAACTGTCGCTGGAGTCGCGTGAACGACAGCCGCGCGTCGAGTTGCGGGTAGACGTACCGTCCGATGACCGCGCCGATGGCGAAGCCGACGAGTGGCGCGACGATCCACGCCGAGACGATGGTGAACATCAGCGCCTCGTTGAGCGACCCCGTCGCGAGACCGAGGCCGACGATGGCACCGACGGCGGTCATCGACGTCGAGGCGGGGACGCCGTAGATGTTCGAGATGAGCAGCGAGAAGCCCGTGAAGAAGAGGACGCCGACGCCTGCCGCCGGCGAGAACTGTGCGGCTGGCACGATGCCGTCGCTCATCGTCGCGATGACGTTCCGCCCGATGGTCCACGCGCCGGCGAGCGCGAACACGCTGAACAGCCCCGCCGCTGTCGCCTTCCTGACGAGTCTGCTGCCGACCGCTGGTCCGAACGCGACGCCCGTCGAGGAGCCACCGATGTTGAACCCGACGAACGCCGCGACCAGGATGCCGACCACGGCGAGCAACGAAACCACCTCAGGCACCTCCTGTCGGAGACGCCCCGACACGGGAACAGAGACGTAGAACTCTCGCAGTTGAGCAGCCCATACGGTACGTTGTCGGGCGGCGGTGTAAAGAGAATTTGGCTCGGCGAACGGGCCGTGGAACTCAGAACACGACGCGCTCGACCAGCCGGCGGACCAGCCCGGGCTGTCTGGACTCGTGGGGGTAGACGGTCACCTCGGTGCAGTCGGCCGCGGTCGGCGTGTGTCGGTCCCGTCCGCCACGGATGCGGTTCCGGGTCCCCGTGCGGATTACGAGGTCTGCGACGCCCGCGTCCAGCGTCTCGTCGCCGCCGTCGGTCCGGGGGAACGGCGCCCGGACCGGCGCCGACAGCAGGCCCGCGAGCTCCTCCTGGTAGGCCTCGATGGTCTCCCGGCGCTGGTCCGGCTGTCCGTCCGACACAGGGAACTGGAGCGTGACGTGGCCTCCGGTCTCGCCGGCGATCGTGTTCGCGACGGCGACCGTCGCGGGGTCGTAGGGGCCGCCGTCGCCCTCGAGGACGACGTTCTGCGGGTCGTCGTAGCCGCGGTTCTCCACCAGCAGCGCGTCGCAGTGGGCGTGCCTGACGAACCAGTCGATAGGGTCGCCGAGGAGCCGCGACCGGAGCCGCAGTCGCTCGTGTTCAGCGACGACGAGGTCCACGTCGCGGTGTTCCGCGAAGTTCACCATGGCGCGCTTCGTGTCGTGGCTGACGATCTCGCCGTACTCGACGTCCACGTCGAACTCGGCGGCGAGGGCGTCCGTCTGCTCCTCGAAGGAGACGTCGGCGGGCGACTGGACCTCGGCCGCGTGGTCGAGGGGTGCCTGGTCGGGGACCTCCTCGAATCGCACCACGACGACGCGGCCGTCGTAGGGACGGACGAGGTCGGCGGCGAGCGCCAGCAGCGACCGTTCGCGGTCTGCGGTGGCGTACCGGGTGAGCGCGACGAGCACCTCGTAGTCACCGTCGCCGGCCTCGGCGACGATGTCCTCGGTCTCCGTGAGGACGTCGCGCCCGAGTCGACGCCGGATGACGTCCGTAGCGGCGCCCTCCCGGCGGATGCGCGGACGGGCGTACACGACGTACCACGCGATACTGCCGAGCGTGATGACGAGGGCTCCGAGGAGCGGGACCATCCCCATCTGGGTCAGCAACACGACGCCGCTGACGACCCCGAAGGCCTGCATCCACGGGTACAGCGGCGAGTGGAACTCGGGTTCGTACTCTGTGCTGCCGTGCCGGAACGCGACCACGGCGAGGTTTATGAGGACGAACACGAGGATCTGGAAGGCGCTCGCGAGTTTCGCGATCTCGAGGATGGGGACGAACGCGATGAGCACCAGGACGACGGCCCCGGTGAGCGTGATGGCCGTCGTGGGGGTGCCGAACTTCTCGTGGATCTCCGCGAACGTCGGCGGCGCGAGTCTGTCGCGGCTCATCGCGAACGGGTACCGCGAGGACGAGAGGATCCCGGCGTTGGCCGTCGAGACGAGCGCGAGGATGGCCGCGGCGATGACCGCGTAGACGCCCCACTGCCCGAGGGTCGCGTCCGCAGCGACGGCGACCGGAGTCGCGGACCCGGCGACTGCTCCGGCTTCCGTCACGCCGACCATCACGGCGACGATACCGACGTACAGCAGCGTGGTGAACGCCAGCGACCCGAGGATGCCGATGGGGATGTTCCGACCGGGGTCCTCGACCTCCTCGGCGACGCTCGCGACCTTCGTGACGCCCGCGTAGGAGACGAAGACGAGGCCGGTCGCGGCGAGCAGCCCCTCCCAGCCGCCGACGAAGAAGTTCTGGTAGTTGGCCTGTTCGACGCCGCCGGCGCTCCCGGCGACGAACCAGCCCAGCGCGACGAGCATCACCGAGACGATGACCACCTGGAGCCGACCGGTCTGTTTGGCGCCCAGGAGGTTCACGAGCACGAGGAACGCCGCGAGGCCGAGCGCGACCGGCTTCACGGGGAGGTCGAACAGCAACACCAGGTAGGGGACGCCGCCGACGAGCGCGAGCGCACTCTTGAACGACAGCGAGAACCACGTTCCGACGCCGGCGATGGTGCCGAGCACCGGTCCCATCCCGCGCTCGATGTAGAGGTAGGTGCCGCCGGCCTCCGGCATCGCCGTCGCCATCTCCGACTTGGAGAGCGCCGCCGGGACGACGAGGAGTCCCGCGAGCAGGTACGCGAGGATCACCGCCGGGCCGGCGATCTCCAGTGCGAGCGCCGGGAGGATGAAGATGCCACTGCCGATCATCGCACCGACGCTGATGGCGAACACTGCACCGAGTCCGAGGTCTCGTTCGAGTTTCTTCATAGTGTCAGGTGGATGGACGAACGTGCTGCTGGACTCGTCTGTACGGGGTTCTCGCGCTGTCTAATCGACACGTTACCGCCTCCGAACGATCTCAGTACCGAGGACTGCCGTCGCGTCGACGGTTTCGACGTCGACGTTCTCGAAGACGTCCAGTCGGTCGGGGTCGTTGACGCGGACGATCACGCGCTCGACGTCGAACTGCGTCCGGAGACACTGTGCGAGCAGCAGGTTGGTCGCGTCCTCGGGTTCCAGAACGAGAGCCGTCGTGACGTCTCCGAGTTCGAGGTCCCGGAGCACCGCACTGCAGACCTCCTCGACGCCGTGGACCGACTGTTCGGGGGGCGGGTCGGTGGGTGGGGACCGGTCGACGAACGTCACCGTCTGGCCGTCCGCGGTGAGTCGGTCGGCCACGTCTCGTCCGACGGGTCCGCCACCGACCACGAAGACGGGATCGTTACTGTGTCGGTGCTCCGCTTCTCTGGGGTTCTGTCGTGGTGTGCTCATGGTTGGGAGGCGAGTGCAGCCTCGGTGGTCGAGACCGCCGCTCACCCACACCTACAGAACGGAGCAGCATAAGTAACGCGTATTAATTCACGAAACAGGATTTTCCAAGCTAGAATTTCACGTTCCGTCCTCAGCACCCGTCTCGAACTCGGTGTAGGACCCGTGGTGGATGTTCCGGATGATGTCCTCGTCGACCACCTCCAGGCCGAGTTCGTTCAGGTCCCGGCCGATGCGGCTCAGGTCGTCGCTGTCGGTCCCGACCGCGGAGACGTGTACGTTCTCGGCCCCGGTCATCACCTCCTCTACCCGGACGACACCCGGGATCTCCAAGGCGGACGCCGCGAGTTCCTCGCGCCGTGGAACTGGCGCCGTACAGACGATGAGCGTGTGCAGCTGGTAGCCCGCTCGCTCGTAGTCGACGTCGGCGTGGTAGCCCCGCAGGATACCGCGGTCCTCCAGGCGCTGGATGCGGTTGCGGACCGTACTCGGGGAGACGCCGGCGCGGTCCGCGATGGTCTTCGAGGATGTCTTCCTGGCGTTCCGCTGGAGCGCGTGGATGATCAGTCGGTCCAGGTCGTCGAGCCCTTCGAGAGTCATGGGACGTACTCACCGACGAATCCGCATAAAATACCACCCTGCGACCGTCGACTCCCGAACGCCTACGCCGCGTCGACGACCGTCTCCTCGTCGACGACGAGGTTGTACGCCTCCTCGTCGTCGTTCCAGAGGACGAGCGCGGACTCCACTGAGAGCAGGTCGCCGTAGTCGGCGTCCAGGAGGTCGCGATTGAGGCTCGTCGGCCGGACGAGCACCGCGTAACAGTCCTCGCTCTCGCTGCCGTCGCTCACCTTGAACAGCGGGTTAGCGTCCTCGTCGGCGAGGTTCCGGGAGAGTTTCGCGACCACCGCGTCCGTTCGGTCGGTCACCCGGTCGTCGGCGTCCGCGAGTTTCAGCAGGCGGTCCGCGCCCAGGGCGACGTCGTGCTGGCGGCGACCGTCCGTCCGCAGCAGCGAGTACGAGTACCGGACCTCGGTGTGGAGGAACTCGGAGGGGCGCTGACTGGACTCCGCGAGACGCCGCTGGAACGCCGGCGCCTCGACTTCCGGCTGTTCGTCGAAGCTCCAGCCGCGGTCGGTCGGCCGTTCGCCGGGCCAGAGCCGCGGCGTCGGGCTGTACACCGTCGCCCCGCGCCGCTCGACCGCCCGCTCGACCGAGCGGAGCTGCGTACTCGTGTGCTTGTCCGCCGGGGCGAGCGCGAGAAACGTCCCATCCCCGGCGAGGCAGTCGAGGTAGCGTTCGACGACGGCGACCGGGTCGTCGAGTTCGCTGAGGACGCTGCACGCGAGCACGAGGTCGTACTCGCCCTCCGGCTCGAAGGCCTCGGCCGTCTGGCGGTGTATCTCGGGGTGGACGTTCCGGGGGGCGTCCTCGAGCAGTTCCTCGAGCACGTCCGCCGCGGCGCTCGGCTCGACGGCGTGGTACTCGACGAGCGCGTCCTCGGGAAGGAAGTCGAACAGCCCGAGCGCGGGGCCGCCGACGCCCGCGCCGACGTCGAGGACTCGAAGGTTACCGCTCAGCAGGCCGTCGCGAGCGAGGTCCGCGAGCACGTACTGGATGGCCGCGTAGTACGTCGCGAGGTGGTAGACGGCGTAGCCGAGCGCGACGTCGCTGTCGTACTCGACGTCCGCCTGGCGGTAGTAGTCGTCCTTGAAGCGTCGGATCTTCTCTCGCAACGCGTCCCCCGACGCTCCCCGGTGCCACTCCGGACCCCAGCGGTCGACGAGCAGGTTCTCGACGGTTCGCTCGTAGGCCGCGGGGAGCGCGTTCACGCCGTCGAAGTCGGGGGAGACGGGGTCGTCGCTGGCCGGCACGAACGTGCCGTCCTCGCGCTCCACGATGCCGAGTTCCGCAGCGTGCTCGCGGAGCACCTGCCGGACGACCGCGTCGTGTGGCTGGTCGGCGACGTACTCTCTGAGTTCTGCGGGGTCCAGCGGGCGGACTCCACGGAGGTACTTCGCGCTGTCCAGGATCGCGTCCCTATCGACGGGCATCCTCGTACACCTCCGCGAAGTCCTCGGCGTCGGCGAGGCGGCGCGCGGCGGCAGCGACCTCGTCGGCACCCCCGAAGGCGTCCTGAATGTCCGCGTACACGCCGGCGTTCCCGTCGGTGACGCGCTCGGCGAGGTCGGACAGCGACTCGTACACCGGGGTCGCTAGTTCCTCGGGCACGTCGTCGGCCGCGAGCGCGAACGCCAGCACGGCGGCGTGCGCCCGCCCCTGGATCGTCGCCATCGCGTCGTCGTGGTCTTCGGGTTCCACGTCCACGAGGTCGTTGCCCGCGGCTTCGAGCCACTTGCGCACGCGGTCGGTGGCGGGCCCGGGTGTGCTCGACGACACGGCGATGCGGCCGGGTCCGTGTTCGGGTGCGAACAGTGGGTGGAAGCTCACCCGCTCGCGGGCGGGCGCCACCGTCGCCATCGCGCGCAGCGGCTGCTCCATCGCGCCGGTGAAGTCGACGACCGCCTGCTGGGCCTTCGACGCGTGTGCCTCGATGGCGGCCTCCGCGACGCGCATCGGCACCGCGATAGCGACCAGTCCGAACGACTCCTCGGCGTCCAGTGGAACCGTCCGGGCGCGGCCGTCGTGTGCCTCGGCGGCCGCCGCGGCTCGCTCGTCGTCGACGTCGGCGAACGCCACCGGTGCGTCCGCCAGCGCCGCGAACCACCGCCCCACGTTGCCGGCCCCCACCACGAGTACGTCCATCGACCGACGGTAGCGCCCCACCCGGCAAAAGACGTTCGCTAGTCGACGCGTGGATTTTTATCCCTCCGCCGTATCTCCGAATTCATGTCGTCCGTCGACGTCCACCTCGGTGCGCCCGCTCCCGGGCGTCGCTGGCTGGTTCCGGCCCTCGGGGTGACGCTAGCGGGTGCGGGGCTCGCTTACTTCGGCACGCACGGCGTGCCCGGCCCGATGGTGGCGGTGGCGACGATCCTCCCGGCGCTCGCACTCCTGGGGTACGGACTCTGGTTCTGGCTGCGGGCACCGGCTGGCGCCCGTGGCGACGCCGTCTTCGCGTGGGCGATCGGTGGCGCGGGGGTCGTCATCACGCTCGACCTCTGGGCCGTACTGGTGGGCACGTACGGCAGCACCACGACCGTCACCCACGTGGTCATCCAGCACACGAGCACCGGGGCGCTGGGCGCCGCCATCGCGGGCACGTACAGCGAACGCGACCGCTGGCGGGCGGGCTCGCACCTCCGACTGCTGCGCGCACTCGACGCCGCGATGGACGGGATCGCCGTGCTCGACGACGCCGGGAACGTATCCTTCGCGAACGCCGCGTTCGCCGAGGGCTACGGCGTCGACAGTCCGGGCGGCGTCGTCGGCGACCCCTGGCAGGTCTGCTACCCGGAGGCTACCCGCGAGCGCGTCGCAGCGGTGCTCGCGGAACTAGACGCGGGCGAACGCGAGGAGTGGCAAGGGACGGTCACCGCCAGGCGCGTCGACGGTACCACGTACCCGCAGGACCTCTCTATGACGGCGCTGGCCGGCGACGGCTACGTCTGGGTCTGCCGGGACGTCACCGGTCGCGAGGAGCGCGACCAGCGCCTCCGCGTGCTGAACCGCGTACTGCGCCACAACGTCCGCAACGCGCTCAACCTCGTGCTGGGGCGGGCCGAACGGCTCCGGGAGCGACACGGCGACGACGAGGACATCGAGAGCATCGTCGCCGCGGCCGAGAACCTGCTGGCTGCCGGCGAGAAGGCGCGACTGCTCGAACGCGCCCTCGAAGCGGGAGTCGCGCCGGCGGACCGACTCGGGGAGATCGTCACCGAGGAGGTCGAGCGCGCGGCTGACCAGTACCCGGACGTCTCCTTCGAGACGACCGTCAGCTGCGAACTGGAGGCGGACAGCCGACTCCGGCTGGCCGTCAGGGAGCTCCTGTCCAACGCGGCCGAACACAACGACGCCGCCGACCCCACGGTACACGTCACCGTCGAGGCCGGCCCGCCGACTGTTCGCGTCGCGGACAACGGCTCCGGCATCCCGGAGAACGAGCGCCGTGCGCTCGGCGGCGTCGAGGAGACGCCGCTCCGGCACGGCTCCGGGGTCGGTCTCTGGCTCGTCTACTGGCTCGTCACCCAGTCCGACGGTACCGTCGGGGTCACCGACGAGGGGAACGTCGTCGTTCGGCCGGACGCCGAACCTGTCAAGTCGCCTGAGGGAGCGGGAAAGAACTAAACCACCCGCCGGACTTGGTGGGTCTGGAATGACACGGCCGGCGACGGTCCTCGTCGTCGAGGACGAACGCGAACTCGCAGACCTGTTCGCGGACTGGCTCTGCGCCAGGTACGACGTACGGACGGCGTACAGCGCCGAGAGCGCTCTCGAACAGTTCGACGAGGACGTAGACGTGGTGTTGCTCGACCGTCGCCTCCCGGAGAGCTCCGGGGACGACGTACTACAGACCGTCCGTGAGCGCGGCAACGACTGCCAGGTGGCGATGGTGACGGCCGTCGACCCGGACTTCGACATCCTCGAACTCGGGTTCGACGCCTACGTCGTGAAGCCAGTCGACCGCGAGGACCTCGAGCGGCTGGTCAGCCGACTGCTCGCCCGCTCGCTGTACAGCGACGAGGTACAGCAGTACTTCTCGCTCGCGTCGAAGCGCGCGACCCTCGAGACGTCGAAGACCGACGAGGAACTCGTCGACGACGACCGCTACCAGTCGCTGTGCGACGAGATCACGGCGATGCGGTCGAACCTCGACCAGCTGGTCGGAGAGCTCGACGAGGCGGACTTCCTCGCGGTGTTCAAGGACCTCAGCGAGGAGAACTCGGACGGGTACCGCTGACCGCTACTCCGCGAGCGAGACGGGGTAGTCGACCAGATTCTCGTAGCCGTCCTCGGTGACCACGACGATGTCCTCGATGCGGACGCCGCCGACCTCCGGGTCGTAGAGTCCCGGTTCGATGGTGACGACGTGGCCGACCTGGAGTTCGTCGCCGCCGCGGGAGACGCCGGGCTTCTCGTGGACGTCGAGGCCGACGCCGTGCCCCGTCGAGTGGATGAACCCCGTCTCCGTCTCCGGGTCCGTGAAGACTGTCGGGTGGCCGTGCTCCTGGTAGACGTCGACGACCGCCTGGTTCACGTCCTCGCCGGAGACGCCGGGACCGACAGCGTCGAGGGCGGCCTCCAGCGCCTCCTCGGTCACGTCGTACCACTCGCGCTGGGTCTCCGAGGGCGTCCCGTTCAGAAACGTCCGCGTCATGTCGCTGTGGTACTTCGAGGCCTTGTCCCGCGGGAAGATGTCGACGATGACGAAGTCGTCTGCCGTCAGCGGGCCGCTGCCGCGGTTGTGGGGGTCGGCGGCGTCGGCGCCGCAGGCGACGATGGTCTCGTCGAGCGAACAGCCGTTGCGGAGCAGCGTGATCTCGATCTCCTGGCGCACGAACTCGCTGGTGAGCGGTTCGCCGTCGTGGTGGAGGACGCCGTCGACGACGTCCGCGCCCCGGATCAACTCCTCGGCGCGCGCCATCGCCCGCTCGTTGGCGCGCTGTGCGCGGCGGACGTGCTCGATCTCCTCGTCGGTCTTCACCGCCCGGATGTCCATCACGACGTTGTCGTCGTCGGCGTCGACCGTGACGCCCTCCTCGCGGAGCGCGTCGGCGACGCCGACCGGGAACTTCCTCTGAACGGCGAGGGACTCGCAGCCGAGGTCGGCGAGGAACTCCGCGCGAACGAGTGCCGACGCCGTCTCGGCGTCGTGGTCGGCACGCTTCTCCTGGAAGTCGTAGTCGGAGAAGCGCTTCACGACGTCCGCGCGGCTCTCCTTGTTCGCTCGGCCATACTCCAGCGAGGAGGCGAGGATGCCAGTGGCCTCGGGCGTGTAGACGGCGAAGAACGGGTCGGGCGCGCCGAAGCCGGTGACGTAGTAGAGGTCGGAGTTCGAGGCGTCGTCGTAGAACGCGTACCCGTTGAGTCCGCGTTCGTCGAGGTACTCGTCGAGTCGCCCGAAGTCGGGGTCCATGCCACCGAGTCGTCGAGGTGGCACCTAAACGCTACCGCCTCCGGAACCCTATTGGGGTGGCGCGCCGTCGCCACGCCCATGCAAGCCACTGTCGGGAACTCGCGGGTGAGCGGCGCCGCGCGCGCTCCGCCCTCGAAGAGCTACACGCACCGCGCGCTGCTCGCCGCTGGGTACGCCGACGGCGCACTCGTCCGGAATCCCCTGGACAGCGCGGACACTCGTGCGACCGCCGCGGCGGTCGAGGCGTTCGGCGGCAGCGAGGCACGCGAGGGCGACGACTGGAACGTGACCGGCTTCGACGGGACCCCCTCCGTCCCCGCGGACGTCGTCGACTGCGCGAACTCCGGGACGACGATGCGCCTCGTCACCGGGACAGCGGCGCTCGTCGACGGCACCACCGTCCTCACCGGCGACGAGTCGCTGCGCTCGCGGCCCCAGGGACCGCTCCTCGACGCTATCGAGGCGCTCGGCGGTCGTGCGTGCTCTACGCGCGGGAACGGCCAGGCGCCGCTCGTCGTCGACGGCCCGATCGAGGGCGGCCACGTCGAGATGCCGGGCGACGTCTCCTCGCAGTTCGTCACGTCGCTGCTCATGGCCGGCGCCGCCACGGAGCGCGGCATCGACGTCGCGTTGACGACGGAGCTGAAGTCCGCGCCGTACGTCGACATCACCCTCGACGTGCTGGCGGACTTCGGGGTCGAAGCCGAGGAGACTGCGGACGGCTACAGTGTCGCTGGCGGGCAGTCCTACGACCCCGCCAGCAGCGAGTACGACGTCCCCGGCGACTTCTCCTCGGTCTCCTACCTGCTCGCGGCGGGCGCGCTCGCTGCCGACGACGAGGTGGTCGTCGAGGGTGCCCACCCGAGCGCGCAGGGCGACACCGCTATCGTCGACGTGCTCGACCGCATGGGCGCGGACGTCGAGTGGCGCGACGACGCGGGCGAGATCGTCGTCCGGCAGTCGGCGCTCTCGGGCGTCACCGTGGACGTCGCGGACACGCCGGACCTGCTCCCGACGCTCGCCGTCCTCGGTGCCGCCGCCGACGGCACGATGCACATCACGGACGCCGAGCACGTCCGCTACAAGGAGACCGACCGCGTGAGCGCGATGGCCGAGGAGCTCGCGGAACTCGGCGTCAAAACCGAGGAACGCCCGGACGAACTGCTCGTCCACGGCGGCGAGTCCGAGCTCGTCGGGGCACGCGTCGACGGTCGCGGCGACCACCGCCTCGTGATGGCGCTCGCCGTCGCTGGACTGGTCGCCGACGGTGAGACCACTATCGAGGGTGCAGAACACGTCGACGTCTCGTTCCCCGACTTCTTCGACGTACTCGAGGATCTCGGCGCCGACGTCGCTCGGTGAGGAGGTCCCGCTACACGTCGAGTTCGTCGTTCGCGAGCGCGACGGTCTGCTTCCCGGGGTTGTGCTCGACGAGTCCGACGTCCGCTAGCTTCGGGAGGTGGCGGTGGTACAGCGAGATACGGATCTGCTTGACCTCGTCGCAGGTCGCTCCCGGTTTGTTCCCACTCTCGAGGTCAGCGAGTTCCCGCACGAGTTCGTTCAGCGACAGCTCGGCATTCGCGTCCTCGAGTATCGAGAGGACGTGACGCCGGCGTTCGTTCGCCAGTGCGCCGTGAATACGTACGTCGCCCCTCTCTGCGCCGATCCGCATCGATTCTGCCATGTCGAATATGGAAGGCCACAGTCGGCCATAAGGCCTTCACCTCAACGATTAAGTTGTCGACAGGATGCGTCTTGGGGTCGTCTGGGGACATCTACGTGTCTCGTGAAGTCTATGTACGCACCTGTTACCATCGAGTAGTTACCAGGTGGTTGCAGGGCCGCGGGTCGGATTCGTCCACGACCGGCACCCGTTGCGCGTACTGCAAGCACTAAACCCCTGCCGCCGTATCCTCCGAGCATGAACGGTAATCGCTTTGGGCGACTGTTCCAGGTCACGACCTACGGGGAGAGTCACGGTCCCGGGATGGGCGTCGTGGTCTCGGGCTGTCCCGCGGGACTCGAACTCGACGAGGAGACGATCCAGCGCGAACTCGACCGCCGGAAGCCCGGCCAGTCGATGATCACAACCTCGCGGGGCGAACCCGACGAGGTCACCATCAACTCCGGAATCCAGGACGGCTACACGACGGGGACGCCCATCGGGATGACCATCCAGAACAAGGACGCCGAGTCCGGAAAGTACGAACCGTTCGTCACCGCGCCACGACCGAGCCACGGCGACTTCACGTACTCCGCGAAGTTCGGCACCCGGAACTGGGGCGGCGGCGGTCGCTCGTCAGCGCGCGAGACGGTGAACTGGGTCGCGGCGGGCGCTATCGCCAAGGAGATCCTGGAGCGTGAGGGCGTGCAGACGAAGGCCCACGTCAACCAAATCGGCGACGTCGAAGCGCCCGAGGTCTCCTTCGAGGAGATGCTCGAACACACGGAGGACAACGACGTCCGCTGTGCACACCCGGAGACGGCCGCGGAGATGCAGGAGCTGATCGAGGCGTACCAGGCCGAGGGCGACTCCATCGGCGGGTCGATCTACTTCGAGGTCCGTGGTGTCCCCCGCGGACTCGGCGCCCCGCGCTTCGACAGCGTGGAGGCGCGACTCGGGCAGGCGATGCTGTCCGTGCCAGCGACGACGGCCTTCGAGTTCGGCCTCGGCCGCGAGGCCCGGGAGTGGACCGGCAAGGACCGCAACGACGACTGGGAGTTCTCCGATGAGGGTGAGCCGGTCCCCGTCGAGAACGACCACGGCGGACTGCAGGGCGGCATCACGACCGGCGAACCCATCTACGGCGAGGTGACGCTGCACGCGCCGACGTCGATTCCGAAGGAGCAACAGACCGTGGACTGGGAGACCGGTGAGGAGAAGACCGAACAGGTCATCGGGCGCCACGACCCAGTGCTCCCACCGCGGGGCGTCCCCGTGGTCGAGGCGATGCTCAACGTCACCATCCTCGACTTCATGCTGCTCGGTGGCCGCATCAACCCGGACCGACTCGACGGCCAACCCGGCGAGTACGACACCGACTACCACCCAAGCAGTCCGCGCAACGAGTAACGGCCGTCGACCTAGTCGAGCGAAGCGGCTTTTTGCGAGGGGGCCCGAGTAGCGCACAGATGGACGCCCACCAGCGCGGCCAGCAGAACCCGTACGGGATGGACGAGGAGTGCCGGAACTGTCCCGGCCTCTGTGACGTCCGCGAGCGCGTCGTCCACGGCTACGGGGACGTGGGCGCGGACTTCGTCTTCGTCGGCGAGGCGCCGAGCGCGGGCGCCGAGCGCACCGGCGTCCCGTTCACGGGCGACGAGGCGGGCGAACGGTTCCAGCACATCCTCGGGAGCGTCGGGCTGAACAACTCCCTCCCGTCGAGTGAGGAACCGGAACTGGACAACGCCTACCTCGCGTACCTCACTCGCTGTCGGCACCCCGACCGCGACCCGTCCGACACGGAGGTGACGACCTGCGAACCGTACCTCAACGCCGACGTCCGGATGATCAACCCGGAGATCCTGGTGCCCGTGGGCCAGCGCGCGCTCACCGAACTCGCGCGGGAGCACACCACGAAGCCCGCCGAGGAGTTCGACGTCGAGGAGTGCCACGCGACGACAATCCGCGGGCGCGGCTTCGAACTCGCGCCGATGGTCCACCCCACCGACCTGACCGACGAGCAGACCGAGACCTACATCGAGTTCTTCCTCGACCTGCTGGGGACGGACTACCGGCAGACGAAGGGGCGCCGCGGCCGGTAGCACCCTCCAGCGGCGGTGAGAACGTCGTCTCTACCGCCAGTACGGTGTTTTCGTGTGGCTGGGGCCGCCAGTGCCGCCGACGCCCGCGCCGACGACCGCGAGAACGGCGACGACGAGGAACGCGAAGGTCGCCGCACCCGCGACCAGTCCGAGCGCTGCCGGCAGTGCGAGAACGGCGCCGACCGCTCCAGCTACGATCGTGGCGAGCGCGATTCCGGTGAGTATCGTTCGCGTGTCCACGGTCGCGATAGTTACGGCTGCACGGGCTTAGTTGGTTCGCGGGTCGCACTATCGCGGGGGCAAACCGCCGCGTCGCTCCCACGACCGTACCACCGCGTTCAAGCCACCCGGGACCCCAGGACAACGTATGACCGTCGTCGCCGTCACGATCGACCCGCCGCGGGACGGACTCGTGCTCCCAGAGCTCCCCGACACGTCGCCGCTCACGGAGTCCGAAGCCACGTCGCTGTACGAGGCGATGGCCGCCGACGCGTTCCTGGCTGCCGCCGAGAGCGGCGGCGAGTTGCTCGTCAACTACCGGCCGGACGACGACCTGCCCAGCGAGCACGTCCCGGCGGACGCCGACGCGGAAGCCGAAGTCCGGGCTCTCGTCGAGTCCGTTCTGGACGAGGAAGAACGCGAGGACGTCCGCGTCGAGGTGCAGGTCGGCTCATTGAAGGCCGCGCGCGTCGGCAACACCGTCTCCCACCTGCTCGAACGCGAGGGTGTGACCTCGGCGGCCGTCCTCGAACCCGACGCGCCACTGTTCCTCCGGAAGGACGTCGACAGCGCCGCGATGAAACTCCGGCGTAGTCCCGTCGTCCTCGGTCCTGCCGCCGCCGGTCGCGTCTACTTCGCGGGGTTCAGCGACCCCATCGACTTCACCGGCGCCTACGACGTCCCGCCCATCGAGAACCTGACCGCTCGCGCGCTCGACGCCGGCCACGACGTCGACTTCCTCCCGCGGACCATCCGCGTCCGGACCGGCGACGACCTCAGGTCGCTGGTCGCCGAACTCGGCGCCCGCCACGCCGCCCACCGCCTCGTCCCACCCCACACGACGGCCTACGTCGAGGAACTCGGCCTCAGCGTCGATCCCGTCGGCGGCCAGGCGACACTCGTCCGCGACTGATCACCACCGGACAACGACAGTTTCAACCGTCACCCGTCCCTACGCCAGTTCGCGTGGTGAGGTGGCAGAGCGGCCTAATGCGCCGGTCTTGAAAACCGGTGGCGTCAGCCTCATGGGTTCGAATCCCATCCTCACCGTGTACCTTTTCCAGCGCGCGAGCCAGCGGCCCGCGCTTGCAAAAGCTACGCCAAAAACACAGCGTCACCCCCTCAGCCGCGCTTCGCGCGGCTTCGAGGGTTCCTCGGTCCGAGCACTTCGCGCTCGGTGAATCCCGGGCCTCGGGTTCTCCGAATCGTTCGGCCCGCGAACGCTAGCAACTTCGGCTGTCCAGTCAGCGCAATTGAGAAACGGTTTTGGGGCCAGCGCGGAACCGTCCGTGTATGGCAGAGATGGAAGACCCTTCGGGGCGGAACTGGATTCACGACCCGGACGGGGAGAAGGGTAGCGAGGGCGGCCGCAACTACGGGCTCGCAGTGCTCTCGAAGATGACCGACGAGCACGGGGACTTCCCGCTGGACGCGGCGGCGTTCGTCGAGGAGTACGGCGACTGGCCGATTCGATTGAACCACCGACGTGTCGTCTCGGTCGCGGACATCTTCGAGCACGTCGAGGTCGACGAGTTCGAGACGAAAGTCGACTTCCACAAGAAGGTCGGGGCGGCGCTTCGCCGGGGCAACTACCTGGAGTACCACCCGACCGCGTAGCTACTTCGTGTCGCCGACGGGTCGCCCGCTGTCGGTGTAGCGCTCGCCGTCCTCTTCGCGAGCGGCCCACGCGGCCATCTCGCGACTCTCGGCCGCCACCTTCTCCTCGAGGAGGTTCACCGCGACGGAGTTCGCGCCCTCCGGGATGATGATGTCGGCGTCCTTCTTCGTCGGTTCGATGAACTGCTCGTGCATCGGCTTCACCGTCGAGAGGTACTGCTCCATGACGCCCTCGAGGTCGCGGCCGCGGTCGACGACGTCGCGCTCGATACGGCGGAGGATGCGGACGTCGGCGTCCGTCTCGACGTAGATGTGGAGGTCGAGCATCTCGTTGACCCGCTCGTCGTACAGCGCGAGGATGCCCTCCAGGACGATGACGTCGGTCGGTTCGACGGTGACGCGTTCGTCCTCCCGGAGGTGTTCCTCGAAGTTGTACTGGGGCATCTCGACGGGCTGCCCGGAGAGGAGGCTGTCGAGGTGGTCGCGGAGCAACTCCCACTCGAACGCCGACGGGTGGTCGTAGTTGACCTCGGCGCGCTCCTCGAAGTCCATGTGGCCGAGGTCGGCGTAGTAGTTGTCGAGCGGGATGAGTGTGACCGCCTCCCCGACGTTCTCCGTCACCTCGTGTGCGACCGTCGTCTTCCCGGCCCCGGTTCCCCCCGCGATGCCGACGACGAACGACGGGATGGTCATTGCTACAGGCACGGGGGTGCGTGGTGTTGAATGCAGCGTTTCCACTCGGGCCACGTGTCGGTCCGCGCGAGTGTCTGTCCCAATTGGCACTCGTCGAGAATCGTCGACAGTGAACTACGGGCGAACAGGTCATACACGTTACGGGAACACACTTTAGCCCGATTGCGTGTTAGCTGTTCACATGCCTCAATTACCCCTCAGGGACGTCATGTCCCACGAGTTCGTCGGTGTGAGCGAGTCCGACCCGTTGCTCGACGCGGTCGAGTTGATGCGCGCGGAGAACACCACCAGCGCGGTTGTACTCCGGGGCAACCAACCCGTCGGCCTGGTCACCACGGAGGGGGTCCTCGACCTGCTCCTCGACGACGCGCGCTTCGCCGACACGACCGTCTCGGACGTCATGCGGGAGACGCCGGAGATGCTACCACCGGACGCCGTGGTCTCGGACGCGGCGAACGCGATGGGGCGAACCGGCGACCCGCGAGTTCTCGTGACCGACGGGAACGGCGTCCGTGGCATCGTCGAGGCCCGGGACATCGCTCCCACGGTCACCGGGCCCGCGCGCGAGCAGTCTCCGGAGGCGGTGAGTGCGGGCGCGAGCCAGCACTCCGGCAGCGAGTTCGGCGACGGGTCGTCACGCGACGACTTCACCGGAACCCAGACCGACTACGCCGAACAGGGCGTCTGCGAGAGCTGTGGCGGACTCACGGGGGAACTGGTCTCCGTCAACGGGCAACTGCTCTGCATCGAGTGTCGCTCCGTCTGAGCCGACCGACGGCTTTAGCCGACCGCTACCGTGCGTTAGTTCTGCCCTCACCGTTCCGGAGACAGTAACGCATATACAGGCCGCTAGGCTCCCTTCTCGTACATGGCGATACGGACCCTCGACGACCTCCCGGCGGCCGACGCTGCGGTCGGTGTTCGGGTCGACATCAACAGTCCGCTCGCGGACGACGACTCGCTGGCCGACGACGCTCGCCTGCGGGCTCACGTCGACACGCTGTCCGAGTTGCTCGACGCTGGCGCGCGCGTCGCGGTGCTCGCCCACCAGGGTCGACCCGGCGGCGACGAGTTCGCGCGCCTCGAATCGCACGCCGACCGCCTCGACGAACTACTCGACCACGACGTCGACTACTGCGACGCCACGTTCAGCGCGGACGCCCGGGACGCCATCGACGCCCTCGACTCGGGCGAAGCGGTGCTCCTCGAGAACACTCGCTTCTACAGCGAGGAGTACATGGAGTTCGACCCGGCGCGCGCCGCGGAGACGTTCCTCGTCTCCCGGCTCTCCCCCGCCCTCGACGCGTACGTCAACGACGCGTTCGCGGCGTCCCACCGATCGCAGCCCTCGCTCGTCGGCTTCCCCGAACTCCTCGACTCGTACGCGGGGCGCGTGATGGAGGAAGAACTCGACGTCCTCGGCGCCATCGAGGAGACGCCGACCCCGCGGACGTACGTCGTCGGCGGCGCGAAGGTCCCGGATTCGGTGGCCGTCGCGGAACACGCACTCGAGAACGGCCTCGCGGAGACCGTCCTCTGCACTGGCGTCGTCGCGAACATCTTCCTCGCGGCCGACGGCGTCGACGTCGGTCGCCGGAGCACGGAACTCATCCACGATAACGGGTACGAGGCGGAGATCGAGACCGCAGAGGCCCTGCTCGAGTCACACGGCGACAGCATCCTCCTCCCCGTCGACGTAGCCGTCGCGCGCGACGGCGAACGATGCGAACTTCCGGTCTCGGAGCTCCCGCCCCGTGACGACGAGGCCGTGATGGACCTCGGGAGCGACACCGTCGAGGCGTACGCGGACGTCCTCGCGGAGACCGGCACCGCCATCCTGAACGGTCCCGCGGGCGTCTTCGAGGACGAACTGTTCGCCGACGGCACTCGCGGCCTCTACGAGGCCGCCACGCGAGCGGAGTACACCATCGTCGGCGGCGGCGACACCGCGGCCGCCATCCGGAAGTTCGGCCTCTCGGGATTCGACCACATCAGCACCGGTGGCGGCGCCGCGCTCCGCATGCTCACCGGCGAACCGCTGGCCGCCGTGGAGGCGCTGCGCTGATGGAGCTGACGGCCGCGACGGGCGAGGACGTCCCGGCCGTCGCCGACCTGTGGGAGGCGCTCGCCGCCGAACAGCGCGACCACGGCTCGCACCTCCTCGCCGCGGAGAACCACCAGCAGGCACAGGAACTCATCGCGCAGTACGTCCACACCGGCGGCGTCGCGGTGGCGCGCCAGCACGGTCGACGCGTCGGCTTCGTGATGTTCCACGTCGAGACCGGGCTGTACGAGACGGACACGAAGCGCGGCGTCGTCGACAACCTCTACGTCGTTCCCGGGGCGCGCGACGACGGCGTCGGGTCGGCCCTGCTCGACCACGCGGAGGCAGAACTGCGCGAACGGGGTGCCGGCGTGCTCGCCGTCGAGGCGCTGTGGGACAACGAGGGCGCGCGTCGCCTGTACGAACGGCGGGGGTACGACCGCCACCGGGTCACGTTCGAACGGCCGGCCGAAAGCGATACGCACACAAAGGACCCCGACTAACCCCGAACTGCGCCAAGGGAGCTTGGGTGGCTCAAGCACTCGATTTGTAATCGAGAATCCGTGCGTTCGAATCGCACCCTTGGCTTAGGGGACTCGACCACGGGGAGAGTCCCCGGATAATCGAACGGCTAACACTGGAGCCGTGAGCGCTGCACCGCGACGTTTTTCATCCGTCGTTGCGACCCACTAGTCGATGTCAGGCCCGGAGACCCGCGACCCGACGCGCTGCAAGGTCGGCCCTCTATCACCAATAGAGGTAAATGATGTACGTCATGCAAGACTACTACTTCGTGAATCGGCAAATGCCTTTACCGTCAAAACGTAGCTACAAAGCATGGTAAACGTTACAGAACTGATTCGCCATCCGTTCTTGGCCCTTCGAGCAGTGAATCAGCTTTATCACAGTCGATTTCTCCAGCACTCGTACAATCACTCCGGGACAGACATCTTCGCCGAGGACTGGGACAACTTGGTAATACTAGATGCGTGCCGCTTCGACGAGTTCGCGGAAGTATCGACTATGCCAGGAAACCTGGAAAGCCGTATATCTCGAGGTTCAACGTCTCCCGAGTTCATCCGGGGGAACTTTGGGGGAAAACAACTCCACGACGTAGTTTACGTCTCTGGGAATGGATGGTTTTTCAAGCTTTTAGACGAGCTAGATGTCGAACTACACGCCGCCATAAGCGTCGACCACGAAGGCTGGGATGCGAAACCAATTACTGAGAAGGCGATTGAGGCCATAGCTGAGTTCCCGAACAAGCGACTGATTGTGCACTATATGCACCCCCACGCACCCTACGTAGGCCCAACTGCTGAAAAGCTGTTCGAAGGATACAGCCAACCAGAAGTGTTCGAAAAGATACAACACCGCACAGTCTCCTTCCCGGACGACCGCCTTAGAGCAGCTTACAGAGAGAACCTGAATTACATCTTAGATCACGTTGAGGAAATCTTAGAAGCTATGGAAGGTAAGAGTGTGATAACGGCTGATCATGGTGAACTATTGGGGGAGAGATGCTTTCCTTTGCCAGTGAAGGATTACGATCACCCGCCAAAACTTCACGTAGAAGAACTCGTCAAAGTCCCCTGGCTAGTTCATCAATCGGAGAATCGCAAACGAATCGTAGCAGAATCACCAGTTGGCCACGACCAAGTTGGCGACGCAGATCTCGAAGAACAGTTGGAGAAGTTGGGTTACTTATCATAGCCGCGTCGCGAACAGGGGCAATCACACGCTCTCTTCTCAAATTTCAGAATGGTAATTTGGCGAACGAGCAGTTAAGCAATCGCGGTATACATTGCCGAATTATTTCACTTCTCACCGCGGGACTTTTCTGCCGGTACATCGACTCTCCAGACGATGTCAGGCCCGGAGACCCGCGACCCGACGCGCTGCAAAGTCGGCCGTCTCATCGCCGAGTACGACCTCGAGGACATGGGCGAGGAACTCGAACGCCGGTGGACGGGGACGGGCGACGAGCGCGCGAGCCTCCGGGTGCTCGCCGACGAGTTCAACCGCCGCCTGCTCGCGGTGGCACTCGACGAGGTGGGGCGCAACCCCGTAGCGCAGGACGTCACGGCGACCTACGAGGTGTTGACCGGCGACGACGTCAGCGAGGGGGTGCGTACCCAGAAGCGCCTCGAACTGTCCCGGGACGGCGTGGACGTCGAGGCGCTCCTAGAGGACTTCGTTTCCCACCAAGCGGTCCACACCTACCTCCGGGAGTACCGTGGCGCTCGGCGGGAGGACGACGCCGACCAGATCGAGCGAGACGTCGAGACTCTCCGGCGCCTGCAGGCGCGCGTGGCGTCGGTCACGGCGGACGCCGTCGAGCGGTCGGCGACCACCGGACGCATCGACGTCGGCGCCCACGACGTGCTGGTGAACGTCCGCGTGTTCTGTCAGGACTGCGGGGCGGACTACGACGCCGTCGAGTTGCTAACCCGGGGCGGCTGCGACTGCGAACCGTGAGTGCCCCAAGATGAAGAACTATATTCGCCGGTCGTCAACGGGTAGCCATGGACGAGTCGGCCGCGAACCAGCCCGCGGCACACCTGCACGCGCGTAACGTCGGCGGCATAGACGACACGGACGTCGAACTCGACCCCGGCGTGAACGTGCTCGCGGGCCGGAACGCGACCAACCGGACCTCCTTCCTCCAGGCCGTGATGGCCGTCGTCGGCAGCGATCGCGCCACCCTCAAGGGGGACGCCGAGGAGGGCGGCGTGACCCTCGAACTGGGCGACGAACAGTACGAGCGGACGCTCACTCGCGTCGGTGGCAGCGTCGCCTTCGGTGGCGACCCACTGCTGGACGATCCGGAACTCGCGGACCTGTTCGCGTTCCTCCTCGAGGACAACGAGGCGCGGCGCGCCGTCGAACGCGGGGACGACCTCCGCGAGATCGTCGTTCGACCCGTCGACACCGCGGCACTCCACCGGGAGATCGACCGACTGGAGACCGAGAAACGCGAGATCGACGAGGAACTCGCGACCCTGGACGACGTCTCGGCACGCCTGGAGAACCGCCGGCTGCGCGTAGCCGACCTCGAGACCGAGCGCGAGGACCGTCGCGAAGAACTGTCGGCGGCCCGCGAGGCGCTCGCCGACGTGGAGGCGCCCGAGGGCGAGGAGTCAGACGCGCTGGCGGCGCTGAAGGCCGCGCGGTCGGACCTGGAGGACGTCCGGTTCAAACTCCGGACGGAGCGCGAGAGCCTCGAATCGCTGCGGGAGCAACGAGAGGAACTCCGCGAAGAACGGCAGTCGCTGCCTGCGTCGGACGTCGACGGCGAGGACCTCGACGCTCGCATCGGCGAACTGCGCGGGCGCCGTGAGGAACTGGAGGCGGAGGTCGGGGACCTGCAGGCTATCGTCCGGTTCAACGAGGAGATGCTGGAGGACGCGGGCGGCGTCCACGAGGAGATCGCCGACGAGGTCGGCGCAGGCAGTGATGGCGACCCGAGCCGGCGGTCGGACGGCGGGACGCTGACGGACGCCCTGCTCACGGACGAGGAGACGGACGTCTGCTGGACGTGCGGGACGAACGTGGAGCGCTCGCGCATCGAGGAGACCGTCGAGCGCCTGCAGGACCTCCGCGACCGGAAGCGAGCGCGGAAGGACGACCTGACAGCGGAACTCGAGTCGCTCACCGAGCGCAAACGCGAGGTGGCCGACGTCCGTGAGCGCCGCGCGGACCTCGAGGGGCGACTCGACGCCGTCGAAGCGGAGATCGAAGAGCGCCAGTCGCGCGTGACGGACCTCGAGGCCGAGCGCGACGAACTCGCGGCCGACGTCGAGGACCTGGAGGCGGCTGTCGAGGACGCGGGCGGCCACGAGATGGCTGTCGACCGCGCGAAGCAGGTGAACGAAATGGAGGCCGAACTCGACCGCGTGGAGGCGGACCTCGCCGACGCCCGGGAGACCGTCGCCGACCTCGAGGACCGTCTCGCCGACCGCGAGGCCCTGGAGGAACGCCGCGCAGAGATCGTCTCGGAACTGGCCGACCTCCGGGACCGCGTCGACCGCGTCGAGAGCGAGGCGGTCGAGGCGTTCAACGACCACATGGCGACCGTCCTCGAAATGCTCGACTACGACAACGTCGAACGCATCTGGATCGAGCGCACGACGAAGCGCGGCCGCGACGGTCGGCGCAACGTCGAGGAGACGGTGTTCGACCTCCACGTCGTCCGTTCGAACGACGGCACTGCCTACGAGGACACTGTCGACCACCTCAGCGAGAGCGAGCGGGAGGTGACGGGGCTGGTGTTCGCGCTCGCGGGCTACCTCGTCCACGACGTCTACGAGACTGTCCCCTTCCTCCTGCTGGACTCCCTGGAGGCCATCGACGCCGAGCGCATCGCGGCGCTCGTCGACTACGTCGCGGAGTACACAGAGTTCCTCGTGGCGGCGCTCCTCCCTGAGGACGCCGCGACCGTCGAGAACGTGGACAACCGCGTCACCGAAATCTGAGCGAGAACGAGAACGGTTCGCGGGCCGGTCTACTCCAGCATCTCGCGGGCGATGATGTTCTTCTGGATCTCCGTCGTCCCCTCGTATATCTGGGTGATCTTCGCGTCGCGGTAGAACCGCTCGACGTCGAAGTCGTTGACGTAGCCGGCGCCGCCGTGGATCTGGACGGCCTCGTCGGCCACCTCGACGGCGATGCGGGAGGCGAACTCCTTGGCCATCGACGCGAGCGCGGTCAGCTGGCCGTCGCGGTTCTCGACGCTCCAGGCGGACTTCTGGGTGATCGTGCGGGCTGCTTCCGTCTGCGTGCGCATCTCGGCGAGCTTGTGCTTGATGGCCTGGAAGTCCGAGATGGGGCGGCCGAACTGCTCGCGCTCCTTCGCGTACTCGAGGGCGCGCTCGGTGGCGCCGCGGGCGATGCCGACACCCTGCGCCGCGACCATCGTCCGGGTCTCGTCGAAGAACTGCATCTGCTGGAGGAACCCGCCGCCCTCCGTGCCGATGAGGTTCTCCTCGGGGACGCGGACGTCGTCGAGGATGAGTTCCGCGGTGTCGGAGGCGCGGATGCCGAGTTTCCCCGTGATCTTGTCGGCCTCGAAGCCGTCGCGGTCGGACTCGACGACGATCTGGCTGAAGCCGTTGTAGCGGCCGCTGGCGTCGGGGTCGGTCTGGCAGAGCACGACGAAGAAGTCGCCGACGGAACCGTTCGTGATCCACATCTTGTTGCCGTTGATGACCCACTCGTCGCCGTCCTTCTCCGCGCGCGTCGAGACGCTGGAGACGTCGGAGCCGACGTCGGGTTCGCTGATGGCCGACCCCATGATGGCGTCGCCAGTGGCGATAGGTTCGAGGAAGCGCTCCTTCTGGTCCTCGGTGCCGAACGCGATGATGGCTTCCGCGCCGAACCCGGCACTGGAGACGGAGAGGCCGATGCCGGCGTCGGCGGCGAACAGTTCCTCGACGATGATGGCGGTCTCGACCGGCGAGTAGCCGGCGCCGCCGTACTCCATCGGGATGCCCGGCCCCGTGAGTCCGGCCTCCGCTGCCTTCTCCATGACCTCCCAAGGGTACTTCTCGGCCTCGTCGTACTCGCTGGCGACGGGGACGATCTCGTTCTCGGCGAATCGTCGCACCTCGTCCTGGATGGCTCGTTGCTCGTCGGTGAGTCCGAAGTCCATGTGTCGATGTACCGTACAGCGGGTCAAAAGTACTCGTAAACAGCCGACAATGTCCGGGCAGTTGCAGCCACCGCCGAACTGTCGCCGTGCCAACTGAAGGCCGTTTCCGGAAACCACCAAGAGGCGACGGGGTGACGGGACACCTGCATGTCGAACTACGAACTGCCGCCGCTTCCCTACGACTACGACGCGCTCGAACCGCACGTCAGCGAACAGGTGCTCACGTGGCACCACGACACCCACCACCAGGGCTACGTCGACGGCTGGAACAGCGCCGAAGAGACGCTCGAAGCCAACCGGGAGTCCGGCGACTTCTCGGACTCCGCGGGCGCCATCCGGAACGTCACCCACAACGGCTCCGGGCACGTCCTCCACACGCTGTTCTGGCAGTCGATGAGTCCCGAAGGCGGCGACGAACCCACCGGCTCCCTCCGCGACCGCATCGAGGCGGACTTCGGCTCCTACGAGGGCTGGAAGGGCGAGTTCGAGGCCGCAGCCTCCGCTGCCGGCGGCTGGGCGCTCCTCGTCTACGACAGCCACTCTGAGCAACTCCGGAACGTCGTCGTCGACAAGCACGACCAGGGCGCGCTGTGGGGCTCCCATCCCATCCTGGCGCTCGACGTCTGGGAGCACTCCTACTACTACGACTACGGCCCGTCGCGCGGCGACTTCGTCGACGCCTTCTTCGAGGTCGTCGACTGGGCGGAGCCGTCGACTCGCTTCGAGCAGGCCGTCGAACGCTTCGAGTAACGCTCCGCGGGCGTCGCCGCGCTACCCGCGGTACGCGTCGCGGTACTCTCGCTCGCGACGGATGAGCTCCTCGACGCCGTGTTCGAGGATGGCGTCGCCGAGCGACGTCGTGCGGTAGTACGCGAACAGGCCGTCGCCGTCGGCCGTCGTCTGCTTGCGTTTCTCCACGAGTCCAACGTCGACGAGCTTCTGGAGGTGGTAGTGGAGCGTGTTCGCTTCCAGTTCGAGCGTCTCCTGAAGTTCTTTGGGGCTGTGGTCGCCGAAGTGCGAGAGCGTGTAGACGACCCGGAACCGCGTCTCGTCCCCCAGAGCGGCCTGCATGTCGAGGTACTCCTGGAGGGAGAGCACGCTCGTCGCGGGGAGCAGCTCCTCGGGGTTCTGCGGGGCGTCCCGTCCGCCCGCCTCGTTAGTCGCCATCTCGGTTGGACGTACGGACCAGCTCGACTTAACAGTTCTCGAGTCGACAGTCGCTGAAAACACCCGTTTTTATGTTGGTTCCGGACGTGAATCGGACGATGGCCGACGACGACATCTCGCGCTCGCACATTCGCTCGGCGCTCGGGTCGGTCCCCTACGACGGCTTCCTCGTCTACCTGATGGGGCCGTACAAGTCGTTCAACCTGGAGTACGTCCTCGGCGATGCCGAACGCGATGACGTCGACGTCGCGGAGTTGCCGGGGCCACTTCGGCGCCTCTTCCGGAACAGCGACCGAATCGACGAGGCGCAGGCGACGCTGCGACGGGTGCAGGGACAGTTGCGCGCGGACCCCGGACTGAACGCGTTCCTCGCGGTGGACGTCGGCGTCGACACGGCCGACGTGGACGCCGCGACGCAGTCCGTCGCGTTCGCCAGGGAGAGCAACGTCTCCGTCTTCGTCGTCCCGCGACTCGGCCACAACTTCGGCGTGGGCGAGGAGGCCGGGATGGTGCTCGAACGACTTGCGGACACCCACCGCGAGCGGATGGTGTTCCTCCACGACGCGGACGTGACCAGCGAGATGATCCGGGCTGCGAACGCGCGCTGGGACCTCCGCGTCGATACGTACGAGAACGAGGCGGAACTGGTCAAGCGCGTCCGCGTGTTCAGCGCCGACGTGATGAACCGGGAGTTACACGGCGACCTCGACGGCCTCGACTAGCGTCCCCCGGCGACTACGCTACGGTCGCGACCAGCAGGAACGTTTCCGGCCGGACGGCCCTGTGTTCGACAGTGAACCCGCCGTCCCGCAAGGCCTCGACGGCCTCGTCCGCGGTGTATCGTTCGTCGACAGGCGGGCCGTCGTCGCCCGTGCCGGTCGCCGCCCAGTCGACGACGACGAACCGACCGCCGTCGTCGAGCACGCGGTGAATCTCGGCGACAGCGTCGTCGCTCGCGAACTCGTGGTACGTCATCGTCGAGAACGCGGCGTCGACGGTCTCGCTCTCTAGTGGGAGGTCGCTCACCTCCGTCGTGACGAGTTCGACGTTCTCCGGAACGCCCTTCTCGCGGTAGTAGTCGTGCATCGCCGACTGGACGTCGACGGCGTACACGTCGCCGGCGTGTGGCGCGACGTCGTCAGTGTAGAACCCGGTGCCGCTGCCGAGGTCGACGACGGTGTCCGTCGGGGAGAGGTCGAGCGCCCACAGCAGTTCCTCGGCGGAGAGGAACCGGTAGCGCTCCGCTGGTTGTTCCAGTTTGTCCGCTCGCGAGGCGTCGAAGGTGTGGTGTCCCATCGCTAGAGGTTCTCGAACGCCTCGTCGACTAGTGTTCCGGTTTCGGCGACGATGTCGGCCATCTCGTCGTCGTCGGGTGCCATCCCGAGCAGTCGCGCGATGCGCATGATGGAGACGTGGTAGACGCGCTGGACGCCGGGTTCCTCCTGCCAGACGACGACGTTACACGGGAACAGCGCGCCGATGCGATTCTCGGAGACGTCTAGCGCACGGTCCGCCATCTGGGGGTTGCACGCACCCAGCACGTAGTAGGGGTCCCGGTCCGCGTCGACCTTCTCGTTGAGTACCTCTGATGGGGAGAACTCTGCGAGGACACCGAAGCCCGCGTCCTCGAACACCTCACGGACGTGTTCGACGGCTTCCTCGTGGTCCATCTCGAGGGTGGTCTGTTCCTCGCCGATGTCGCCGGGGTCTACTGCCGCCGGATCGAAGGGTAGTGCCATCGTAGGCAGTATTGCACCTTCACCGACAAACTCTTTCGGGTACCGGACCGCAGCGACTGCACCGGACGCCTCCGCTATCGCCCGGGGAACTCGTGACGCCGCCGCACCAGGGCGGCGAACGTACGGGAACGACAACGTGCAGGTATCTGGAAGACATACGCGACGATGACCGCGTACCGGGTATCAGTGGGAGCCGTGGACGCGCCGACAATATTGGGTACTCCAGGAAATACTTTAGGCGCTGGCCGGGCAATTCTTCCGCGTGACAGACACATTCGTCGTCGCGCCGGGGGGAGCGCACCGCCACCGTCGCGACGACCCTGCACGCGGGCACGTCCGTGCGGGAACTCGAGTACGCGGACCCGGCAGACGCCCCGCCGTTCAGCCCCGCCCGGAACCCGGTGTCGACCGCGGAGAACGCGCTCGGCTGGAACCTCGACTGACGTGACCGCCAGCACGCCACCCGAGTACGTCGAGGCCCACCGCGGGGAACTGCTCGCCCTCACCGAGGACCTCGTGGCGATGGATACGGCGAACCCGCCCGGGAACACGGCGGAGATCGTCGAGTACGTCGGCGAGTACCTGGCGTCGCTCGGCGTCGACGCCGAGCGCTTCGAGGTCGACCCGGCGAAGCCGAACCTCCTCGCGACCGTGCCCGGAGCGCGCCCGGAGACGCTCCTGTTCAACGGCCACTTCGACACGGTCCCGTTCGACGAGGAGGCGTGGACGTACGACCCGCTCGGGGAGGTGGTGGACGACCGGCTCTACGGCCGGGGGACGACGGATATGAAGGGCGCGGTCGCCGCGATGCTGTTCGCGATCCGCGCGTTCGTCGAGACCGACACGAGGCCGCCAGTGACCCTGACGTTCGCGTTCGTGAGCGACGAGGAGGTGAGCGGGGACGCCGGCCTCCCCGCCCTCCTCGACGCGGACCGCCTCGTTGCCGACGGCTGCGTCATCGGGGAGCCGACCTGCGAATCCGGCCAGCACTCGGTGACCGTCGCGGACCGGGGGAGCATCTGGCTCACTCTGGAAGCCACGGGCGAGGCCGCCCACGGGTCCCGGCCGATGGTGGGCGTGAACGCCATCGACCGCCTCTACGACGCAGTGACGGTCGTACGGTCCCGCTTCGGCTCACGGACGCTAGAGGTCGACGAGACAATGCAGCCCATCGTCGAGGAGTCGATCGATTACTACGCGCCGAAGCTGGGCGCGGACACGGCCCGCGGGCTCTTCGAGCACCCGTCGATCAACCTCGGCACGCTGCACGGCGGCGAGGCCATCAACAGCGTCCCGCAGTCGGCCACCGCGGAACTCGACGTCAGAGTGGTCGCGGGCGTCCAGACCCCGGAGGTAGTGGCGGGGATCCGCGAGTGTGTCGCCGGCTGCGAGGGCGTCACGATAGCCGACGTCTCCTGGAGCGTCGGCACCGTCGAACCGGTCGACAGCCCGCTCGTGGAGGCAGTCTCCACCACCGCCGAGGACGTCGTCGGAGAGCGCGTCTACCGCCGGAGCGCGACGGGCGGTGGCGACGCTAAGAAGCTCCGGAACGCGGGCATCCCGACCGTCGAGTTCGCGCTGGGCTCCGACACCGTCCACGCCGTCGACGAGTACGTGGACGTCGACGCAATCGTGGACAACGCCGTCGTCTACGCGCGCCTCCCGACGGCGTGGCTCGCCGAGTTCCGGTAGTTCTCGTCCGCGCGGTACCGGTTACCTGCTCGCCGTGGCGGGAGTACTCGCGCGCGAGCAGCCCGAATCGGTGTGGTAGCCGTGCGTAGCTCTTTGGGCGTTCGGGCGCAACATCTAGCGGTGATTAGTAGCGAGACGCACGCCGTCAGTGCGCGCATCGCCGTCGACCCGTCGAGGGGACGCCCGTGACGCCCGAGGACCTCCGCGCCGCGGTTCCGGCGCTCCGGGAGGGCATCTACATGAACTTCGGGGCGCACGGTCCGAGCCCGGAGTTCGTCCTCGACGCGGCCACCGAGTTCACGCAGTCGTTCGAGTACGAGGTGCCCGTCCGGGGCGACCCCTACGAGACGGCGTTCGCCGAGTACGACCGCACGCGGGAGCGGGTCGCGTCCTTCGTCGGCGCCGACCCCGACGAGATAGCGCTCACGGAGAGTACGACGGCCGGCATGAACGTGGTCGCGAACGCCATCTCGTGGGAGCCGGGCGACGTCGTCGTGCGCACCGACGTCGAACACCCGGCGGGAATCCTCCCGTGGCAGCGACTCGAACGCGACGGCGTCGAGGTCCGCGTGGTGGAGACTGAGGACGGGCGGGTCGACGTCGACGCGTTCTCGGAGGCCGTGGAGGACGCGAAACTGGCGAGTTTCAGCGCACTGACGTGGACGCACGGCACGCGGCTCCCGGTCTCCGAACTTGTCGACGTCGCCCACGACGCCGACGCTCTCGCGCTGGTCGACGCCGTCCAGGTGCCCGGTCAGGCGCCGATGGACGTCGCCGAGTGGGGTGCAGACTTCACCGCCGCAGCGGGCCACAAGTGGCTGCTCGGCCTCTGGGGCGGTGGATTCCTCCACGTAGACCGCGAGGTCGCGGAGTCACTGTCACCGACCACCGTCGGCTACCGGAGCGTCGAGGTACCGACGGCGGCGGCGTTCGAGTACGCGGCTGGCGCACGCCGCTTCGAGGTGGGGTCCGCGAATCCAGCGCCCCATGTGGCGCTGCGGGCCGCCATCGACGCTATCGACGACGTCGGTGTCGAACGCATTGAGGACAGGATCGAGTGGCTCGCAGGGCGGCTCGCGGCAGGCGTGCCGGACGACCGTCTGCTGAGCCCCGCGTCGCCGGAGTCCGGGCTCGTGACGATGGACGTTGCGGAACCGGAGGCCACGGTCGAGCGGCTGTCGGCTGCGGGGGTGGTCGTCCGTCCGCTCCCATTCCCCGACGTCGTTCGGGCGTCCGTGCACGCGGTGAACACCGAGGAAGAGGTAGACCGCCTGCTCGAGGCGCTCGAACCCGAGTGGGAGTGAATCGGCTGCAGTGGCTCGCTGTCGGCCGCAGTCCGTCGAGAAGAGATCGGTTATTCGACGGTGACCGCGCCGTCCTCGCGAACCAGGACGTCGTGGCCGCGGTACTGGAACCGGAGTTCGAGGTCGGCCGCTGCGGTGCTCCGGGCGAAGAGCCGTTCGACCGCGTCGAGGTCGACGACGGTTCCGAGCGGCGGGTTCAGGTCGACCGGGTCGACGCCCTCCTTGTCGGCGACCGCAGCGACGATGCGGTCCGTGGTGTCGACCGTTCGTCGATTCAGGGCAGTTCCGAGCACTGTTAGACGAGTAGCTGGACGTCCGACTCCGCCATGTGCTGGATGGCGGTGGCCGCGCCGACGCCCGTGGTGACGCCGTCGTAGAAGTCGTCCTCGTCGTAGTCCATCAGCTCGATGGTCATCTGGCAGGCCTGGAGGTCGACGCCCTGGTCGAGGGAGAGGTCGATGAGCTCCTCGATGGTCGCGGTGCCGTTGTCGTCGATCTTCTTCTCCATCATCTTCGTCGCCATGCGGTCCATCCCGGGGAGCGCGGCGAGCGCGTTCGGCATCGGCATGTTGGGGTTGCCGACGGCCGACAGCTGGAGGTTCTGGGACTTCTCCTCGTGGAGGATGTCCAGACCCCAGAACGTGTGGAAGACCACGACGTCCCAGCCGAAGGCGGCTGCCGTGCTCGCGAGGATGAGCGGCGGGTAGGCCATGTCGAACGAGCCCTGGGTGGAGACGATGGTCATCTTCTGCTGGTCGTCGCCGACCTCGGACTCGAGGGTGGCTACCGTGTCCTCTAGCTCCTCGACGCGAGCCCGGAGCTCCGCCTCGGTGGTCGGTTCTCCGTCGGTCGCTTCGGTAGGTGTGTCCGTGCTCATGTTATGCCGTCTTCTGCACGTAGTGCTTGTAGAGGTCGCCGTCCTCGACCTGGTCGAGCAGTTCGACGCCGTCGGTTCCCTTGGCCCAGCCTTCGATGTCGCTCATGCTGCCGGAGTCCGTTGCGAGCACTTCGAGTACCTCGCCCTCTGCGAGGTCGTCAGCGGCGGACTTCGTCTTCACGACCGGCATGGGGCACGATGCTCCTTTCACGTCGAGCGTCTCCGCGATGTCGTATTCCTGGCTCATGTTGAGTCACTCCGTGTTCTGTATTGGAGTTGGTGCACAATACTAACTTCGAAGGTAAAAGAATGTCGGTTCTTGTGGGCACCGTGAACTACACTGGCCCGGCACTGTCTTGTTAATATCCCGTATGCGCTACGCACGAGCACAGTAACAGCCTGTATCGGCGAGCCACCCAGTCGACATCTGGCAAATTGTATTGCACAGTTGACGAACTACTATGCAAATCCTTATGTGGCTGAGCCCAGTAGATGGAGGTGTACGACATGAATCCTGAAGACTTCCCGACTCCCGACGCAGACGTCGAGACAGTCGAACCGGAGACGCTGAAGAGCCGCCTCGACGACGGCGAGAACGTCACGCTCCTCGACGCGCGCATGACCGCCGACTACGAGGAGTGGAAGATCGACGGCGAGAACGTCGAGTCGATCAACGTCCCGTACTTCGAGTTCCTCGAGGACGACGTCGACGAGGACGTCCTCGACCAGATCCCCGACGACCGCGAGGTCACGGTGCTCTGCGCGAAGGGCGGTGCCAGCGAGTTCGTCGCCGGCACGCTCGTGGAACACGGCTACGACGTCAACCACCTCGAGGACGGGATGAACGGCTGGGCGAGCATCTACGAGGCCGTCGAGGTCACCGACTACGACGGCCCCGGCACCCTGGTCCAGTACCAGCGCCCGTCCTCGGGCTGCCTGGGCTACCTCCTCTACGACGACGGCGAGGCCGCCATCGTCGACCCGCTGCGCGCGTTCACCGACCGCTACCTCGCCGACGCCGACGACCTCGGTGTCGACCTGAAGTACGCGATCGACACGCACGTCCACGCCGACCACATCTCGGGCGTCCGCAACCTCGACAGCGAGGGCGTCGAAGGCGTCATCCCCGATGCCGCCGTCGACCGCGGCGTCACCTACGCGGACGAGCTCACCACGGCCGAGGACGGCGACACCTTCGAGGTCGGCGACGCCACCATCGAGACGGTCTTCACGCCCGGCCACACGACGGGCATGACCTCCTACCTCATCGGTGACAGCCTGCTCGCGACCGGCGACGGGCTGTTCGTCGAGAGCGTCGCCCGCCCCGACCTCGAGGAAGGCGACGAGGGCGCACCGGACGCCGCACGCATGCTCTACGAGTCCCTCCAAGAGAGCGTCCTCGCGCTCCCCGACGACACGCTCGTCGGTGGCGCTCACTTCAGCGACGCCGCCGTCCCCGCGGACGACGGCACCTACACGGCACCCATCGGGGACCTCGTCGAGGACATGGCCGCACTCACGATGGACGAAGACGAGTTCGTCGACCTCGTCCTCTCGGACATGCCACCGCGGCCAGCGAACTACGAGGACATCATCGCGACGAACCTCGGCCAGAACGAGGTCGACGACGAGGAGGCGTTCACGCTCGAACTCGGCCCGAACAACTGCGCCGCGAGCCAGGAGTCGCTCGCGGGTGACTGAAGCCACTGATCGTGACTGACCCAGTTCCACTCCAGCTGGCCGCCGACCTGTTCCCCAACGGGATCAGTCGCTACGCCGTCGGTGGCCTACTCGTCGGCCTCGGAGCGGTCGTCGTCTACCTCGGGACCGGCATCGCCGCGGGCGCGAGCACGTTCCTGGAGTCGACGCTCTCGTACGTCTCCGGGCAGTCCCGCTTCCAGCGGTACGTCGGGTCACGCGACTGGCGAGTCGTGTTCACGCTCGGCATCGTCCTGGGTGGGGCCGTGTACGCGATCCTCTTTCAGGGCGGTGCGTGGACGACCGACGTCCAGCCGTGGCGGCTGCTCGTCGGCGGCGTCTTCGTCGGTGTCGGGACGCGCATCGGCAAGGGCTGCACGTCCGGTCACGGCGTCTGTGGCGTCGGCTCCGCGTCGAAGACGTCCATCGTGGGCGTCGTGACGTTCCTCGCCGTCGCCATCGTCACCGCACAGCTGGTGTCCGCACTCGGGGTGAGTCCCTGACATGGCGGACCGACACCCGCTGTTCATCCCGCTGATCCTCGTCGGCGGCCTCATCTTCGGGTTCGGCCTCGGCTACAGCCACATGGCCCGCCCCGAGGTCGTCCTGGACTTCCTCCAGTTCGAGGACTTCGGGCTCCTGTTCGTGATGTTCGGCGGCGCCGTCGTCAGCGGGCTCGGCTTCTTCGTCGGGCCGAAGCTGCTCGACCGCGCGCCCCTCACGGGCGACCGCTACGAGCGGCGTCTGAAACCCTTCGACAGGAACGTCCTCGTGGGCGGCGCCATCTTCGGCGTCGGCTGGGGGCTCTCTGGCATCTGTCCGGGCGCGGCGTACGCCAGCCTCGGCGTCGGCAACGTCACCATCCTCTGGGCGCTCGCCGGGATGTTCCTCGGCGCGTACGCACAGGGCCGGTGGCGGAGCCGAAGCACTGCCTCGCCCTCCGCGACGGCGGAGGCGGACTGACCACCACATCTTGGTCCCCACCCTCCGATGGACGTAGCCCTCCTCACACTGTTCGCTGTCGCCGCCCTCGCGAGCCTGTTCATGTCCTGGGTGATCGGTGCCGGGTCCAGCGGTGCGACCCCGTTCGCGCCGGCGGTTGGCGCCAACGCCATCCCGACGATGCGCGCGGCCTTCGTCGTGGGCATCTTCGGGTTCCTGGGCGCTGTCACCCAGGGTGCGAACGTCTCGGAGGCCGTCGGTAGCGGTCTCGTCGGCGGCGTCAGTCTGCCAGCCAGCGGCGTCATCGTCGCGCTGGTTATCGGCGCCGGACTGATGGCCGTCGGTATCCGGACGGGCTACCCGATAGCGACGGCGTTCACCGTCACCGGGGCGGTCATCGGCGTCGGCCTCGCACTCGGCGGCACGCCCGTCTGGCCGAAGTACCGCCAGATCGGTGCCGTCTGGGTGCTGACGCCGTTCGTCGGTGGCGGCATCGCGTACGTCATCGCCAGCCTCCTCCCCCGGCGCGACGTCCCCGAACGGTTCAGTATCGCGGCCCTCGCGGGGCTCGTCGGCGCGGTGCTCGCCAACGTCGAGTTCACGTCTCTCGGACCCGGCGGGTCCGCGGGCTCGCTGGTCGACCTCGGCCGGCGACTGCTGAGCGTCGAGGGAGCTGCCGCTGCGGTCGGACTCTCCCTGGTCGTCGCGGTCGCCGTCGGGCTGCTCGTTCACCTGGACGTCCGCCGGGACGAGACGGGTGCGCTCAGACGGATGCTGCTCGCGCTGGGGTCGCTCGTCGCGTTCTCCGCGGGCGCTAGCCAGGTAGGTCTCGCGGTCGGTCCGCTGCTCCCGCTGCTCGACGAGGTCGGCGTGGCCTCCACGTTCTCCGTCCTCGTGGGTGGGGGTGTCGGCATCCTCGTCGGCTCGTGGACGGGCGCCCCCCGGATGATCAAGTCGCTCGCACAAGACTACTCCTCGCTGGGGCCGCGGCGCTCGATCGCCGCGCTCGTCCCGTCGTTCCTTATCGCCCAGCTAGCCGTCCTGCTCGGCGTCCCGGTCTCGTTCAACGAGATCGTGGTCAGCGCCATCATCGGGAGCGGTGTGGCGGTGGGCGGCCGCGAGGCGATCAGCGCTCGCAAGCTCCTCATGACGGCCGGGGCGTGGGTGGCGTCGTTCGTGCTCGCGTTCTCGCTGGCCTACGGGTTCGGCGCCGTCTTCCAGCCGTAACCCGCCGGTCGCTCGTCGGTAGGACGGCGGCTCGGCGTGCGTTGGCTATAACATACAGTGAACCACGATTGATTGTATTGTACAATGCACCCAAAACTGTTAAGTGGTGCTGCCGGTTACTCGGACGTGAGCAGAATTCCATGAACTGCACAATATCGAACGAGGTGAGTACCGATGTTCGGGCTTGAGAACGCATCCGGTGTCGGCGGCGCAGCACTCGTCGTCGGCGTCGTTCTACTCGAAGCAATACTGCTGTACGTCAGCTACGGCGCGCTAGAGCGGCTCCTCGGACCGACTCTCGTCGACGCACTGAGGGGCGAATGACGCTGGAGATCCTGGGGGTAGCCGCACCCCTGCTCGCGATGTTCGCGGGCTTCGGGGTGCTCATCGGCCTCCTGTTCGGTTTCTTCGGGATGGGTGGGTCGTTCCTCGTCACCCCCGCGCTGATGGTGATGGGGTACAAGACGGACGTCGCAGTCGCCTCCGGTCTCGCGTTCGTCTTCGCGACCGCGGTCATCGCGACGCTGAAACACCGCGACCTCGGCCAGGTGGACTACAAACTCGGCGTGCTGATGATCGCCGGCACCACCGTGGGCATCGAGGTCGGGAAGATCGGCCTCCACGCGTTACAGGCGATGGGAGTCGCCGACACCGTCGTCAGCATCATCTACGTGGGGCTGCTCGGCGGTATCGGCGTCTTCATCACGTACAACGCGACGAAGGGCGACGGGGGCGGCGGCATCAGCCACGACGCCGACGCTGCCCACGCCGAGGTCGACGCCGACGACATCCCCGACATCGCGAAGACGATCCAGTCCTACCGGGTTCCGCCGATGATGGAGCTACGGGGCGGCGTGAAGGTGTCGCTGTGGATGATCCTGGTCGTCGCGTTCGCCACGGGGCTGCTCTCGGGCTTCCTCGGGGTCGGCGGCGGGTTCATCCGGATGCCCGCGTTGTTCTACCTCATCGGCGTTCCGGTCCCCATCGCCGTCGGGACCGACCTCTTCGAGATCGTCTTCTCGGGGGGTATCGGTAGCTTCCTGTACGCTATCGACGGTGCGGTGAACCTGTCAATCGTCGTCCCGCTGCTGGCCGGTAGCGCGCTCGGTGCCCGTATGGGCGCCGCGGCAACCAGCCTCGTCGAGGAGGACGACATCAAGGTCTACTTCGGCGTGATGTTGCTGCTGGGGGCCATCGCGGTCGCCGTCCGGAAAGTCGGTGACGTCATCGAGATGCCCGTCCTCGACTCGGTCTCGCTGGCCATCATCATCGGCGCGGCGACGCTGGTCGCCGGTGCGGTCGTCGTCAGTTCCGTCAGGGAGATGCGTGCGGAATCCCAGACGTCGACGTCCACCGCCGACTGACGCGGCCATCCGTCGGTCGCGTGCGTGTCATTGTACAGTTTGTACACAAGTCTTTTATCGCCACACCTGCTACGTCCACTCGATACCAATGCCAGACTCGATGGCCGAGCAACTACAGAGCGACATGGAGTGTGAGGGACTCCTCGAGTGTTTCCACGGCCTCAAGCAGCTAGACAAGGAGTGCTTCCAGGCGCTCGTGAACGTCGAGGAGCCACTGACGGTCGACGAGATAGCGGAAGCGGTCGACCGAGAGCGTTCGACGGCCTACCGGGCCATCCAGCGGTTGCTCCAGACGGGGTTCATCCAGAAGGAGCAGGTGAACTACGACCAGGGCGGCTACTACCACGTCTACTCCCCGACGGACCCGTCGAAGATCGCGAACGACATGCAGCGCCTGCTCAACGACTGGTACGCCAAGATGGGACAGCTCATCCAGGAGTTCGAGACCAAGTACGAGCAGGGCGAAGCCGCGACGCCGGCCGAGAGCTAGCGACTACACCAACGCTCCACACCCAGTTCGTCTCCTTCACACGTCCCTCTCCTCCACACGTCCCTCTCTCGTCTCACCACCCCACTTTCGCTCCGTCCGTGGCCGCTGCGGTCTGTCCGTATCCGGTACGCTTCTAGTGCCCACGCAGCAGGCTGTGTCCTCTGCCGACGGAGCAATCGCCCCGCCCAGAAACAGTATTGTGCGGTATTCCCAAAACCTTAAATCGGTGCGGCCCCTACCAGGTAGTGATGACAACTGATTCCACCACCGAATCGAGTACGGCGACGCCCACCGAACCCGTCGCGGTCGACGGAGAGGCGGAACTCGACGAGCTCGTCGGGGACGGCGTCGTCCTCGCGGACTTCTACGCCGACTGGTGTGGTCCCTGTCAGATGATCGCGCCGGTCGTCGAGACCCTCGCCGCCGAGACGGACGCGACCGTCGCCAAGGTCGACGTCGACGCGAACCAGGAACTCGCCGCCGCGTACGGCGTCCGGGGCGTCCCCACGCTCGTCCTGTTCGCCAACGGCGAGCAGGTCGAGGAACTCGTCGGTCTCCAGGACGAAGCACGACTGCGCTCGCTGATCGAGGGGTACACCGAGTAGATGAGCGGGGACACTCGCGACATCGTCGTCGCAGGCTCGGGCGTCGCGGGACTCTCCGCGGCCGTCTACGCCGCCCGCGCGGACCTCGACCCGCTCGTCCTCGAGGGGGACGAGCCGGGCGGTCAGCTGACGCTCACGACGGACGTGGAGAACTACCTCGGCTTCCCCGAGGGCGTCGGCGGCATGGAACTGATCCAGCGCGGTAAGGAGCAGGCCGAGACGTTCGGCGCAGAGTTCGAACGCGGCCTCATCGAGACGGCAGACGTCGAGGGCCACCCTATCGAGCTCGAGCTCTCGAACGGCGAGACCCTGCGTACCCGCGCGCTCGTCGTCGCGACCGGCGCGAGCGCGAGGTGGGTCGGTGCCGACGGCGAGGACGAACTGATGGGGTACGGCCTCTCGACGTGTGCGACCTGCGACGGCGCGTTCCACCGCGGCGACGACGTCCTCGTCATCGGCGGCGGCGACAGCGCGATGGAGGAGGCGCTCTTCCTCGCGAAGTTCGCCGACTCCGTGACCGTCGTCCACCGCCGCGAGGAACTCCGGGCCTCCGAGATCATGGCCGAACGCGCCCGCGAGCACGACGCCATCGAGTTCCGCTGGAACACGGAACTCCAGGCGATCCACGGCTCCCGTGAGGACGGCGTCACCGGCGCCACGCTCGTCTCTCACCCCGACGGCTACCCCAGCGAGCGAGCCGACGAGGGCGAGGACCTGCACTCCGAGACCGTCGACGTCGGCGGCGTGTTCTACGGCATCGGCCACACGCCGAACACGACGTTCCTGGAGGGAACCGACGTCGAACTCGACGAAGACGGCTACGTCCTGACGGAGACCGACGAAGACGGTCGACCGACGACCGAGACCGGCGTGGACGGCGTCTTCGTCGCTGGCGACGTGGCCGACCCGCGATACCAGCAGGCCGTCACGGCCGCCGGAACCGGAAGCCGTGCTGCACTCGACGCCGAGGCGTTCGTCGAGGCCGTCGAGCGCTCCGAACGGAACCCCGTCGAAGCGACCCCGTAACGACAGCCACCTCTCGCCACGTTTTTCGTCCCGAGAACCGAACCAGACTAACAGATGGCTGCTTCCAGGACTCGACTTCTGAAGGGCATCGGTGTCGGCGCCGCCGTGTTCCTGCTCCTCGGTACCGTCACCGGTCTCGTCCCGAACCCACTCTACGTTCGGATGGTACCACGGCGGCCAGCGGACTACCTCTTCCTGACAGCCACGGCCGCGTTCGCCGTGGCGTTCGTCGTCCAGCGAGGGTCGACCGGGGACGCGACCAGCGACCGGTTCGCGACCGGCGGTGGCGTCGTCGGGCTGCTCGCGTTCGGCTGTCCGGTCTGCAACGTCCTCCTCGTGTCACTGTTCGGCTCGTCGGCACTCATGACGTACTTCGAGCCACTCCGGCCCGTGCTCGGTGTGGTGGCCGTCGCGCTGTTCGGCGCGGTCCTCTACTACCAGCGCCAGCGGACCTGCGCGACGTGCTGACCGTGCCGGCTGTCGAGCCCAAAGAACCATAGAAGCCACCACCGTACGGCGACGTACAGTGACTACATCGGAGGAAGACGCCGACGCGGACTCGGGCGACAGATGGACGTTGCTCGGCGTCGGCGGCGCGCTGAGTCTCTGCTGTCTGTTCGCTGCTCCGGCCGCGACGGGCGTCGCCGGGGGGACCGCTGCCGGCGGGGCGACGGCCGCACTCGGCGGCGGACTGATTCGAGTCCTCGTGGCAGCACTGACCGTCGGCGTCATCGGCGTTGTCCTCCGCCTCCGGTCCGGCTCCGGGTCCTGCGAGAAGAACTGTTCGTCCTGAGCGTCAGCGCCGACGCGGCGAGTCGCGGGTCCGGCCAGTGCGCCCGGACGAACTGCGCGACGCCTTCAGCGCGAACGGCGACAGCAGACCACCGACCAGCGCCCCGGCGAACGCGAGCACGCCGATGTCGGTGGTGGAGAGGACTCCGCCTCCGCTCCCGCCGCCACCGCCGCCACCGCCGCTGCCGACGACGACGGCGCCCTTCATTCCCATCTGTTCGTGGGGCATGCAGTAGTACTTCGAGACGCCCTCCTCCTCGAACGTCTGCGTGAACGTGAATCCATCCTCGTCGGTGAGTTCACTCTCGTAGCTGCCGTCGTCGGCGACCACGTTGTGGCTGCCACCGACCCACTCCCAGGTCACGGTGGTTCCAGGGTCGACGCGAACTGCCGCCGGACCGAAGCCGAACTGGCCGCCGTTGGCCTCGGCACCGACCTCGACGGTGACCTCGCTGGAGCCAGTCTCGTCGACCACGCCGTCGAAGTTGCCGACGTTGTCGAACCAGCCGTCGAAGTCCACGGAGGCCGGTTCGCTCTCGCCGTCGCCCTGGGTGTCACTACTGCCCGAGGCGCTCCCGACGTCGACGTCACCGACGACGATGGCGCCCTTCATGCCCATCTGTTCGTGGGGCATGCAGTAGTACTTCGAGACACCCTTTTCGTCGAACGTCTGCGTGAACGTGAACCCGTTCTCGTCGGTCATCTCGCTCTCGTAGCTGCCGTCGTCGGCGACCACGTTGTGGGTGCCGCCGACCCACTCCCAGGTCACCGTCGTCCCGGGGTCGACCCGCACCGCTGCGGGGCCGAAGCCTAATTGACCACCGTTGGCCTCGGCACCGACCTCCACGGTGACCTCGCTGGAGCCGGTCTCGTCGACCACGCCGTCGTAGTTGTCGACGTTGTCGAACCAGGCCTCGAAGTCGTCTTCCTGGGCGCTGGCAGTCCCGGGGAGTGCGTTCCCCCCGACCGCGACCGCGCCAGCCGCTGCAGTCGCTCGGAGTACGGTTCGTCTGTCGACCATCGTCGTGTCGTTCGGAGACATGTGTGTGGGTGTTGGGGTGTGATCAGGCCTCGTAGCCGGCGTACTCCATCAGCTGGCGGAAGATGTCGGTGTCCATCGCCTCCTTGTAGACGATGCCCGTCAGCATCCCGCCGGGGTAGTAGCTCCCGTTCATCACGTGGTTGACCTTGTGACAGTGCATCAGGTAGATGCCGGGCTCGGAGTCCGCCTCGAACTCGATGGTGTGGCGCTCGGCGGGCGCGATGTTCGTGATGTCCATGTCGTGGCGGGCGGCCTCCGGGATGACGCCGCCGTCCTTCTCCACGCGCTGGAACCGGTGGTTGTGGAGGTGCAGCGGGTGGTTCATGTAGCCGCCGTTCACGTAGTGGATGCGCACGGTGTCGCCCTGCTCGACGATGATCGGGGAGCCGTCCTCGGGGTGGAGCGTCCGCGGCGCCGCCTTCCCGTTGATGGTGAAGATGTCCGGGCTGCGCGTGCGGGGGCTGTACTCCACGTTCTCGCCCGCCATCTTCCGGTTGAGCCGGGAGTCCCAGTCCTTCACCGTCATGAAGTACTCCTTGTCCGCGGGCTCGTACCCCTCGGGGTCGACGCGGAAGATGCCGTACATCCCCATGTCGATGTGCCGGTGGGTCTGGTAGTGACAGTGGTAGACGTGCGTCCCCGGCACGTTGGCGGGGATGGTGTACGTGTGCTTCTCGCCGGCGTCCACCCGGATACCGGTCGTCGTCGGCACGCCGTCGTCCATCCAGGCCTTCTGCGCGCCGTGGAAGTGCAGCGTGTGCGGACGCATCCCGTCCGTGTTGTCGAGGGTGACCTCGATGTCCTCGCCCTCCACCGTCCGGATGATGGGACCGGGAACGCTCGGCTCGCCGTCGTCTGCCTGGAACGCCCAGACGCGCGGGAGTTCCACCGGGCCGCCCATCGTGTCGAGGGGGTGGGCCTCGTGGACGGCGGGCATGCTCTTCAGCGTGACTTGGTTACCCTGTTCGTGGACGTCGACGATCTCCGGCGGACTCGTCGTCGGGAGGTCCTGGTCCCGGTTCTGTGCGCTCGTGGTCGTCGAACTGGTCTGGTTCCGGTTCGACTGGACCGGTGCGGTACAGCCAGCCAGTGCGGCCGTGCCCAGGCCGCCCGTCGCTGCGACGAATTCGCGCCGCGAAATTCCGGTGCCGGGTGCGCCAATACGGTCTCTCATAGACATCTCGACGTTGGCACTCCCCTGGTAAAGCCCGGGTCGGTGATTCCCGCCCCCCGGAAACTGTTCCCACCACCCGGGAACGGTGGCCGAACATGTTCGGTAGATTCGGGGGTCGCCAGCTGGTGCTTCCGGGCCGGGACCAGCACGGAGAGCGAACTACGGGCTACAGGGACCCAACAGCGGGTGCAGAACAGCGGCGTCAGCGCAGCGTCTCGGGGAGCGGGCCGTCGTAGCTGTCCGGGACGTGTGGACAGAGCGGGTCGCTCCCCATCGGGTCACCGGTAGCCGCGTACGCACGCGACCGACTCCCGCCGCAGACGTGGCGGAACGAACACGCCCCGCACTTCCCGCGCAGGTCGTCCTTCCGGCGGAGCTGCTGGAACAGGTCGCTGTTCCGGTAGATGTCGACCACTGATTCGTTCCCAACGTTGCCCGCGCTCCTTGGGAGGAACCCGGAGGGGTAGACGTCGCCCGTGTGGCTGACGAAGGCGAACCCGTCGCCCGCCGTGATGCCGCCGCGGCGACGACTCCCTCCTGCTCCGCCGCTGGACGCGGCCTGCTGGGCGCGCACGCGGCGGTAGTGTGGAGCCTCGGTGGTCTTCACGCCGAACTCCTCCGTGTTCGCGACGTCGTCGAGCCACTCCATCACCGACTCCGTGCGCTCGGGAGCGATCGGGTCGAGGACGCGGCCGCGGCCGACGGGGACGAGGAAGAAGACGCTCCATAGCACCGCGCCGAGCTCCCGCACGAGGTCACGGACGGCCGGCAGGTCCGCGACGGTCTGGGCACAGACCGTCGTGTTGACCTGCAGCGGTACGTCCGCCTCGCGGGCCGCTCGGGCGGCGCGGACGGTCTGCACGAAGCTACCGTCTTCCCCACGGAACGAGTCGTGTGCCTCTGAGCCCGCGCCGTCGATGCTCACCGCGAGCCGCCGCACACCAGCGTCGGCGAGCGCGTGCACGGCCTCCGTCGAGAGAGACCGCGTGCCACTCGGTGTGACAGTCATACGGAGGCCGACGTCCGTGCCGTACTCCACCAGCTCGACGGTGTCGTCCCGGGCGAGCGGGTCGCCGCCGGAGAGCACGACGAGCTGGTTCTCGCCGAACCGGCGCGCGTCGTCGAGCAGGTCCTTCGCCTCCGCGGTGGAGAGTTCGTCCGGGTGGCGGTCGGGGGTCGCGTCCGCCCGACAGTGCTCGCAGGCGAGTTCGCAGGCCTGCGTCACCTCCCAGATCAGCACGAACGGTCGTTCACTCGTGTTCACTGGCGTCATCTGTGGTCGTGAGGCGGCTGCCTGGCAGGCGAGTTGGTGGATCACACACCGGCGCCGCCTCGTTTGGAGCGTGACGTTCCTGGGTCTTTGGTGCGCGTGCCCGTTCCCAGTCTCCGGGAACGTCCGGGGCGTCCTTCCCGGGGTCCTGCGTAGCCGAGCGCATGGACGACGACGACCGAACGCGAGTGCTCGAGACCCCACGGAGCGCGACGGGCCGCGAGTGGGAGGTGTTCGTCCGGGCCGACGCGCGTGGCCCGCTGAAACACGTCGGGAGCGTCACCGCGGCGGACGCAGACGACGCCCACGAGCGCGCCGCGACGCTGTTCGACTGGACGGCGACGGACGTCTGGCTCTGTCCCGCCGAGGAGACGCGGCGGTACACCACCCACCGGCTCGCGGGAGGTGAGTCGCAGTGATCTCGGTCAGCAAACTGCTCTGCGGGCTGGACGCCGAGAGCGACGGTCTGCGGTACGACGCCGCCGACGAGTCCAGCGAGGAGCAGATCACCGAGGACCTCCAGCGCCGGCCTGTCGTCGTCTGGAACCTCACGAAGCAGTGCAACCTCTACTGCTCGCACTGCTACGCGGCCGCCGACACGGAGACCGCACCGGGTGAGCTCTCCACCGCCGAGGGGAAGGCGCTGCTCGACGACCTTGCCGACTTCGGCGTCCCGGTGGTGCTGTTCTCGGGTGGTGAACCGCTCGTCCGCGACGACGTCGAGGAACTCGTCGCCTACGCCGCCGACCGGGGCATCCGGCCGGTGCTGTCGACCAACGGGACGCTGCTCACCGAGGAGCGCGCCGCCAGCCTCCGGGACGCCGGCCTGCAGTACGCGGGCGTCTCCGTAGACGGCCTCCCCGAGCGCAACGACGCCTTCCGGGGCCAGGAGGGTGCCTTCGACCGGGCCGTCCGCGGCATCGAGAACAGCCTCGACGCCGGCCTGAAGACCGGCCTGCGCTACACCATCACGGAGGCGAACGCCCCGGACCTGCCGGACGTCGTCGACCTGCTCCACGACGTGGGCGTCGACCGCTTCTGCTTCTACCACCTCGACTACGGCGGCCGTGGCGCGGAGATCGCGGACGTCGACCTCTCGCCTGCGGACACCCGGGAGGCCGTCCGCACCGTCTGTGACCTCACCCGCGAGTACCACGCCCAGGGCGAGGAGATCGAGACGCTGCTCGTGGGGAACTACGCCGACGCAGGCTTCCTCGTGGAGTACGCCGAGTCGGAACTCGGAAGCGAGCGGGCCCGGGACATCCACCGCTACCTGGAGGCCAACGGCGGCGACCCGACGGGCGAGCGCATCGCGGACGTCGACTACCAAGGCAACGTTCACCTGACGCAGTTCTGGCAGGGGTACAGCCTCGGGAACGTCCGCGACCGCTCGTTCGGCGACATCTGGACCGACGAGACGAACCCACTGCTAGCGGGCCTCCGGGAGCGCGAGCACCGCCTCGGTAGGCGCTGCCAGAACTGCCAGTACCAGCCCGTCTGCCGCGGCGGGTCGCGGCTTCGCGCGCTGAGCGCGGGCGGCCCGTTTGCCCCCGACCCGAAGTGCTACCTGACGGAGGACGAGCGTCGACCGGGGCACAGTCGCGGCGACGCGACCGCAGACTGACGTCGGTCACGCTCTCCTCGTCGGCCACTACTCTCGCGCCGTCAGTCGTCTCGCCGTCGTTCGAGCGACCAGCGACGTCGCCACCAACATGTTGGGGGAACACTGAACGGGGCACCGGCCGACGACCCGATATGGTGTTCGACGGCCGACTGCCCGACGACGAGACGGCGAACGACCGGAGCCTCGAACCGCTGTTCTACGTGTTCGTCGCGGCCCCGACGCTCCTCGGGGCGGCCCACCACGTCGACCACGTCGTCCGTGGCAACCACGTCGGCTGGCCACTCACACCGGAAGTGAACCCGTTCACGTACAGCCTCGCCATCTACGCGCTCATCGCCATCAGCCTCTACCTCTCGGGGACCAGACGCGTCGACGCCAGATACTGGGCCGGCTTCTTCGCGTTCAGCGCTGCCATGCTCGCGTACCTTCACCTCAGTCCGTGGGCGGTCGAGCCGCCACGGGACGTGGTGGCTCCCTACGCCAGCCCGGTCGTCGGCTACCTCGCGTTCGCCACGCTGCTCGCGCTCATCGCGTCGGTCGTCGTCGGGTCCGCCTACGCCGCCGTCCTCTGGCGGCGGAGCGAAGCGACGGTAGACGGCCCCGAGTGACCCGACGTTTTTACCGTATCACGCGCAAGTGGAGCGGGATGATGGCTTCCGAACACGGACGGGGGGAGGGACGCTGATTCGCGCCCGGTTCCGGGTGGTGCTGCCCGCGGACGTCTGGGTCGCGGAGCTCTCGACGTCGTTCTCGGACGCGACGTTCCGACTCCTCACGGGCGTCCCAAAGGGCGACCGCTCGCTGGAACTCGGCGAGGTGCTGGCCGCCGACCCCGACGAGGTCACCACCGCAATCGAGGACCACCCCGACGTCCGGACGCTCGAACGTCTGCACTCGGACGCTCACCGTGCTATCAGCCAGTACGAGGTCGGCGAGCAGGGACTGTACGAGTTCCTCCGGGAGTCGTCGCTGCCGCCGGAGTTCCCGCTGGTCGTCGAGGACGGGGAGATGGAGTTCGACGTGACCGCGACGAGAGACCAGTTCGAGGCGTTCGGCGACGCGCTCGACGCCAGCGACCGTCAGTACGAGCTCCTCACGGTCGTCCAGGTGGAGGAGGGGGACGCACTGTTGACCGAGCGGCAGCGAGAGTGCGTCGCCGCGGCACTCCGGGAGGGGTACTTCGAGGTGCCCAGGGACTGTACCCTCGCAGAGCTGGCGGACTCGCTCGACGTGGACAAGTCGACCGCGAGCGAGACGGTTCGCCGTGGGACGGCTCGCATCGTCGAGCAGTTCCTGGTCGGTCGGCGCTGACCGACGTGTCGACCACCGGGCCGAGTTCGCTCCGTCCGTCTACTCGGCCGCCGTCGTGATGTAGACACGCCACTCGTCGTCACCGGCCCGCTCCGTATCGTGTTCGAAGCCTCGGTCCGCCAGTACGCTGTAGAGGGGTTCCGGCTCGAAGCTGTTCACCAGCAGCAGCGTCTCTCGATCTCCGAGCGTCTCCAGCTCGGCGACGATGTCGCTGAACGGTTCGCCGTCGATCTCCCGCGCGTCGAGGCGCACGTCGTAGTCGGCGGGCATCGACTGCACGTACTCGGGGCGGGCGTGAGGCGGTTGCCCCGAAGATGTTCAGCTACGCGAGGGTACGGCGGAGACTGTCGACGGACTTCGCGACAAAGAACCCGACGACGGCCGCGATGGCGACTGCGCCCGGGCCGTCGAGGACGAACGCCAGGGTGGCGGCGAGCGCGACGAGGGCGAGTTCGAGGCGTCGCGCCACGAGCACCTGGGTGAGTACGGAGTGGGTCGAACTAGTCACACCCAGCGAGAAGAGCGGCCGGCCGGAGTGTGTGACCCCGAACACGTTCGCGCTACGCGGGGTCCGGGTCGAATCTCTCCGGGTTCGCGATTCTCGGCGGGCGGCTATCGACCCGGACACGTTCGGGTGGCCGATGCCAGGCCGTCAGTCCGTAGTGTCCGCGAGCAATCGCCGAATCTCGTCGTGCTCTCGGGCGTCCTCGGGCAACGTCGCCGCGTCGAACAGCCCCGTCGCCCGGGTCACGCCGGGGTGGTCCGAGCCCTCGCGCTCGATCTCGAGGGAGCCGTCGACGCGGTGACCGACGAACTGTGCGAGGGGGAGCGGGACGCTCGCGCCGTTCGCGTACTGGAACTCGATGCGGCCGGTGTACAGCAGGTCCGTGAGTTCGACGTCGAGTCCTGTCTCCTCGCGAGCCTCGGCGCGCGCCGCGTCTGCCGGCGTCTGGTCGCGTTCGACGACGCCGCCCGGCGGTTCCCAGAAGCCGCCGGGGTTGTAGACGAGCACCGTCTCCTCGCGGGTGGCCGTGTAGAACACGATCACGGACGCGATGCCGCCGATACGCTCCAGTTGGTCCTCGACGGTCGCCGGCGGTTCGTCGGGGTCGAACGAGCGCGGCCCGAACTCGAGGGTGTCGACGGTCCGTGTCGTCCCCCAGTCGGCCCGCAGGTCGGCGAGAACGCGATCCGTCCGTTCGGCGACCTGCGCGCGGACCCGGGGCCAGTCCTCGACAGTCATCGGCACACCTGACAACACGCCAGCATTTAGTTCTGCCGTCGAATCGTTCGTGACAGTTCTCGCCCGAACGTGTTCGGCACGCTCTACTCCCTGGTAGCTGACCTACGAACCACCATGACATCAGTATCCCACGACGACGTCGAGAGCGTGACCGACGGCGTCCACGAGAACTCCTGGTCCGCGAACCTCGAGAAGCCCCGCCACGCCGAGGACCCGGCCCTCGTCGTCGAGGAGGCCGTCGACGCGGTCGAACACACCGCCCCGGGCTACCACGTCAACCTCGTCACCCACGGCGACCACGGCCACCCGGAGACGTACCTCTTCGGCGCGCTCGCGGACGCCCTCGACGACGGCGTCGACTGGGAGTACGTCGAGCAGTGTGGCTGTGGCGGTCACGTCACGCGAGTCCACGTCGAGTAGCGGCGACGCCGCCCGTCAGGAGTTCTCCGGCAGCCCCTCCAGTTCGAGCTCTCGCAGCTCCGACGTGATGGCGTCCTCGTCGCGGTCCGCGTCGTGTTGCTCGCGCTCGTGTCGCTGGACGACGTCGATGGCCTCCGCCCGGTCGGGAGAGCGCGTTCGGAACCCGCAGTCCTCGCACTGGTACTGGTAGTATCGGCGGTGTTCAGCCATTGTCGGTCCCGTGTGAACGTTTGCCACTCGCGACCAAAACGGTTGCCCCGTCAGTCGGCGTCCTCGGGTCGACCGCCGAGCCACCCTGAGCGGACGCGACCGTGTCGCCAGACGACGCCGAGGAGGTTCGCCGCGAACAAGACGAACCCGACGAGCAGGAGGACGCCCCCGACTACTGCGACCACCTCCGGGAGCACGCCCGCTCGCGAGAGTACCAGTGCGAGTGCGCCGACGACGAGCAGCGTCCAGTCGACGGCCGCCAGCCTGTCGTCGTAGAGGTCGTCGATCATCGGCACGGGCTCGAAGCCGAGGCGGTCGCTGTACTGGTGGACCCACACGACGAACGGGACGACGTGATACAGCGACCCCGCCACGACGAAGCCGACGACACCGACGAACAGCAGGTGCACCCCGACCTCGGGGCCGAACAGGGTCGCCCGCGAGAGAGGGTCGCGCACCCAGGCGGTCGCTGTAGAGACGCTCCAGGCGACGAGAGCGACGGCGACGACGGCGTACCGCGTGAGCATCGGCGTGCGTTCGACCTGCGTCTCCGCGAGCTTCCGCGCGAGAACGACCGCGAACGCGACCACGCCAGCGACGACCAGCGCGGCGCCGACGAGCGCGAGCCACCGGACCGCGAGCAGCCGCCCGGTCGCCAGTGCGACGACTCCGGCGGGGTAGGTGTACTCGACTCGCGCGAGGTGGCCGTCTACTCCGTGGAGCTCCGTCTGCGTGAACATCGTCGCGAGCTGGTAGAGGGCGCCGAACACGGTGGCGAGGACGGCGCCGAACACCGCGAGCGTGGCGTGTGCGCCGACGACCTGCGGACGCGTGACGCCTGCTGCCGGGAAGACTGGCATCGTGAAGTCGAGCGCGAGCAGGAAGCCCAGCGTCCCGACGACGGCGAAACTGCCGAGCGCGAACGCGAAGTGGGCCTCGGTGGCGTCGAACCGCTCGACCCGCGCGAGCGTCCGCCCGAGGTTGTACGCGAACGTCCAGATGCCGGTCAGGAGGATGCCACCGAAGCCGTGGATCCAGTGTGGCCGGGCGGCGAGGAACGACCACGCCAGACCGGCGACGCCGACGGTGACGAGCGCGAGGGTGACGTTTGCGAGCCGCCGGGAGTGCAGCGGGACGTTCGACCAGACGGGGACGAACTGGGTCATCGCGCCCATGATGGTGAGACAGACCCAGCCGACGAGGAGGAGGTGGACGTGTGCGAGCGCAGCGAGGCCCGGCGCGCTGTCCAGCAGGCCAGCGAGGCCGACGCCACCGCCCGCGAGGAGGAAGGCGAAGCCGACGAGGAAGTAGCGCAGTGGCACCGTCATCGGGGGCTGCTGGTCGGTTGAGAGTCCGCCGGGGACGGCGCTCATAGTGGAACCGAGGGCGGCCCCGCGGCTGTCGGTTCCGCCGAACGTGTTCGCCTCAGGCGAGGGTCTCGTCGGCGAACTGCGGGAGGTTGGTGGCGAACTGCTTGATGGCCGTCTCCTCGGCGCGGTGGAGCGTCTCGCTGAGCGTCGACTTGGCCGTGTCCACTTCCTCCGCGAGTTCGGTGAGCGTGCACTCCCGCGGGGTGTCGTAGTAGCCGGCCTCGATGGCGGCGACGAGCAGTTCCTGCTGGCGCGGCGTCAGCAGTCGCTCGGAGTCCCCGGACTCGTAGAGGTAGCCGACGTCGAACTCCATGCCGAAGGCGTCGAGCTGTTCCCGCAGCGCCGAGAGCTTCGCGTGCGGGGCGACCACCTCGAGGCTGGCCTTCCCGCCGGTCAACTCCAGCGGCGGTTCGAGTGGGAGGCCGGCCTCCCGGAGCGTGAACAGCAGCAGTGGTTCGTCGGTCTCGAACTGGACGAGCACGGAGTCGTCGTCGCGTTCGAGCGGTTCGAGGCTGAGGACGGACTCCTCGGCCTGCATCGCCTGGAGCACCTCGACGACGTCCGGGCCGCTCAGTTCGAGGAGCGCGACGCCCTCGTTCTCGTGGGAGAACGCCGCGAGCACGCGGAACAGCGTGTCCGGGTGGGCGGCGGAGATCTGCGAGATCCAGACCGAGTCGGGCAGGTCGATGGTGAGTTGGGCGCGGGCCATGCGAAGATGTTCGGACGTACCCACCGGAGCCCCATGAATGCTTCCCGAACATGTTCGCTCGAACGCGTTCGGGGGAACCGGTCAGTCCTCTCCCGCCCTACGTAGCCCTATGGCCGCGACCACCGACTGGGAGACCCACTTCGACGGGACCGGCGCACCACTGGACCGCGACCACGAACTCCTCGACGTCCGGGACCTCGGGCCGCCGAACCCGCTGGTCAGGACTCTCGAGTTGCTCCCGGACCTCCCCGAGGAGACAGTGCTCGTGCAGGTCAACGACCGCGCGCCCCAGCACCTCTACCCGAAACTGGACGACCGCGGCTACGAGTTCGCCTCCGTGGAACGCGAGAACGACGTCGTCACTGCCATCTGGCGGCCGATACCCTGACTCAGTCCGTCCGCCTCGCCAGCACCAGCAACGCGGTGCTGTCCTCGACGGCGTGCGGGGAGATGTCCTGCGCACCGTCGAAGCGGGCGACCTCGCCCGCGGTCACGGACACCGTCTCCTCGCCCAGCGAGAGGTCGAGTTCCCCCTCCAGCACGTGACAGACGACCTGTCGCTCCGGGTGCTGGTGGGCGGGAACTGAGTCGCCCGCGTCCAGGGAGAGGCGCACCGTGTGCGGTTCTCTCCCGGGGAAGACGTGGGCGTGCGGCGACTCTGTTAACGCGCCGAGGTCGACGACGTCACTCATTCCTTCGGGAACTTGGCGACGAACTCCTCCGGGCCTCGCTGTTCGACGTCGTACCCCTCCGCGTCGAAGTCGTCCTCCTCTGCCTGCATCTCGTAGAACAGCGGCTTCGGGTCGTGGTCGTTGATGATCTCCATCACTTCGCCGCTCTCCATGTCGTGGAACGTCGTCTTGATCTGCGGGTGGCGGTCCTTCGGCGGCACGTCGCGGACGTCGAGTGTCGGCATACGACTCGGAGTAGACGTGCCCACGTATCCCGCCTTTCCCCGAACACGTTCGGTTCCACTCGCGGGAGGGGTCGTCCGTCCGCTGCGCGCGCTCAAATCGGGCTCTGGCGACCGGACCACGCGTCGGGCCGAAGCCGGGACCACCGACTGGTGAGGTCTGCCGCCAGTGCGTCGAAGATCGCCAGGCCGACCGGCGTGGCCTGCTCGGCGTACACCTCGACTGCGGTGTCGTCGCCGTCCGGGACGTCGACGAGTTCTCCCTCGACGACGACGCTGCACCAGTCGTCGGGGTCGGTCCACTCGTAGGCGACGAACGTCGCTCCAACGCCACCGGCGAGGTGACGTCGCTTCGCGCTGCCGGGCGTCGACAAGAACTGGAAGAGACACCGGTCGCCGACGGTGTCGTAGGCGACGGAGACGGGGAAGGAGTAGGGCGCGTCGGTGTGGAGCGTGAGGACACCGTCACCAGCGTTCTCGAGGAACGTCGCGACAGCGGCGTCGGTCATCTCGACGCCGGGAGTCGTGTCGGACGAGCGTAGATCGGACATGTTCGGCAGTACTGCTTCGACTCTCTGGGCTATCAACGGGCGGCCGCTTCCAGAGACCTGGGAACTCACGAGCCGCCGCTCCCGCGGTTCCCACGAGTGGTTTAACAACTCGCTCTCGGTGCTTTATCAATGACACCTACTCTGAACGGCTCGGCTAACAGCCGAATTAATAACCCCGTGGCGGTTAGGTTCATCCAATGACCCAACCTGACGCCACCCGCGACGACGCGACAGTGGTGGCGTTCTCCGTCCCGGACATGGACTGCCCCTCCTGTGCGGGCAAAGTCGAGAACAGCGTGCAGGGACTCGACGGTATCGAGGACGTCGACACCCAGATTACCACCGGTAAGCTCACGGTCACCTACGACCCGGAGCGCACGGACGAGGACGCCCTCGTGGCGGCCGTCGAGGCCGCAGGGTACGAGGTGACCGACCGGCCGGGAGCCGACGCCGACGAGGCAGCCACCTCCGTCTGGAAGAGTTCTCGCGCGCTGAAGACGTGGACCAGCGGCGTCTTCGTGGCCCTCGGCTTCCTCCTCGAGTTCCTGCTGACCGGGAGCAACGTCGGTATCGCGGAGGTGCTCGGCACCGAACTGCTCGTCTCCGACGCGCTCTTCCTCGCGGGCATCGTCGTCGGTGGCCAGGCCATCGTGCGGAACGGCTACTACTCGCTGCGCAACGTCAGCCTCGACATCGACCTCCTGATGAGCGTCGCCATCCTCGGCGCCATCGCCGCCAGCCTGGCGTTCGGCGAACGCCTCTACTTCGAGGCGGCGACGCTCGCGTTCCTCTTCAGCGTCTCCGAACTGCTGGAGCGGTACTCGATGGACCGCGCGCGCAACTCTCTGGAGGAGCTGATGGAACTGTCCCCGGACGAGGCGACCGTCCGGCGCGACGGTGAGGAGGTCACAATGCCCGTCGAGGCGGTCCGCGTAGGCGACAGCGTGGTCGTCCGCCCAGGCGAGAAGATCCCAATGGACGGCGTCGTCGTCGGCGGCGAGAGCGCGGTCAACCAAGCGCCGATCACCGGAGAGAGCGTCCCCGTCGACAAGATTTCGGGCGACGAGGTGTACGCGGGCACCATCAACGAGGAGGGGTACCTGGAGGTCGAGGTGACCGCCGAGTCGGCGGACAACACGCTCGCCCGCATCGTCGAACTGGTCGAGGACGCGCAGTCGAACAGGACCGAACGCGAGCAGTTCGTCGAGCGGTTCTCCTCGTACTACACGCCAGTGGTCGTCGGTGCGGGCATCCTCGTCGGGGTCGTCCCACCGCTCCTGCTGGGTGGCGCGTGGGCGACGTGGATTCTCCGCGGACTCACGCTGTTCGTGCTCGCCTGCCCGTGTGCGTTCGTCATCTCGACGCCGGTCTCGGTCGTCTCGGGTATCACGAGCGCGGCGAAGAACGGCGTGCTCGTGAAAGGTGGCAACCACCTCGAGGCGATGGGCGCCGTCGAAGCGGTCGCGCTCGACAAGACGGGCACGCTAACGAAGGGCGAACTCGCCGTCACCGACGTGGTCCCGCTGAACGGCCACACCGAGGAGGAGGTTCTGCGGTGCGCACGAGGACTCGAGATCCGCAGCGAACACCCCATCGGCGACGCCATCGTCGAGGCGGCCGAGGGGCACGACGTCGAGGCTCGCGAGGTCGCGGCGTTCGAGAGCATCACCGGGAAAGGTGTCACCGCGGACCTCGGAGGTCGGACGCACTACGCGGGGAAACCGGGACTCTTCGAGGAACTCGGTTTCGACCTCTCGCACGTCCACGCGGCGACCGACGGCGGCGTCGTCACTGCGAAGAGCCGGAACCTCTGCGACCGCAACGGCTGTCTCGACCTGCTCGAGGACCTCGTGCCGCGCCTGCAGTCCGAGGGCAAGACCGTCGTCCTCGTCGGCACCGAGGACGAACTGGAGGGTGTCGTCGCGGTCGCCGACGAAGTCCGTCCGGAGGCCGCGGCGTCCGTCCAGCGCCTGCGGGACCTCGGCGTCGAGCGCACCGTGATGCTCACCGGCGACAACGAGCGTACGGCGCGGGCCATCGCGGAGGCGGTGGGCGTCGACGAGTTCCGCGCGGAACTGCTGCCCGAGGAGAAGGTCGAAGCGGTCGAACAGCTCACGGCGGAGTTCGAGGCGGTGGCGATGGTCGGCGACGGAGTCAACGACGCGCCCGCGCTCGCCACCGCGACGGTCGGTGTGGCGATGGGTGCGGCGGGGACGGACACGGCCCTGGAGACCGCCGACATCGCGTTGATGGGCGACGACCTCACGCGACTGCCCTACCTCTACGACCTCTCGGGGCGGGCGAACCGCGTCATCCGGCAGAACGTCTGGACCAGTCTGGGCGCGAAGGCCGTCCTCGCCGCGGGCGTCCCGCTCGGTCTCGTCCCGATTTGGGTCGCGGTTCTGGTCGGCGACGCGGGGATGACCACTGCCGTCACCGGCAACGCGATGCGGCTCTCCCGGGTGACCCCGGAGCTAGAGGCGTCCGGAGACTGACCGGGCGAGAGTCCGCTGTCGACACTTCTGGTCGCCACTCAGACGTTGGATAGAAGAGCAGCAGGATGTAGGATAGCCGCAGTGACGTCGCCGACTACAGCTTGACGACGTTCTTGTTGGCCAGCGACTCTGGCACGCTGACCCAGTACTCGGTCTGGGAACCGAACTGCGTCGTGATCGTCAGCTGCGCCTGCTCGCCCTCGGCGAGTGCGTCACCGTCGATCGCCGACGAGTCCATGACGATGTTGATGCGGGTGTCCTGGCTGATCAGCACTTTCTCCTCGTCGCCCTTCACCGCCTCGGTGGTGAAGTTCCCCGCCTCGGAACTGGCGTCGAGGGTCTGGTTGTACGTGAGGGTCTTCGCCTCGTCCGGGCCGATCCACTGGACGGTGGCCTCCGAGAGGTTGATGTTCTCGGCGCCCGCCGCACGCATGACCGTGACGTTCACGTAGTCGATGTTTTCGCTCTCCGTGACGTTACCGTAGGCCGAGACCACGGTGACGCGATTGGAGACCTGAGCAGATGCCTCCTCACCAGTGGCTTCGCTCTTGGTCTGCAGGAAGCCTGCGGTGTTGATGAGGACGCCAGCGGCGATCGCGGCGACCAGGACCATCGCGATGAACACGATGAGTGTCCCGATACCCACCTGACCGCGCTCGTCTTCGTCGGTGATGAACTCGAACATTACGCGACTCGCTCTTGGCCCACGGGTGTATATAAACGTTGAGCGCAGTCATCAGACGTGATAATCGCACGACGGCGAACCCTTCAGTCGAGTGAACAGTCCGCTCGTCGACGAGGGGGTCCACCCCGGTGATCACTGCTACTGGACCTTGTCGGCGAACTGCTCGCGGACCTTCGATACCTTCGGCGCGACGTTCACCGTGCAGTACGCCTGGTTCGGGTGCTTCTCGAAGTAGTTCTGGTGGTTCTCCTCGGCGCGGTAGAACTCCTCCAGCGGTTCGATCTCGGTGACCACGTCGTCGTCGAAGGCGCCCCTGGATTCGAGTTCGTCGACGAACGCCGCCACCCGTTCGCGCTGGTCGTCGTCATGGTAGAGCACGATCGAACGGTACTGGGAGCCGACGTCCGGGCCTTCCTGGTTCAACGTGGTCGGGTCGTGGACGGTGAAGAACACCTCGAGGAGGTCCTCGTAGTCGAGTACGTCACTGTCGTAGGTCACCTGCACCACCTCCGCGTGGCCCGTCGTGCCGTTGCAGACCTCGCGGTAGGACGGGTCCGCGACGTCCCCGCCTGCGTAGCCGGAGGTCACGTCCGTGACGCCGGTGAGTTCCTCGAACGCGGCCTCGACGCACCAGAAACATCCACCGCCGAACGTCGCCGTGTTCGTCGTCATAGCCGGGCATAAGCGACCGGACCGGTTAACGGCACCGGGAGGGGAACGGTCTCCAAGAGCGCCTCCGCGGCACGACATCGACTCCGGAACGTAGCGGTTACCAGACCCCGTGGGTCTGAGTAGCACAGTACCTTTCAGTCAGGGCTTCGTTAGTACTAGTGTTCGTATAAATCAGCGTCACGACTCGGCCCCAAATCCACCAATGGAGAACCACAGCCGGTCACTGTCGACGGACGAACTGCTCGAGATCGCCGCGGACCAGACCCGGCGAATCGTCCTCTCGCAGCTCATCGAGGAGGGCGAGTCCAGGGTCCAGGTCGAGGAGCTAGTGAGCACCGTCTGTGCGGAGACGGGGCCGACAGTCGGAGAACACCCGACCGGCCACGAGACGGTTCGGACGCGACTCCACCACCGCCACCTCCCGAAACTCGCGGCTGCCGGCGTCATCGAGTACGAGGAGGACCGCCACTGCGTCCGCTACCACCCGAACGAGCGCCTCGAGGCGCTCCTGGACTTCCTCGAAGAACGAGGGTGACTGGGCGGTCTCTACGCCTCGGCCTCGTAACCGGCGTCCTCGACGGCCGAGACGAGTTCCCCAGGGTGGGCGGGGAACGACACCGCTTCTGCTGTGCGTCGTGCCAGGCCCGCTACGAAGAGCGATACGAGCGACTGGACGCCGACGCGTAGCGAGGACGGAAACCGCTAAGCCCCGGGCCCACCGAGTACGGGCGTGCGCCGGCACCAGTTCGTCGTCCGTTCGCTGACGGCACTCACGCTCGTGCTGGTCAGCTTCGTCATCCTGGGGTTCAGCAGGCTCGTCCTCCCCTACCGCGTCGCCCGGCTACTGGCCGCACCGACCCTCGTGCTCGCCGTCGCGCTCACGCTCGTCGTACTCGTCCAGGCCCTCCTCGTCGCAGTCGGGCTCCGCGAGTTCGACTGAGCGTGGGGTTCAGCGGCGACTGTAGCGTCCGAATCATATACGTGTCGCCGCGGCCAAACGAAAGACGATGAGTGACGACGCCGCGTCCGACGGGCCCGACAGCCGCCGTGCTCTCCTCGCAGTCGTCGCGGTTCTCGGGCTCGTCGCCGCCTCTACGGCCGCCCCCGTCCTCGCCGGACAGACACCGCTCGGGGGTCTGGACTCCCCGCAGGCGCCGAGCGACGCGCCCGAGTTCCTCCGCCAGTTCGACGGGCTCCGGGACGCCTTCGAGCAGAACCAGGCCGAACTCGACGTCGAGGGGAGCAGCGGTGTGTTCGGCGCCCTCTCGCTGGGCGACTCGACGAGCGTCGGCGGGCCGATATCGCAGTCCCAGCGAACCCAGGCCGCGACGCCCCACTTCGTCGCCGAAACCGACGAGCCACAGTACTGGCGGACCGGCGCGTACGTGGCGTACACTGGGTCGGGGTGGGAGCGCGACAGCGTCAATCGGATCGAGGCCTCACCGTCGGTCGAGCGACGGTCGGAGTCCCGACACACGGTCACGCTGCGCCAGGCCGCGACGGCGCTCCCGTCGCCGTGGCGCCCCTTCGACCTCGAGTACACCTGTACCGGCGCCGAATCCTGTGGGCAGGAGTTCTCACAGACGGACACGGGCGGCGTTCGTGCTCGCCCGGGACTCGACGCCGGCGAGGAGTACAGCGTGGAGACCCTCGACCCGGTGAGCGACGAGAGCGACCTGCGGGACATCCGCGTCCGGGGGAGCATCGCCTCCACGAAGTACACGACCGTCGAGACGACCGACCGGGTCGAACAGCTCTCCGAACGCCTCGTCGGCGACGCCGACAACCGGTACGAGGCCGCGAGAACCGTCGAGACGTACCTGGAGAACGAGAAGAACTACTCGCTGAGCGACGTCCCCGAGCCGGGCGACCAGATCGCCGACCAGTTCCTCTTCGAGCAGGAGCAGGGGTACTGCGAGTACTACGCCACCGCGATGGTGGTCATGCTGCGCTCTCAGGACGTCCCCGCGCGCTACGTCGCCGGCTACGCGCCCGGCGAGCGCGTCGGCGAGGACCGCTACCTCGTTCGCGGTGCGGACGCCCACGCGTGGGTGGAAGTGTACTTCGAGCAACTGGGCTGGGTCCGTTTCGACCCGACGCCGAGTGCGCCCCGGCAGGCCGCAGACGAGCGCCTCGGGGAGAACTCGCCGTCCTTCCGCGTGCAGTTGAACCAGTCCGCGATCCCGGGCGAGACGGTGACCGCCTCGGTCACTACCGCCGGCGTCCCGGCGTACAACGTCGCGGTGTCCGTCAACGGCGACCGCGTCGGCTACACGGACGCGGACGGCGAGGTGACGTTCACGGTCCCGTACGCTGAGACGCTGGAGGTCACGGTCGAACCCAGGGAGAACGACACGACCGAGCCGAGCGGAGCCGAGTCCGGCAGCAGCTACGCCGGTGGACTCGGAACGGCGGCGTTCGCACAGCAGGACGACGGCGACGGCTCGAACGGCACGACACAGGAGTTCGACGTGAACACGAACGTACGGTTCCAGTTCGACGGCGAGGTCGAACCCGGTGCGGAGCGCTCGCTCCTGGTGACGCTCGGGGGCAAACAGTTCGAGAACGCCACGGTCGGCGTCGCGGGGGTGCAACAGGGGCAGACGGACGCGGACGGCCGCGTGACCGTCGAGATACCCGACGACGCCAGCGGTGTCGTCGAACTGACGGTCAGTCGGGGCGACCTCACGAAGACGAGGACGTACCCCGTCGAGGACCTCTCGGTCGCCGTGTCGCCGTCGCTGGTGGCGCCGTTCCCGACCACGACCGCCACCGCACACGTCACGTCCGGCGGCGAGGCGGTCAGCGACGTCCCCGTCCAGTTGAACGGCGAGACTATCGGCACCACCGACGCCGAGGGTCGCGTGCAGTTCGAGATACCGCTCTCCCGGGTGCCCGCCGTGACGGCGTCCGTGGGCGGCGACCGCGCGAAGACGTACGTCGACGGCGTCCTCCCGACGCTCGCAGTAGCCGTGCTCGCGGTGCTCGCCGCGCTCGGCGGCGTCGTGGTCGCCGCCCGGCGGACCGGCGTCTCGCTCGACTCGGTGCTCGACGCGCTCGTGCGCGTCGTCGGGGAGGCGGTGTCCGCGATGGTCGGGGCGCTCGTGAGCGTGGTAGACGCCGTCGAAGAGCTGACGGCGGAGTTCCGGGACGCCGCGGAGGACGGCTGGCGCGGCGTGCTGGCGTGGCTCGCGTCGCTCCCCGGACGCCTCACCGTTCCCGACGTGGGCGCGTGGCTCGCGGGCGTCGTCGCGGCCGCCAGGAGCCGACCCGACGAGGAGGGGAGAGCGAATGGGACGAACGGTGCGGACGGCGACCGTGCCGCGGCCGGCCACCTGCAGTCGGTGTGGCGGCGGTTCGTGACGCTCGTCGGGGTCGAGCGCTGGCAGACGAAGACGCCCGGCGAAGTCGCCCGACGAGCGGTCCGCGCGGGGTTCCCGCGGGGGCCAGTGTACGCACTGACGAACGCGTTCCGCGACGCGGCCTACGGCGGCCGGTCGGCGGAGTCGCGTCTCGACCGGGCCCGGTCCGCGCTCGCCTCGCTGCGCGACGACGAGGAGGAGGGAGAACAGTGACGAACGCCCGCCAGACACTGCTCGGCGCGCTCGGCGTAGCGAGCATCGCTGTCGCAGCCGGCATCGCCGTCGGCCTGGCGCCGGCCGCCCTCACTGGCCCGGTGTCCGGCCTCGACGCGACGCTCGCGACTGGGGTTCTCGGCTCGCTGCTGGTCGGCTACGCGCTCGTGCAGCGCCGCAGCAACGACGCTCGCGACGGCCCCGTCCCGCTCTCCAGGGAGCGCTCGGCGACGGAACCGGGTGACCCCGGCGAGTCGGTCGACGACGCGCTCAAACTGGCGACGGGGGACGCGAACGCGCCGCTCACGCAGGAGGCCCGCGCGAGCGTGAGAGAGAAGGTGCGGGTGACCGCCGTCCGCGCGTACGCTCGTCGGCACTCGGTCGACGAGACGGTCGCGGCCGAGGCCGTCGCCGCCGGCGAGTGGACCAGCGACGTCGTCGCGGCGGCGTTCGTCGGCGACGAGCGCGCACCGCCGTTCCCACTGCGGGAACGTCTCAGAGGGTGGCTCCACCCGGAGCGGGCCTACAGGAGTCGCGCCGAACGCGCGGCGAACGCGGTCCACGCCCTCGCCACGGAGGTGTCGCAGTGACCACCCAGTCGCGGTTCGCCGGCGCGCTCCTGGCGACGCTGACGCTCGCCGCCGCGGGCGCGCTCAGCGGGCAGCGAACCCTGTTCGTCGCCGCCGCGATCCCGCTCGCGTTCGTCGTCTACGGAGCGATCTCGACGCCAGCGAGCGTCGAGAACCTGCGGGTCACCCGGACACTCTCGAAGGAGTCGCCGCTCCCCGGCGACCGGGTCCGGGTCACGCTGACCGTCGAGAACGTCGGCGACAGCGTCCTCCCGGACGTGCGCGTTGCCGACGGTGTCCCGGACGGACTCCGCGTCGTCGAGGGACAGAGCGAGGGGGCGTTCGCCGTTCCCGCGGGGGAGACGGCCACCGTCGAGTACACCGTCGTCGCCGACCGCGGACAGTTCCCGTTCGACCCGCCGACGGTCCGGCTCCGGGGGATGGGCGCGGCGGCCACCCGGACCGCGCACGTCGAGGCGACGGGTGTCGAGACACTGGACTGCCGCGTGACCGTCGCGGACATCCCGCTTCGTCGCCAGACCACCGCCCACGCGGGCACGCTCCCGACGGACTCGGGCGGACCCGGCATCGAGTTCCACTCCACGCGGGACTACCAGCACGGCGACCCCGTCAGCCGCATCAACTGGCGGCGGTACGCCAAGACGGGCGAACTCTCCACGGTCAACTACCGCGAGCGGCGTGCAGCGGCGGTCGTGCTCGCCGTGGACGCCCGCGAGTCGAGTGACGTGTCGGCCCACAGTGGGACGCCCTCGGGCGCCGCACTGTCGGCGTACGCCGCGGCGCAGGCCGTCGAACCACTGGAGTCCGGCGGCCACCAGGTCGGACTCGCGGTGTTCGGCCTCGACGATCCCCTGACGGGCGCGACCGACCCCGCGTGGGTGCCGCCTGGGTCCGGGGACGCCCACCACGCACGCCTCTCCTCGGTACTGGACGCCGCCCTCGACGGGGAGGGGCCGATCGACGACGAAGATACCCCTGCGACCGCTGGCTCCGACGGGGAAGCCGAACCAGCGCCCACCACAGAACCCGCGACGGCCGACGGTGGGAGACCCTGGGCGGGCGCGGCCGACGGCGAGGACGCCCGCGTGAAGCGGTTCGCCGGTCGCGTCTCGCCGCGCACGCAGGTGGTCGTCTATTCGCCGTCGCTCGACGAGTTCCCGGCGATGCTCGCCCGCCGCCTCGTGGCCGACGACCACCGGGTCACCGCGGTCTGTCCGGACGTGACCACGACCGACACTCCCGGACGCACGCTCGCCGCCGCCGACCGCACCCTGGCAATGGACGCGCTCCGTGCGACGGGCGCCCAGGTGGTCGACTGGTCGCCAGACGAATCGCTGTCGAGTGCTGTCTCGCGCGCCGCTGCCGCGGTCGAACGGGGGTCGCGATGACGACGAGCACCACCGTCCGGCGGCCGACGCTGGTCGCGGGTCTCGCAGTGCTTGCAGTCGTCGCGTACGCCGTCGACGACGCCAGCTTCACGTACGGGAACCTGGCGGTGGTCGCCGCTGTCGGCGGCGCCGTGCTCGCCGTCTCGACGGGGCTGGCTAGCCGCGAGGAACCGCTCGCGGTGTTCGGCGCGTCCGTGCTCGCGCCGGTCGGTGGCGTCGCCGTCCTCGCGGCGATGGCGCTCTCGCTGTCCGACCTCCCGCTGCTGGACGGGCTCCTCGACCCGTTCGTGCTGCTCGCGCTGGCCGCCGCTGGCTTCGGCGCGGTCGCGGCGTTCACGAGCGGCGTCGGCGGGGGTGCAGTCGGCCGCGCGTTCTCTGTCGTCGTCGCCACCACCGCGCTCCCCGGACTCGCGGCGGTCGGCGCCATCTTCCTCGAACTGGACGCTCAGACCGGGTTCATCGCCGGACTCGCGGGCGGTATCGCCGACATCGCCGTGACGCCCACGGGCCGCCCCATCGACGTGGTCGTCTTCTTCGTCCTGCTCGCGGTGACAGCGCGGGCGCTGGCTGCGGCCGCGGACGCCGCACCGCTGGTCGAACTCGCGCCACGGCACCGCCGGGACGCTGTCGCGCGCACGACCCGGTGGCTCGTCGTGGTCTGTCTCTCAATCTGGCGACTTTTCGCGGTGGCGTGGGTGGCGGCCTTCGTCGCACTCGTCACCGGCGCCGGCCAGTCGATGGTCGCCCAGGTGCCGTCCACCATCGTCTCTGTCGTCGGGACCCTGGCCTCGGCCGAACCGCTACGCCCGCTCATGTTCGCGACCATCGCCGTCTCGCTGCTCTCCTACGCCGGCCTCCGACTCGCGCGACTCGCGACCGGCGACCACCGGGAGAGTCTGCGGCGGGTCGCACCCACTGTCGGCGGCGGCGTGCTCGCGGTCGCAGTCGGCGTCGTGTACGCCGCCCAGCTCGTCGACGCGGCGCGAGAGTCCACCCCCGAACAGGCGCTGCCGTTGCTCGAGAACGCCGTCCGCGTGTTCGGTGAACCGGCGCTCGCGCTCGCCGCGCTCGTCCTGCCGCTGGTGGGCCTCGCGGGCCTCCTGCTCGCGTTCGCCGCACTCGGTCGCCTCCGCGCGGTCCCACAGCGCGGCACGCCCGCGGCCGTCGCCGCCGCTGGACTCGTCCTCGCGGGCGCCGTCGCGGGGGTCCAGAACGCCAGCCCGGGGTTCGTCTTCGGCCTCGTCGCCGCCGGCATGGTCGCCTGGGACACCGGCGAGTACGGCGTCGGTCTCGCCGCGGAACTCGACCGTCGGGCGCCCACGGCGCGCGTCGAACTCGTCCACGTCGCGGCCAGCGTCGTCGTCGGCGTGCTGGCCTACCACGGCGCGAACGCGCTCTACGGTGCCACGGCAGGCTCCAGCGTCCCGACGACGCCAGCGGCGCTGGCAGCCCTCGTCGCCGCGGGTGTCGGCCTCGCGGCACTCGTCGCCGCGCTCGCGGACTGACAGAGGAGGAGTTATGTCGGGTCGCTGCCAACCCCTGGTATGCTCGAACTGTACGTACAGCCGCTCTGTCCGTACTGCCGGAAGGTCAAGCGCGTCCTGGACGAACTCGGGTTGGAGTACACGACCCACCGCGTCTCCTTCTTCAAGTTCCGTCGCGACGAGGTGCGAGAACTGAGCGGCCAGTCACAGGTGCCCGTGCTCGTCGACACGGACCACGGCGTCGAGGGGATGAACGAGAGCGACGACATCGTGGCGTACCTGCGGGAGACGTACGAGTCGTAGTTTTTGGTCCAGGTTTTTGCCGCGAGGCGCGCGGAGCGCGCCGAGTGGGAAAAAGGTGGGCGACCTGACATCGTGGCGTACCTGCGGGAAACGTACGGGTCGTAGCGTCTGGTCTGGGAGTTACGAGACGGTGGGGACCTCGACGCGGTCGAGGACGTCCCGGACGACGTCGGCGGAATCCGTGTTCTCGACGGTCGCCGCGCCGGTGAGGACGAGGCGGTGGACGAGCACCGGACGGGCGACGCGTTTCACGTCGTCGGGGGTCACGAACTCGCGGCCGTGGATGACGGCGCGAGCGCGGGCGACCTCGAAGAGGCGCTGGATACCGCGCGGACTCACGCCGACCTCGACGCGGTCGTCCTCGCGAGTGGCGCGGCCGACGTCCACGACGTAGTCGCGCACGCCGTCGGCGACGGCGACCGTCTCCGGCACCGACTGGAGGTCGGCGAGCGCGTCGTCGGGGACGACCTGGGAGACGCCGGGCGTCGTCGTGGTGCGGTCGGCGCGACGGTCGATGAGTTCGCGCTCGCCGGTACGGTCCGGGTAGCCGATGCCCGCTTTCACGGCGAAGCGGTCGCGCTGGGCCTCGGGCAGTCGGAACGTCCCCTCCTGCTCGACGGGGTTCTGCGTCGCGATGACGAAGAAGGGGTCCGGGAGCTGGCGGGTCTCGCCGTCGACGCTGACCTGCCCCTCCTCCATCGCCTCGAGGAGCGCGGCCTGGGTCTTCGGCGGCGCGCGGTTGATCTCGTCCGCGAGCACCACGTTCGCGAAGACGGGACCGCGGTTGAACGTGAACGATTCGGTGGCGGCGTCGTAGACGTGCGAGCCGGTGATGTCCGCGGGGAGGAGGTCCGGGGTAAACTGGATGCGGGTGAACTCGAGACCGAGGGCGTTCGCGAGGCTGCGGGCCGTCAGGGTCTTCCCGGTGCCGGGGACGTCCTCGAGGAGGACGTGGCCGCGGGCGAGCGCACCGGAGAGCACGGTCTCCAGGAACTCGCGCTCGGTGACGACCGCCTCGCTCACCGCGTCGATCACGTCGGTGCACGTCTGGGCGGCGGAGTCGACGTCCATTCGACTGTGCAGTCGCCGCGGCGTTCCTTGTAGCTGTCGTCTAGGCGAACCCACTCGCCAGCAATCGTGTAACGTACCTTACTTAAATGGTCTGCTGATTACAGTTAACTGGGGGCCCGCCGGTAGTCCGAGTCGGAGTGGTCCCCCGGCTCAGGCCACTCCCTCGATTGTCAGTATCTGCCCTCCCCTCTCGTCCCGGTTTCTCTCCTACTCGAAGCGTTTCCGCATTGCGACGTGCGCGATGTCGGCCTCCTCAAACTGGTCGCCCTCGCGCTCGTAGTTCCGGCGGTCGTAGAAGCCTGCGGCTGGGAGCTGAGCGTGGAGGTAGAGTTCGTCGAAGCGCTCGCGGGCGGCGTCCTCGACGGCGTCCATCAGGGCGTCACCCCACCCCTCGCCGCGGCGGGACTCGAGCACCGCGACGCGCTCGACTTTCCCGACCCTCGGTTCGTACTCACGGAGGCGGGCGGCGCCGACAGGGTCGCTCGTCGCGTCGTACGCGACGAAGTGCAACGACTCGTCCTCGTAATCGTCGACCTCCAGGCCCTCGGGAACGCCCTGTTCGTCGACGAAGACGGCGTACCTGACGCCGAGCGCGTCCTCGTAGCGTGCGTCAGTGTCTGCACGAACGACAGGCATACACGCGAGTGAGAGAGCGAACGGGATAACCCCTACTGCTCGCCGGCGACGTCGGCGACGAACTCGCCGAGCAGCGAGGAGAGCATCCCCGCGAAGGCGGTGTCGCGGCTCCAGAACGCGGTCTCCGTGCCGTCGTCGCCTTCGACGCTGATGAGCACGGCGTCGTTGTCCGCCATCACGACGCGCTCGGCGCCCATGTCCGGCGTGGGCTGGTGGGCGACCGAGACGGTGCGCGCGCCGAGGTCCCGGGCCACGGCGAGGACGTCCTCGGACTCGCTGACGAGGGTCACGTCGACACCGGCGTCGACGGCTGCACCGAGCGCCTCCCGCACTGCCGGTTCGAGTTCGGCGGTGTCGTCCGTGCCGTACACCACGTGGTCGGTGGCGGACCCGAGCAGTCGGGCGGTCCGCGAGACGACGTTCGCCCGGCCCCTGACGGTCCAGATGGACTCGCTCTCCTCCTCGTCGGTGCCGTACTCCTCGCGGACCGAGTCCAGGTAGTCGAAGGCCGCGTCACTCTGCGAGCGGAGCTGTCGGTAGAGCCGTTCGCGGGCCTCCTCGACGTCGACTGGCCGGTACCGCGTCGGGTTGGACTGCTCGACGTCCACGAGGCCGCGGCCCTCCAGGTCCTCGGCGGCGCCGTACACCTGCGACCGAGGTACCTCGGCGATCTCGGCGACCTCGCTGGCCGACCCCGAGCCGAGCTTCTGGAGCGCGACGAAGACGCGGGCCTCGTAGGTCGTCAGGCCGAGGCGCTTGAGAGCGCCGATTGCGTCGCCGTCGTTCATTCACTGACCGGGCGCTCTCGCACCCACTCCCTGACGACCCGGTCGTACTCGTCGGCCGTGAGGCCGCCCTCGCGGAACGCCGCGCTGGCGGCCGCGAGGTCGTCGTCGGTCACGGCCGCCTGCGCGAACACGCGCTCGAAGATGTCGGCGACGACCGTCACGCTGGCGTCGCCCGCGACGTCGCGCTCCTCGCCGCTGGCGAGCACGTGGCCGACGAACGTCACTTCGGAGCCGTCGGGGGCCGTCTCGGGGACGGTCACCTCGTAAGTCGCCGACGCGTAGGCAGCCCGGTGCCACGTGACGTGGACGCCGTCGCCGCCGACGACTGCCTCGACCGGGTCGCTGTCGGCGTCCACGGCCGTCACCGCACCGCCGCGGACGGACTCCGAGAGCGCCACGCGCCCGTCCTGGTCGGGAATCTCGACCGTCGCACGGACGGTGCCGCCGGGCTGGACGACGTCGCGGTCGAGCTCCCGGACCGCAGCGCTGGACGGGGTCGATGCTGTTCCCGCAGCCGTCGACGCGGCGACTGCACCGCCGTTCGCGGCCGCGTCCGCCGGGGTGCTGGGCGTCGCACCGTCGCCCGACGACGGGTCGTCGTCCGAATCGTCGTGGTCGCTGCCCGCGTTACCGCCACCCTCCTCGAAGTCCGTCTTCGCCCAGTCGGGGCCGAGGTACTTCGTCCAAATGACGAGCAGCGTCGGCAGGACGAGCACGGCCGCCAGGAACGCGTAGATGATGGTGAGGCCGGTGATGATGCCGAACTGCTGGAGCGGCGGCAGGATGGCGAACGCCAGCACGCCGAAGCCACCGACGGTGGTCGCCGCGCTCCCGAGGAGCGCGCCACCGGTACCGGTGACAGCAGTGCGCATCGACTCCCAGACGGAGCCACTGCGTTCGAGTTCCTGGGTGTACCGCTCGCTGAGGTGGATGCTGTAGGCGACCCCGAGCCCCACGGTGAGGCTCGTGATCATCCCCGTGAGCACGTTGAACGGGATACCAGCGAGGTACATCGTCCCGAGGATCCACGCCACGCTCAGTACGACCGGGAGCAGCGTGACCGCACCGAGGGTCGCACTCCCGTCGGTGACACGGTAGGTCACCATCAGGAACGCGAACACCGCGACGAGCGTGATGAGCAGGCTCTGGACGACCGTCTCGAGGAGCTGGTCCTGGACGATCTTGTTGAGGATGGCGCTCCCGGTCGCGGTCGCCTCGACGCCGTCGCCGGTGGCCGCGTCCGCGACGTCGCGCATCTGTGTAGTGATGTCCTCACCGGAGGCACCGCCCTGCACGGACACCACGAGGCGGAGCGCTTCGTACTCCCCGTTCTCGTTCTGGTAGACGTAGGCGCTGGCCTGGTCGGGTGCCGCGTCGAAGAACGCGTCGTACACTCCGGCGACGTTCTGGTCGGGGACGCCGTCGCCGTCAGTGTCCGCCGCCCGGAACGTCTCGGCGAACGACTCGTTCTGGGCCGCGACGGACTGCATCGTGGACAGCGGCCCCTGTATCGCGGGCTGGCCGTTCGAGAGCGTCTGCGTGACGTCCTTCTCGGCCGCCGCGTCGCAGGCGGCCTGCACCCGCTGGAGCGCCCTGTTCCCGGTGACGTCGTTCTCGAGCAGTATCTGGGCCTGGGAGTCCTCGCGGACGAACCGCTCGTTGACGTACCGGAGGTTCTGCTTCGCGGAGTACTCGCCCGGCGCGAACGGCTCCGGGAGGTCTTTCATCCAGTCCGCCGGTTCCTCCGCGAGGAAGTCCTCCTGGTCGAAGGAGGTGTCGACCTGCGTCGCGCCGTACGCGCCCGCGGCGGTCACGAGCAGCGTGAGCACGAGCACGACGGCCGGCGCCTTCCGCGCGGCCGTCGACCCGACCGCGAGCACGCTGCTGAAGCGCCCGCCGCCGGTGCCGAACGCGCGCTTCTGGCGGTCCCAGCCACGGGACTCGAGGAAGCCATCGATCTCCACCTTCAGCGCGGGAATCAGCACGCCGAAGACGAGCAGCGCCGCGAAGATCCCCCACGAGGAGACGACGCCGAACTCCTGGATGGGCGGGACGGGGCTGGTGAGATTCGAGAGGAAGCCGATGACCGTGGTGGCGGTCACCCAGACGAGCGCGACGCCGACGCCGCCGAGGGCGATCTTCATCGACCCGCGGACGCCTTCGCCCGGCGAGTTCTGTCGCTCCTCCCGGTGTCGCATGAAGATGTGGATGGCGTAGTCGATGGAGAGCCCGATGAGGAGGACGGGCACCGCGATGAAGATCTGGTTGAACGCGATGTCGGTCCACCCCATGAAGCCGAACGTCCACGTCAGCACGGCCGCGATGCCGAAGAGGCCGAGCAGGATGTCGAGGACGTCGCGGTAGGCGATGGCGAGCGCGAGCAACACGAAGACGACCGCCAGCGGCCCGACGATGAGCAGGCTGTCGGTCATCGAGGTGTTGATCTCCTCGGAGATGATGCCCGCGCCGAAGACGAGGTAGTCCTGGCCGTCGGCCGCACCGAGCGTCTGCATCGCGAGCTGGGCGTCGATGATGGCGTCGTCGGTCACCTGACCGGTCGGGGCGGCTCCCTGGGCGCTCTGCTGGACGACGAGCATCGTCGCGTCGGCGCTCGTCGACCCCGGTTCGTAGTCCGAGGGCATCAGCGCGAAGACGGAGAAGCCGCCGTTCCCGTTCTGTCCCTCGGCGAGCACCGTCGCGACGATGGAGTCGACAGCCGACTCGTTCATCGACTCGAGCTGTTCGATCTGCTCGTCGATGGACGCGTTCCGGGCGTCCTCCAGTTCCGCACGTTCCGTCTCGAGCGTCTCCGCCAGCGACTCCAGTTCGGCCGCCTGGCTCTGTAGCTCGCGGTAGTCGTCGGCGAGCACGCCCTGCGTGCCGACCCGGTAGGCCTCCTGGGCCTCGGACTCCGACGTCGCGTTGCGGAGCGCGTCGGTCGCCTGCTGGAAGATGGCGGCGTCGGTCTGATTCAGTTCGACGGAGCTGTTCGCTCGCACCGACTCGAAGGACGCCGCGGCGCTCGCGTCCGGGTTCTGCCGGAGGTACGTGAGTTCGGCCTGCAGCAGGTCGGCGGTGTCGTTGAGCGCGGTCGAGCGCTCCTCGAGGGCCGACTGGCGTTCCTGTAGCTCCGTCGCGACGCGCTGGACCTCGCGGCCCTGTTCGGTCTGGATTGACGCGAGCGCGACGACGTTGGCGACGCCCGTGATGGCGTCGTCGTCGGCGAGCGTCGGGCCGATCGTCTCGTTCTGGTAGAGGGTGCGCTCGTACTCCAGTGTGCGTACGAGCGCGTCCTTCGAGAGCACGTCGTCGCCGCGGACGATTATCTGCGCGGTCGTCGAGTTCTCGCTGTCCGTCTGGAAGTTCGCCTCGATGTAGTCGAGTTTCTGGGAGGCGTCGCTCTCGGACTGGAACTGGTCGAGCGACGAGGACTGGTCGACCATCGGTGCGCCGGCGCCGATGGCGATGGTCAACACCAGCATGACGGCGATAGCGGCCTTGCTGTGCCCCGTGACCAGTGCGACGAGGTCGTCGACGCGACTCACGCCCGACCCCCCGGAAGTACTGTTGGTAGAATCATACTGACAGTGTGGTTCTCGGGTCGTACTGACAGCTGTCGCTTACATAAGGGCACCGATAGGAAACAGTCGGCGCGGACTACTCAAGCTGCTCGGCGTACTCGTAGTCGACCGGGTAGGCCGTCGGCTCCGCGCCGTCGATGGGTATCCGCCAGTCCTCGAGGACGGACGGGTCGACCAGCGCCTCCCGCAGCGTCGCCCGGACGTCAGCGACGTCCACGCCGTAGAAGTCCGCGGGGACGTCGGAGAGGTACTGGAGTGCGGTGTCGAACAGCGAGCGCATCCCGTCGTCGTTCTCGAAGTCGAAGTGCTTGTACGCGCCCGCGGCCACCTGGACCATCCCGTGGAGGAATGCGCTCTCCGTGGTGCCGCTCCCGTAGTTGTACCACTCGTCCTCGAAGCAGTCGTGGGACTCGTGGAACGCCCCGGCGTTGTAGAGGCGGATGCCGTGCTCGCAGGCCCGGCGCAGCGTCGCGTGCTCCCACACCCGCTCGTCGGTCCGCCAGCCCGTCGGGTCGCCCAGCGGTGGCGCGACACTCGGGTCCCGGGTGTGGTCGTCCATGGCGGTAGTTCCGCCCGCGGCCACGTAATCCTCTCGGCCGACTCGCTCCCGGGTGGGCCGTAACACCAACCCCTTTCACTGCGGAACGGTTAGTGTGGGTAATGCGAGTCGAGCAGCTCGGTGAAGGGACCCCGGAACTCGCCATCGTCGGCGGTGTCCACGGCGACGAGGCGTGTGGCGTCCGGGCGATCGAACGACTCATCGAGGACGACCCGGAGGTACTGCGGCCAGTGAAACTCGTCGTGGCCAACGAACGTGCCCTCGACGCTGGCGTGCGCTACGTGAACACCGACCTCAACCGTGCGTTCACCGACAGCGTGCCCGAAGACGTCTACGAGCGAGAGCTAGCCCAGGAACTCGACGACGAGGTCGAGGGCTGTACGGTGCTCTCAATCCACTCGACGCAGTCACACGCCGAGCCGTTCGCGATCACGTCCGGACTGAACAGCACCGTAGAGGCCATCGTCCCCCACCTCTCCGTGAAGGCCCTCGTCGACGCGACGGCACTCGAGAACGGGCGACTGTTCGCGGCCGACGCCACCATCATCGAAGTGGAGGCCGGGCTGCAGGGGACGGAGACGGCCGACGAGAACGCCTACAGCCTCGCTCGGGAGTTCCTGACGGCGACCGGCGCGCTCCCCGGCGACACCGTCGAACACGACCTTCCACTGTTCGAGATCGGGGAGGCGATCCCCAAGCCGGCTGCCGACGACTACGACGTGTTCGTGGAGAACTTCGAGCGCGTCGACGCCGGCGAGCGGTTCGCCGCCGCGGACGGCACGGACCTAATCGCCGACGAACCGTTCTGGCCCGTCCTTGTCTCACCGTACGGCTACCGCGACCAGTTCGGCTACCGTGGCCAGCGCACGGGCGTGCTTGGTCAGTCTTCGGAGGGTGCGAACTCCACGAGCGTCAGTTCCCGGTCGAGCGCGCAGTAGTCGTGGGGCGGGTCCCCGAGGATGTCCGCAATCTGGTACTCCGCGTCGAACTCCGCGCCCGACGGCTCACAGAACTCGTGGCTCGGGCACTCCGTGTGCGGGCACGGACCCGCTAGCTTCCCCTTGCTGCCCGCGTACGCTCCCTTCGACGGGACGTTCGCCGTCACCGACGCAGGCTCGACGTCCACGGCCACGACGCCCTCGTCGTGGACGGCGCAGTCCAGAACCTGGCCGCCCTCGCGGCGCTCGGTCACCTCGTAGCGGACGCCCGTCTGGAGGTTGAGACACTGCTGTCGGTAGGGACACCCCTCGCAGGCCGAGGACTCGCCCCGGTAGACGAACTCCGTGCCCGGCTCGGCGAGCCGCGCGCCGAGGAGCGTGATAGACATGGCCGGGGGTTCGGGGCGAGCGTGGTTAAGCCTCCCGCTCACGCACGTTCTGCTGTCCTCGGCCTGGGCGACGCCGACTGTCGGCCGAGCGGCCGGAAGAGCTTTTCTGACGGCGAAACGTACTGTCCAACGATGGTGTCCGCCCGACAACAGGAACAGCCGCTCGGTGTCGCCTCGCTCGTCGGTGTCGGGGTCGGCCTGGGCGTGCTGGGTATCTACGTCGCCGCAGGACTGGTCGTCGCGAACTGGAGCGTCGAGGACTTCCTGGCGAACCTCGACGGCGAGGTCCTCGGCGTGCTCGTTCTCGTGGGCGGAGTCGCGGTCGCGTGTTTCGCAGTCCCGGTGGCCGCGTACCTGCGGTACCGCCTCGTCTCACCGCTGGTCGTGCTCGTGACGGTCGTCCTCGGCTGGCTCGGCTACGGTGCGGCGACCGGCGTCCTGACGAGTCAGACGGTGTTCGGTCTCGCGGTGTACGCGATGTACCTCGCACCCGTCTACTTCCTCCTCTACGCGGTGTTCGGTGGCCTCGAACGGTACGTACACCGCTAACGGAACGCCTGGGGCTCGTCCCTCCCGCCGCCGAAAAACGACACTGGCCGAGTGGCCCGGCGACTGGCGGTTACTCGCCCGTGAGGTCGTCGAGTTCGTCGAGGTAGTCGTCGCGGGGGATCTGGTAGGCGCCGCGGTAATCCACCGCTCCGTCGTCGAAGCGTGCGGCGAGGTCGACGGCGCCCGCGACGGCCTCCGCTCGCGTATCGAAGGCGGCGTCAACCGCCTTCACCCGGACCTCCGGTTCGAGACCGAGCCAGACGAACCAGCCCTCGTTGGTCGACCCGGCGCGGCGCCTGCGCTGTGTCGGGGGTCGCTGGCTGACGCGGATGGTCGGGAGGCAGGGGGCGGGGAACTGCTGGCTGTCGAAGACGTCCGGACGGTAGACGAGAATCGCGTCCCCCGCGTCGTCCTCGTTCCACACCCGCCAGCTCTCGGGCAGGTCGCCGAACGCGGTCATGCCCCGAAGTTGTCCAGCGGCCGCATAAGGCCTGCTGGTTCCAGACGGTGAAAGTGAAGCCCGGTTCCGGTAACAGGCCGTATGACGTGAGCGGCCAGTAGAGCGGCCACGTGGGCAGCCACGGTGACCCCCTCCGGTCGTTTCACTTTCACTCCGCAGTCCTCTTCGGAACGAGCGACGGGTGTTCACTCGAAGGAGCTCCCAACAGACTGGTCCCGCTACCTCGCAGTTCGGTCAACAGTTAGCGCGTCTGCACCACGTTCGACGACTCGAACGTGGTGGACGATCCACCGCACTGTCGGCACTCCTGCATTTCGAACGGTACGTACGTGGTCAGATCCGGCGAGAATGGATGCCCAACGGTCGTCGGTGAGCGGGCGGTCTACGAGTTCTTTCCAGTGACGACGACGGGCCGGTCGGTGTTCAGGATGACCGACTGCGTGACGCTGCCGAAGATCGCCTTCCCCGCGGGCGAGCGCTTCCGACCGCCGAGGACGATCGCGTCGACGTCGTACTCCTCGGCCTCCTGGATGATGTCGTCGGTCGTGTCCCCGGAGTCGTCCCGGACGATCGTCTCGACGCCGTGGTCCTGGAGGTGGTCGCGGGCGCGCCGCACCGACTGGATTCGGTCGGCAGTCTTGAACTGCTGCATCTCCGAGGGCAGTTCGTCGTCGTCCCCCGTGAACACGAACAGCAGGATCACTTCCACGTTCTCCGCAGCCTCGGGCAGGTCCGTCACGTAGCTCGCCTGCGAAACCGCTCGGTCCACGTCCTCGTCAACCGGCACCAGTACGCGATACATACGCGGTGCAACGCCCGTCCACCGCATAAAACTACGGTACGGTCCAGTACCTCGGGAACACCGTGCCAGTCGCGAGTCGAGCGGGGACCCGGATGCGTCGCTGCTCGTTTCGCTAGTCACGTTCGTTCTTCGCAGAAGCGGGCCGGGCGCGACACGTCCACGAAACGACGCGAGCGACACGGCGTTCGCTCGGGGTCGTGGTCAGAGAGTAGCGGGCCGGGCGCGATTTGAACACGCGACCGACGGATTAAGAGTCCGTCGCTCTGCCGAACTGAGCTACCGGCCCAGCGCAGTCAATGATTGCGCGGTGCTACTAAAATACGTTCTGATTCGGCACGCAGACCACGGTGCGGCTTTAAGTTCTCGCGGTCGAAACTCCCGGTCATGTCAGTCGAGTCACCGACCCTTGTTCGGGACGACGTCCACGTGGTCGACGACGAGCGCTTCGGTCCGGAGTCGGTCGCGCTCGTCACCGGCGCGGCCTCGGGCATCGGGCGAGCGACCGCAGTCGCGCTCGCAGTCAATGGACTCACCGTCGCGGCGCTGGACGTCGACCGGGAGGGGTTGGCGGAGACCGCTGCGGTCGCCGAGGAGATGGGCGCACCGGGCGATATCCACCCCGTTGAAGCCGACCTGACCGACGACGAGGCGGTTATCGCGGCCGTCGAGGCGGCGGCGGAGCTGGGTGACCTGCGGTACGTCGCGAACGTCGCCGGACTCCAGCACGTCGCTCCCATCGAGGAGTTCCCGATGGACGTCTACGACACGATGCAGGCGGTGATGGTGCGCGCGCCGACGCTCATCGCGAAGCACGCGCTCCCACACATTCGCGAGGCGGGGAGCGGCGCCGTCGGCAACATGGCCTCTGTCCACGGCCACTACGTCACCGCGGACAAGGTCGCGTACAACGTCGCGAAGTTCGGCATTCGGGGGCTGACGCAGTCCATCGCCGCGGAGGGCGACGGTGACGTGCGCTCGTTCTCCGTCTCGACGGGGTACGTGAAGACGCCGCTCGTCGTCGACCAGATCCCGGACACGGCCGCCGAGCGGGGAATCTCCGAGCGCGAGGTCGTCGAGGACGTGATGCTCGGGCAGTCCCGTGCGACGGAGATGATGGAACCGGTGGACGTCGCGAACCTCTTCGTCCTGGGGTTCTCGGAACTGGGCAGCCACCTCAACGGCGGGGACCTCCGTTTCGACGACGGCATGACGCTGACCTACGAGTGAGCACCGCCAGCGGGGCGGGCTGGCGGGAAGAGGTCGGGAACGTTAAGTGACGGCCTCCGCTATCCGGGTACATCATGAGTAGCCGGGCAACCATCTCCTCGATGTCCACGTACGCCATTCTGGGCTGTGGGAGCGTCGGCCACGCCGTCGCCGAGGAACTGGTCGAGCGGGGGAAGGACGTCCTCATCGTGGACAGAGACGAGTCCCGCGTGGAGGCGCTCCGCGATCAGGACCTGAACGCACAGGTCGCGGACATCCGCGACGAGGAGGTGGCCGGGCTGGTCGCCGACCGCGACGTCGTGCTCATCATGGCCTCCGACGTGGACGCCAACGAGGCCGCCGTCGCGAACATCCGCGGGCGCAACGAAGACCAGTTCGTGGTCGTGCGCGCCAGCGACCCCGTGACGAGCGACGAACTCACGGAACTCGGCGCGGACGTCGTCATCAACCCGTCCTCGGTCATCGCCGACGCCGCACTCCGCGCGCTCGAGTCCGGCGAACTCGAGTACAAGGCCCGCCAACTCGCCGATGTCATCGAGCGGACCGGCGGCAGACTCGCCATCGTCACGCACGACAACCCGGACCCGGACTCCATCGCCGCGGCGGCCGCGCTGCAGGCCATCGCGACCCACCTCGGCGTGGACGCCGACATCCTCTACTTCGGGGACATCGGCCACCAGGAGAACCGCGCGTTCGTCAACCTCCTCGACATCGAACTGACGCCGTACGACGACGTCGACATCGGGGGCTACGAGACGGTCGCACTCATCGACCCGGCGAAGGCCGGCGAAGTGAGCATCGACCACGACGTCGACATATTCATCGACCACTACGAGGTCGACGACCCGTTCGACTCGGAGTTTGCCGACGTGCGCCCGAACGTCTCCGCGACGTCGACCATCCTCACGAAGTACATCCAGGAGTTCGACCTCTCCGTCAGCCAGGAGGTCGCCACAGCGCTCCTCTACGGGATCCGCGCGGAGACGCTGGACTTCCGCCGCGACACAACGCCAGCGGACCTCACCGCGGCAGCGTACCTCTACCCGTTCGCCGACCACGACACCCTCGAACAGGTGGAGTCCCCGAACATGAGCCCGGAGACCCTGGACGTGCTCGCGGAGGCCATCACCAGCCGCGAGGTCCAGGGGAGCCACCTCGTCTCGAACGCGGGGTTCATCCGGGACCGGGACGCGCTCGCGCAGGCCGCCTCCCAGCTCCTCAACCTGGAGGGCATCACCACCACCGCAGTGTTCGGCATCGTCGACGACACCATCTACCTCGCCGCGCGCTCGAAGGACATCCGCCTGAACATCGGGCGCGTGCTCGCCGACGCGTTCGTCGACATCGGCGAGGCCGCCGGGCACTCGACGCAGGCGTCCGCGGAGATTCCGCTGGGCATCTTCACGGGTATCGAGACCACCGAGGACAACCGGAACACGCTGCTCGCCCTGACGGAGGAGGCGGTGACGCGCAAACTGTTCGACGCGATGGGCGTCGAGTCCGAGAGCGGGAGCAACGGGAGTTAGACGCACGCGTCCGTCGGCAGTCCGCCCGCTTGCGGGTCGAATGAGCCACGACTCAACCAGTTCGAACCTGTTCGTCCGACCGTTCGGCTACACCGCAAAGCGTCCCGTACTCCGGCGCATCGGTGACCGCGACCTGTTCCTCGGGAACGCGCTCGCCGCGGACCCGGCGTGCCACGACCGGTCGTTCGACGTCGTGCTGTCGGCGACCGGGGACGAACACCCACTCACGACCCACCACTGCCCCCTGGCGGACGGTCCCGGGAACGACTGGGCCGCGTTCGAGGCGGCCGCCGACGCGGCGTGCGACCTCCACGGGCGGGACGGGTCGACACTGATACACTGCGAGGCGGGAATCTCTCGGAGCAGCACGCTCGCTGCGACGGCGATCGCCGCCGAGGAGGACAGGACCTTCGTCGACGCGCTGCACAGCGTACAGGACGCTCGGCCACACGCTGTGCCACACCCGGCGCTCCACGAACTCGCCGTCGTCTACCTCGCTGCTCGACGATAGTGCGCTCCAGCAGAGCAGTGAGAGTCGCCGACGCAACTCTGGCGTCGGTCACGGAGCTCTGTTACTGATCTGGAACGCGACGACCGCGAAGACGGCGAGCGCGACCGCCGCCTTCCACATCGCGTTCGCAACTACCGTCGCTTCGCCGGTGAGTAGCACCGCGACGATGACGAAGCCGAACCCGGTAGCGAACAGCTGGGAGGCGGTCCGTTTCAGGAGGGGGTTCCGATTCACGGGAGTACGTACAGTGGAACACCGTCTGCACTTAGTTGTTGCTCGGCAGCCGGTTACACGGCTGACTCCAGCAGGCGCTCGCCAGCGTCAGTCGACTACCAGAAGAACGACCCGCGTCGACTGCCTTCAGACCGCGACTTCCTCTTCGGGTTCGGGGCTCTCGTAGCGCTCGACGACCTCGTTGATGAGGACGACGTCGCCGACCGCGCGTACCCAGCGGTAGGGGACGATGACGCCCTTCTCGCCGGTCGCCGCCGCCGAGAAGAGCTGGGGGTTGAGCTCGCTGAGCGCGAGTCCGTTCACCATCTCCGCGTCCAGGTTCAGCCGGACGTCCTCGATCTCGCCGACGAAGACGCCGTTGTTCGAGTATACCTCGCGGCCGACAAGCGAGGTGATCTCGTCTGCTTCGGATTCCATGTGCCCGTGAATGGAGCGGGGGACCATAAGTGTTCAAGCCACGCGTCGAGCAGAACTGGGGCCGGTGCTGGAAATCGTCGAAGATAGCACCGAGACAGTTACTGGAAACCGTCGAGGACAGCACCGAGTGCGTCGAGGGCCGTTGCGACGTGGTCCGGCGACCGCCCGAGGCTCACGCGAATTCGCTCGTCGTCGCCGAAGAACCGGCCGGGGACGACGAGAACGCCCTCCTCCCAGGCGGATTCCGCGAGTTCATCGCCGTCCACGTTGACGGGGTCGAGGAACGCGAACGTGCTGTCCGGGGCGAGAACTCCCTCGACGTCGTCGCGACTCTCGACGAACGCCGAGAGGAGGTCGGCGTTCGTCGAGACGAGTTGCCGGGAGCGCTCGTCGAGTTCGTCGCTGTTATGGAAGACGCGCTTCCCGAGCGCGCGTCCAGGACCGGAGACCCCGGGGATGTGGTAGGCGATAGAGCGCGCCCGCTGGACGAACGTGCGGTCGGCGACGATCCAGCCGATCCGGACGTCGGAGAGTCCGTGGAACTTCGTGAAGGAGTTGGTGACTACGGCGCCGTCGAGGTCGGCTGCAGTCGGCCCGCCGAACGGCCCGTCGAGTGGGTCTGCGGTGTACGCCGCGTACACCTCGTCGACCAGCAGTTTGGCGTCGTGGTCGTCGGCGACGGCAGCGACCTCGGAGAGGGTCTCCCGGTCGGCGAGTCGTCCACTCGGGTTGTGGCGGTTGGTCACCGTGACCAGGTGGGTGTCCTCGGCCATCGCCTTCGCCACGCGGTCCGCGTCGAGGCGGAACTCGTCCTGGCGGATGAACCGGTCGACGTCGCCGCCGACGGCTCGCGGCGTCTTCAACAGGGGTTCGTAGGTGGGTTTTTCGACGAGCGCTGTCGGCGGCGTCGCGTCGGCGTCGGCCGCGTCGACGTCCGGGTAGAGTGCGGCGGCGATAGCGACGAAGTTGGCGACCGACGCGCCCGCGGTGACGAGCACCTGCTCGGGGTGGACCCCGTACTCGCCGGCGATCTGCGTCTCGAGGGTGGCGCCCGTCGGCGGGTCGTCGAGCCCCTCCAGTGGCTCCGGGACGATCTCGGGTTCGTGGTCGCGGTCGCCGCGCATGTCGCTCGTGGCGAGGTCGTAGAGCGCGACGTCCGGCCGTCCGGTTATCCACTCGAGATACGCGAGCCGCGGGAACATGTCTCCTCGTGCGGCAGCCGGCGGCTAGTAGTTACCGCTTCGAGTTACCAGGTGGGAGTTCCTGTCTCGCTCGCTCGTCGAGCATCTCCTCGTACTGGCAGACCCGAATCCGGCAGTCCGACCGGGGGATAGCCGTACACAGGAGGTGGAGGGCGGCCTCCCGGTCCGTGTCGAAGTACCGCCGGGAGTCCGACTGGTCGAGTTCGCCGGAGAGCAGTTCGCCCGCGCAGCGACAGCACCACCCCTGCTGGCAGTCGGCAGGCAGCCAGACGCCGGCCTCACGGGCGGCCCACAGCACGTACTCGTCCTCGGGAACCTCGACGTCGACGGTCTCGCCGGCCTGCGGAAGTTCACAGTCCTCGGGCACGACGAGTTCGACGGAGTAGCTCACACGGTATCTTCTCGCGCGAGAGAAATAGGGTCGTCGGCCCCGCTCACGCGGAGTCGTTGAACCGGTTGTTCGTGGAGTACGGGGCGTCGCCGGGTTCGCCGCGGACGAAGTGACCCGCCGGGTTGCTCACGCCGTCGCGCTCGCGGCTGAGCAACTCGATGAACCACGCCTCGTGGTCGACCTCCTCGTTGTAGATGCGCTGGGCCATGTCGTAGGTGCGCGGGTCGCAGTCGCGGGTCATGTCACACACTTCGGCCCACGTCCGGATGGCACACCGCTCGGCTTCGAGCAGCGTCTCGAGGATGTTCACGGGAGTCGGGTCCTCCGGCAGGTAGGCGTCCGGACAGGACGCGCGGTCCGCGAACTCTCGCATGTCGGTCGGGAGCTGGCCGCCGAGTTCGAACACCCGTGGCATCACGAGTTCGAAGTGCGCGCGGTCTTCGAGGCGGGCGTCCTCCGTGATCTCCTTGAGGTCCTCCTCGCCGGCCAGGAAACACCGGAGGTTCGTGTAGTAGTAGTACGTCGTGAACTCCGCCCCGATGGCGTCGACGAGTTTCTCTCGGATCTCCTCGGGGTCACCGCCGCGCTCGCGGACGACCTCCGCCCCGACGCGCTTCGAGGTGTCACCGGGCTTGACGCTGCCGCTGGCGTGTCTTTTGTCGTCGGACATACGACAGTACCTTCGTCGACTCGTCACTTAGTGTTTACCGCAGGGTAACATTGCTTTACGCCGCGCGAAGTTCCGTTCCGGAGCGGACAACTACTCCATGCGGAGTGGCATGCTACCAGCGGCGGCTTCGAGGTCCGCGTACGCAGCGGCAGCGGGCGCGGAGAACTCGTAGGTGCCGTGGTACGGGTCGGGGTCGCGGTCGGCGCCGACCACGGTCCGCACCGCGTCAGCGATGGACTCGTAGTTCTCTCCCACGACGTCCTGGACCAGTACCGGGACGCCCGCACGCTCGCAGAGTTCACGGGCGGCGTCCCGATCCACGTAGACGCGGTCAGTCCGGCGGTCCGCGAGCACGAGCGCGAACGGCGCGTCGTCGAACTGGGCCTCGAGGAACGCTCGCGCCGCGTCGTCTCCGTGTGCGACCGCTCCGACGCCGTCGACGCGGCGGAGCGCCGACGCCGCCGCGGAGCAGAACGGACAGTCACCGTCGTAGACGAGCACGCCGTCGAACTGCGAATCGGTCACACCCACGAGTAGGGGTGCCTCGTCCAAAAACCGTCGGCCACCGGAAACCGTTAGAGCACCGAACCCCCACGTAGGCGCGTGGACGACCTCGCCGACTGGCTCCGCGCCCGCCACCACTACAGCGGACAGTTGACCCACGAGCAGACCCTCCCCGCACGCGAGGCCAGAACCAGAGACGTCGCTCTCGAACCGCGGCTGGCCTCCGCGCTCGCTGACCGCGGCATCGACCAGCTGTACGACCACCAGGCGGACGCCATCGAAGCAGTACGCGACGGCGACGACGTGGTCGTGGCGACGCCGACGGCGAGCGGGAAGAGCCTCGCGTACACCGTCCCGGCGTTCGAACGCGCGATGGACCACGGGGGGCGAACCCTCTACATCGGGCCGCAGAACGCCCTCGTCGCGGACCAGGAGGACACCCTCTCCTCGCTCGCCGCCGACCTCGGCTTCGGCAGTCGCGTACAGGTCGACACCTACACCGGACGCCTCTCGAAGTCCGAGAAGGAGGCGGTGCGCGACCGCATGCCGACCGTCCTGCTGACGAATCCGGACATGCTCCACTACGCACTGCTCCCCCACGCTCACCGGCTCTGGGAGTGGTTCTTCTCCGGGCTGGAGACCGTCGTCCTCGACGAGGTCCACGAGTACCGCGGCGTCTTCGGCGGCCACGTCTCCCTGGTCCTGCGGCGCCTGCGGCGCGTCTGCGAAAGATTTGATGCCTCCCCTCAGTTCGTCTGTTGTTCGGCGACCATCGGCAACCCCGTCGAGCACGCCGCCAGAGTGACCGGGAAGCCGGGGGACGGGTTCGCACTCGTCGACGAGGACACCAGCGAGACGGGACCGACTCACTGGCTGCTGTGGAACCCGCCCGAGCAGGACGGCGGCGAGGGCCGCCGCCGCTCCTCGCACGTCGAGACTCGACACCTGATGGCCGACCTGGTCACGCGGGGCCACCAGACGCTCGCGTTCACGCGCTCCAGACAGGGCGCCGAGCGCAACGCCACCGCGACCACCGACGACCTCCAAGAACGCGGCAGCGGAGACCTCGCGGACGCCGTCGCGGCGTACCAGGGGTCGCTGACGGACGACCGCCGACGCGACCTCGAGACGCGACTGCACGACGGCGACCTGCGCGGCGTCTGGAGCACCAACGCACTCGAACTCGGCGTCGACGTCGGCGGCCTCGACGCCGTCCTCCTCGACGGCTACCCGGGGACGAAGATGAACACGTTCCAGCGCGCGGGGCGTGCGGGCCGGGGCACCGAGGACGCCGCGGTCGTACTCGTCGCCGGGGAGGACCAGCTCGACCAGTACGTGATGGCGCACCCGGAGGAACTGTTCGAAGGAGACCCGGAGCGGGCCGTCGTCGACCCGGCGAACGAACACCTGCTCGACGACCACCTGCGGTCTGCGGCCCGCGAGAACTGGCTGAAACCCGACGACGACCACTACTTCCCACGGTTCGAGGAGCGCGTCTCGGTGCTCGAAGAGGGGGGCGAGCTGGAGCGCCGCGACACGGAGTACGGTACTCGCTGGACGTACGCTGGGGAGGGCAGCCCCCAGCACGAGATGAGCCTCCGGACGATCGACGACCGGGAGGTCAGACTGCTCGACGGCTCGAACGACACGCTCGCGACGCTCCAGTTCTCGGACGCGATCAGGGACGCCCACCCTGGCGCCATCTACCACCACCAGGGCCAGCGCTACGAGGTGGCGGACCTGGACCTCGACCGCTGTGTCGCCCGCCTCCAGCCGACGTGGGCCGACCACTACACCCGCGTCCTCACGGACAAGACCATCGAGGTGCGAGAGGACCGCGAGGAGCGCTACCCGTTCGCCCACGACGTCCCGGTGCGGTTCGCGGACATCACGCTCACGACGGCCGTCACGGGCTACGAGCGCCGCGACCCGAAGCGCGGCGAGACCATCGACACGCTGTCCCTGGACCTCCCCGAACAGACCCTCGAAACCCGGGCGCTCTACTTCACCGTTCCCAGAGACGTGGAGGCGGAACTGCGCGCCGGCGGCGACCTGCCGGGGGCGATTCATGCCGCCGAACACGCGATGATCTCGATGTTCCCGACCGAACTGCTCTGCGACCGCGGCGACATCGGCGGCCTCTCGACGCCGCTGCACCCACGGACCGGGCGACCCACGATCTTCGTCTACGACGGCTACCCCGGAGGCGTGGGACTGACGCGCGCCGGCTTCGACAGCGTCTATGATCTCGCCGAGCGCACGCTGTCGATGCTGCGCTCCTGCGACTGCGAGGACGGCTGCCCGGCGTGCGTGCAGTCTCCCCAGTGCGGGAACGCTAACGACCCACTCGATAAGGACCTCGCCATCACGTTACTCGCCGCACTCACCGGAGCGTGAACGGCAACTCGGAGGCGTCCATCGTACACAGCGAGTGGTAGCGCAGGAAGGTCACCAGCGGGACGGTCACGCCGGCGATGACGACCAGCGCGACGACCAGCGTGATGGCGACGGCGACCAGGGCCAGCCCGGTGAGCGCGCCAGAGAGCACGACCAGCCCGGCCGGCACGGCGACGATGGCGCCCGCGAGACCGAGCAGGAACCCGGCCCCGACGAGCAGGACGACCTTCACCAGCGCGTAGACCGCGAACTGCTGCCAGTCGGCGCGCACCGCCGGCCAGAGCCGTCGCCACCCGGCCGCGACGCCGATCCCGTCGTCGGCCATTATGGGGACCACGAACGCCGTCGTGAACTCGAGGACGAACGCGGAGACGAGGGCGGCGGCGACGAGCAGGGGGACGGTCGCGAGGAGGGCCAGTAGCCACGCCGGGGCCTCGAAGACCACGGCGAGTCCGACCGGGACGACGACGCCGAGCACGGCGACGAACACCGCGAGCATGACGACGAGCCGGAAGCCGAACAGTCGCAGTCCCGCGCCGAGACGGCGACGGAACGGAGCGACGATTCGGGGGGACTTCGACCGCACCGCGTCGACGAGCACGAACTCCATGACCGCTCCGACGAGCGCGAACAGGAGACCGAGCGTGACGACGGCCAGTACGACGCCGAGGACGATAGCCGGGAGGTCGGGCGGCGACAGTTCGGTCGTCGTCTCGACGGCCGCCTGCGGCGGCACCTCCCAGGAGAACGTCGGCGTCTGGGGGGCCGACAGCCCCGCGAAGACGGTGATGACGGCGAGCCGAACCCACGTGCCGAGGTCGAACGGGAGGAGGAGTGACTGCGTCTCCGAGATGGCGTCGTCAAGGGCGCGGACCGCGTACCATGCCATGAGTGAGAGTGAATCGGTTGTGTGATAAGCTGCCTGTAGTTGGTCGCTACTCCGGACACGAACCGTCCGCCGCGGCGACGACTCCCCGGATGGCGGCGACGCCTGGCGTGGGGTCCTGCCCGCTGCTGTGTGCTGCCACGGTGGCGTGACTGTCAAGAGACACGCCAATAACTACTGACAGCCTACTGGGGGTATCCGGTGCCAACCGGCGGCGCCGGGCCGCCGGCCGACTCGGCGCCTGGGGACGGGGCCGCGATAGACTTTAGAGTGGTCGCTCTCAACTGAGCGCATGGTCTCAGGTGGCGACGGGCAACAGGACGCCGAGGGAGAGGTGCTCTCCCCGGAGGAACTCGACATCGAGGCCCAGGAGGACGTGGCGAAACTGGACGAGGGGCGCTACGTCATCGGGGCCGACGGCCCGCCGACCAACACCGACGCTGCGGCTGACCCGGAGACGACCGGAGGACGAGGCGACCCCGGGGCCGAGCCAGAAGCTGAACCAGAAGCCGAGCCAGAACCGGAGCCACGGCCCGACGTCGACCCCGTCGACCAGATATCTGGCGGGGACGTCAAGCGGTGGCTCGGCGACGAACTGTCCGACCACGACAGCACCTACGCCTACCACATCTCCGCGAAGACCGGGAGCGACGTCAACCACCAGCAGCTCGCCACCGACGACATCGGCTCCGCGTTCGACGGCCTGCTCGTCTGGTACGCGCGACAGGTCGCGGGCGACACGTCCGTCGACGAAGCGCTGGGCATCCTGCTCTCGGAGTCGACCGTCAACGTCCGGTACCCGACAGCGCGGCTCGTGGCGTACCTGGAAGACCAGGAGCTCGGGCCCGACGACACGATCGGTGACCTCGTCTCGACGGTCTCGGAGGAGGACGGACTCGTGTTCCCGCGACGGTAGTCCGCGAAACAGTTTTGGTCGTGGTCTCTCGTGGTTCGGGGTATGATGAACCTCGAGGAGGCCGACCGGGTAGTGACCAACGACGCTCACGTCGTCGAGTTCCGCCTCGGCGACGAGGTCTGCGCCATCGACATCGACGCGGTGGACAGCATCGTCGAGTCCAAGCAGGTGACTCGCGTCCCGCGGGCCCCCGACGCCGTCGAAGGTGTGATGGACCTCCGGGGTGAGACGACCGCTATCGTCGACCCGCGGGAGTTCCTCGCCATCGAGGGCGACCTCGCCTCGGACAACATCCTCGTCCTCGACCGCGCCGACGACAAGCAGAAGATCGGTCTCCGCGTCGCCGAAGTGACGGAGGTCTCCGGCTACCCGGAGGCCCAGATCGACACCGGCGAGCGCGTGTCCCGCATCGGCACCTCGGCCGTCGAACAGGAACTCGTCAAGGGGGTCATCCGGAAGGGTGTGGCCGGGGAGGACGAGGAAGAAGCGGACGTCGACGTCGAACTGGTGCTGTGGCTCGACATCGACCGGCTCATCGCCGCGGTGTCGGACGACGAGAGCGAGGACAATCAGCACTGATAATCGGTGACGAGGCTTTATTAGCCCCTTCTCCAAAGGGGTGAACCATGGCGAAGCAGGTCCTACTTGTGGACGACTCAGAGTTTATGCGGAACCTACTCCGCGAGATTCTCGAAGAGGAGTTCGAGATCGCGGACGAGGCCGAGAACGGGGTCGAGGCAGTGGAGATGTACAAGGAGTACGACCCCGACCTCGTGATGATGGACATCGTGATGCCCATCCGCGACGGCATCGAGGCGACCTCCGAGATCAAGGAGTTCGACGCCGGCGCACACGTCATCATGTGCACGAGCATCGGCCAGGAGGAGAAGATGAAGAAGGCCGTCAAGGCTGGCGCGGACGGCTACATCACGAAGCCGTTCCAGAAGCCCAGCGTGATGGACGCGATCTCCGACGTGCTCACGGCATGACGCGTGCGCTGGTGGTCGACGACTCCCACTTCATGCGGACGGTCATCAGCGACATCCTGGAGGACGGGGGTATCGACGTCGTGGACACGGCCGCGAACGGCAAGCAGGCCGTCAAGAAGGTCGAGGCCGTCGAACCCGACGTGGTGACGATGGACGTCGAGATGCCGAAGATGAACGGCATCGAGGCCGTCGAGGCCGTCATGTCGCGAGCGCCGACGCCGATCCTGATGCTGTCGGCGCTGACGACGGAGGACGCCGACGCCACGCTCGAAGCGATGGAGCGCGGTGCAGTGGACGCGTTCGCGAAGCCCGGTGGCACCATCTCGACGGAGCTCTCGGGCCACAGCGACGAACTCGTCGCGACCGTCGAACGCGTCGCCACGGCGGACCCGACGGCCGGCCACGGCGTCGAGCAGACGGCGCCGGCCGAGTCCACGAGCGCAGACGAGTACGTCGACCACCCGACGCTGCTCGTCGGCGCGTCGACCGGCGGTCCGAACGTCGTGGAGTCGATCCTCGGTTCGCTGCCGCGGGAGGCTGACTTCCGCGTGCTGGTGGTCCAGCACATGCCGGCCCAGTTCACGACGCGGTTCGCGAACCGGCTGGACGACACCAGCGAGTACGACATCAAGGAGGCCGAGGACGGCGCTCGAATCAGCGGCGGCGAAGGGCTCGTCGCCCGCGGTGACTACCACATGCGGGTGTCGGGCTACTCGAACGGACGCCTGCGCGTCCGTCTCGACCAGAGCGAGCGCCAGCACAGCGTCCGGCCGGCCATCGACGTGACGATGGAGACGGCCGCCGAGCGGGTCACGGACCCGCTCGTCGCAGTCGTCCTCACCGGTATGGGGACGGACGGCGCGGACGGCGTCTGTTCGGTCAAGGAGGCCGGTGGGCGGACGTTCGCACAGGACGAGGAGACCAGCGCCGTGTTCGGCATCCCGCAGCGCGCCATCGAGACCGGCTGCGTGGACGAGGTGCGACCGGCCGACCGGCTGACCGAGGCGATCACCGATTCAATACGGAGGAGTTCCTGATGGACGACTATCTCGAAGCATTCGTTCGCGAGGGCGAAGAACACGTAACGAACCTGAACAACGCACTGCTCGAACTGGAGTCCGACCCGGGCAACGAGGAGGCGATGGACGCCATCTTCCGGACTGCCCACACGCTGAAGGGGAACTTCGGCGCGATGGGGTTCGAGGGCGCCAGCGACCTGGCGCACGCCGTCGAGGACCTCCTCGACGAGATGCGCCAGGGCGAACTCGAGGTGACCTCGGGCCGCATGGACCGGGTGTTCGAGGGTGTCGACGACATCGAGGCGTGTCTCGACGACATCGAGGCCCACGGCGAGGTCCAGCGGGACGTCTCGGAGACCAGCGAGTCCGTGCGCGCAGTTCTCGACGAGGCTGCGGCGGCCGAAGCCGAGCCAGCCGACGACGAGGGAGCGGTCGAGGCCGACTTCGACCCGCTCTCGGTCGTCGACGCCGCGACGCTGGAGGACGCCGACGGCGGCGTCTTCCACGTCCACGTGGACATGTCCGGCTCCCAGATGAAGGGCGTCGACGGCATGTTCGTCATGGAGGCCGCGACCGAGGCGTTCGACCTCCTCGGTGCGGTTCCGGAACCGGACGCGATCAACGACGGCGAGTTCGACGACGGTTTCGACCTCGTCGTCGCCACCGAGATGTCGGACGTCGCCGACACCGTCCGGTCGTTCCCGAAACTCACCGACGCGACCGTCTCCGAACTCACCGGTGACCTCGGTGCAACCGGCGACGAGGACGTCACGGGTGACGACGATACGGGTGTTGGGGGCGGTGACGCTACCGACACCAGCGAGGAGTCTCCGGCGGAGACGAGCGACGAGGGTGCCGACGAAGCGGAGGCGTCCGCGGTCCAGTCCACGGACACTGAGATCCAGTCCGTACGCGTGGACGTCGACCAGCTAGACGAACTCCACGGGCTCGTCGAGCAGCTCGTGACCACGCGCATCAAACTCCGGCGCGGCGTCGAGGACAGCGACCGCGCGGTGCTCGACGAACTGGACGAACTCGACAAGATCACCTCGAGTCTCCAGGACACTGTGATGGACATGCGGCTGGTCCCGATGAAGAAGATCGTCGGGAAGTTCCCGCGACTCGTCCGGGACCTCGCCCGCGAACAGGGCAAGGACATCGACTTCGTGGTCGAGGGCGACGACGTGGAACTCGACCGCACCATCCTGACGGAGATCAGCGACCCGCTGATGCACCTGCTGCGCAACGCCGTCGACCACGGCATCGAACCCCCAGCGGTCCGCGAAGAGGACGGGAAGGCCCCCGAGGGCACCATCACGCTGTCGGCGGAACGCGACCGCGACCGCGTGCTCATCCAGGTGAAAGACGACGGCGGCGGCATCGACCGCGAGCGCGTGCGGGAGAAGGCCGTCGAGAAGGGCATCAAGACCCGCAAGGAGGTCGAGGAGCTCACCGACGAGGAGGTCGAGGACCTCGTCTTCCACCCCGGGTTCTCAACGAACGAGGAGGTGACGGACGTCTCCGGCCGCGGCGTCGGGATGGACGTCGTCCGCGACACCGTCACTCGACTTGATGGCTCCGTCTCCGTGAACAGTGTCCCCGGCGAGGGGACGACGTTCACGATGACGCTGCCGGTGACCGTCGCCATCGTGAAGGTGCTGTTCGTGGAGAGCGGCGGCGAGGAGTACGGCATCCCGATCAAGACCGTCGACGAGATCTCCCGGATGAAACCCGTGAAGTCCGTCGACGGCGAGGAGGTCATCACCTACGACGAGACCGTCTACCCGCTCGTCCGACTCGGCTCCGCGCTGGAGGTCCCCGGCGAGACACGGAACGGCGACGGGATGCTCGTGCGCATCCGGGACACCGAGCGGCAGGTAGCGATCCACTGCGACGACGTCCGGGGTCAGGAGGAGGTCGTCGTCAAACCCTTCGAGGGAATCCTCTCGGGCATCCCCGGACTCTCTGGGGCAGCCGTGCTCGGTGAGGGCGACGTGGTGACGATTCTGGACGTTGCGACTCTCTGAACTATGAGTACGATGATCGACATTCGGCGGTTACAGACGGTGAACGAACTGGCTCGCGCCGGCGCGACGACGGTGGCCGACAACATGAGCCAGCTGACCGGGGTCGAGACGGAGATGCAGATCACGAAGATCAACGTCATCGACGTCGAGGACCTGGGCGCCCACCTGGGAGCGGACAAACAGGTCGGCGTCAACGTCCCCCTGAAAGAACAGCCCTACGGCTCCGTCCTCGTGCTGTTCGACGACGAGAGCGCACGCCGCGTCGCGGGCACGATGATGGGCGGCATCGAGAGCGACGGCGGCGCCTACAGCGACATGGAGCGCTCGGCAATCCGCGAGGTTGGCAACATCATGACCAGCGGCTTCATCGACGGCTGGGCGAACGTCCTCGGCCGCACCATCGACATCTCCACCCCGCAGCTCATCCGGGCCTCGGGCCACGAGATCGCCAACCACTGCGTCGACCCGGGCGAACACGAGATCGCGATGGTGTTCGACGCCACGCTCCACGCCCCGGACGCCGACGTCGAGGCGAAGATCTACTCCTTCCCGGACATCGAGGCGTTCGTCTCGATGATCAACGCCATCTGAGATGCGGGTGGACCTCGACGCCGTCGCGTCGTTCAGCAGGACCGGCGACCAGGGTGGCGAGTGTGCAGCCGACTCCCTGGAGACGCTGACTGGCATCACCGCCCACTGCTCGCTCACGCGCACCGCGCTCGTCGACGCCGACGAACTGTCGACGTTCCTCGGCGAGTCGCCGTCCCGGTTCACCGTCGGGTTCGACGGCGCGCTGTCCGGACGGGCGGTGCTCTCGTTCGACGACGCGTTCGCCACAGGGGTCGCCGAGGAACTCAGCATGGGCGACGCGGCGCTCCCGGAGGTGTCGAACATCCTCACCAGCGGGTTCGTGGACGTGTGGGCCGAAGGAGCCGACACGACCATCGACATCGAACCGCCCTCGGAGGTCACCGACGAGGACGCGGTGGTCCACGACGCTGCAGTCGTCGACGACTGCGCGTTCGTCTTCGAGAGTCAGGTCGTGCTCTCCGGGTCGGGCGGAAGCTGTCGGTTCGCGGTGATCCCGGACGTCGAGTCGTTCGCCGACTACCTGGCGACCGACGAGGACGCGTTCTCCGTCGGGAATCTTTCGGCGTACCTCCGGATGACCACCGAGAGTGCGGCGACCGTGGAGTCCCACCTCGCCGCGATGACGGGCGTCGACGCCGACACCGTCGAATCCCACATCGACTTCGTCCCCGTCGAACGGGTCCCGTCGCTGCTCGACGACGCCGCCTACGAGGGCGCGGTGTTCGAGAGCGAAGGGCCCGTCGACAGCGTCATCGCCATCCTGTTCGAGGAGGTCGAACCCGGCTCCGTCGCGGACACCATGCTCGACGAGTCGGACCCGGATCCGGAACTCGCGGAGAGCGCCGTCGCCGAGCTCGGCAACGTCACCGCCAGCGGGTTCCTCGACAAGTGGGCGAACACGCTGGAGACGACCATCGACGTCTCGACGCCGTCACACGTCCGCGACGACGGGCGCGCCGTCCTCGACACGGTCGCGGCGGCCTACGGGCAGTACGCGGACACCATCGCCGTGGTGAACACGACGGTCTCCCTGGGGACGGAGCTGACCTGCCGGGTGTGTGCGTTCCCCAGCCCGGAGGACGCGGACACCGTCGGGCAGATAGCCGAACAGCTCACCGACACGGCGGGTGAGCACCAGTGACGGTGCGAGTCGGCGTGGCCGACTGGCGCGTCGCGTCAAGCGATTCGACGCTCGTCACCAGCGGCCTCGGCTCCTGTGTCGCGGTCGCCGTCTACGACCCCGCGGAGGGTGTCGGCGGGCTCCTCCACGCGATGCTCCCGGAGGCGCCGGAGCCGGTGGACAAGCCCGCGAAGTACGTCGACTCCGGAATCGAGGAGATGGTCGACGAGCTGGTCCAGCAGGGCGCGTCTCGCCAGAACCTCGCCGCGAAACTCGCCGGAGGAAGCTCGATGCTGGACATCTCCGTCGGTGACGCCGTCGGCCAGCGGAACGTCGACGCCGCCCACGACGTCCTCGACGCGGCCGACGTCAAGCTGGTCGCCGCGGAGACCGGCGGCAACGACGGTCGGTCGGTGTCCTTTAGTCCGGCCAGTGGCGACGTAACGATCAACCGTGTCGACTCAGAGGTGGAAGTGATTTGACCGACTTCGAGGACCTGCTGTCGTTCGTCGAGCGCGAGACGGAGTTCGCCACGAGCTACTACGACGACGCCTACCTCGACCGGCGCATCTCCGCCCGCATGCGGCGACGGAACACCGACAGCTACGACGAGTACCTCGAGATGCTCCGGACCGACGAACACGACGAACGTGCGGAATTGCTCGACACGCTCAGCGTCAACGTCACTCAGTTCTTCCGCGACCGGAAAGTGTGGGCCGCGCTCCGCGACGTCCTCCTCGAGTCCGCCGACGGCACCACGCTATCCATCTGGAGCGCCGCCTGCGCCGACGGCCGCGAGCCGTACTCCATCGCGATGCTCGCCCTCGACGCAGGCCTGGACCCACGGAAAGTCCGGATCCTGGCCACCGACATCGACGAGGACGCACTCGAACGCGCGCGGCGCGGCCGATACGACAGCACGCGCACCGCGGACATCCAGGACCAGTTGAGCTTCCTCGACGAGCCGATGCAGTACGTCGAACGCGAGGGCGAACGCGGGTTCGTGGTCGCCGACCATGTCAAGGACCTCGTCAGCTTCGAGCGCCACGACCTCATCACGGGCGACCCGAAGTCGGGCTTCGACCTCGTTGCCTGCCGGAACGTCTGCATCTACATCGACAAGCAGTACAAACTCCCGATCCTCGACACCGTCAGCCAGTCTCTCGACGGGGGCGGCCACCTCGTCCTCGGGCAGACGGAGACGCTCCCCGGTGAGGTCAAGGAGCGCTTCGAGGCCGCAGACCCCCGGATCCGGATCTATCGCCGACTCCCAGACGGAGAGTAACGCTTATTCGGCCCCCGCGACGATTCGGTTTCGAGACTGGGGGAGCATGCCGGAATCAGCAATCGCGGACTTCGTCACGTCGTTCATCCCGGACACGGCCACGCACGTCGAACCCGTTCGCGGCCGCGTCGTGATGAGCAAGCGCCGCATCGTCCTCGCCACCGAGGACACCAGTGTGACCATCCCCCTCCCCGGCGTCTTCGACGTCCAGCACGACAGTGCGCCCCGCGACCTCGCCGAGTTCTTCGACGACACCGTCACCGTGGCGTACGAACGCGACGACGAGAAACACGTCGCCGTCATCGAGGGTGCCGGCGACACCGTCGACAAGTTCGTCACGCTCGTCTTCAAGGGACTGCTCAACGGCACCACGGTCTACGCCAAACACCCGGCACGGCGTGGGGGCCGCGTCACCGACCAGTCCTTCGAGTCCGGAGAACTGTACGTGTCTCCGGGGTCGCTCGCGCTGCGTGACGACGTCGGTACGGCCATCGACCTCTCGACGGTCACGCACTTCGAGCGCGTCGAACGCGACCTGAACGGGTCCAGCAGACCGCTCCTGTCCGTCCGGCACATGAGCGACGCTGGCGCGGTCACCACGGAACTCGCCCTCGACTCCGGCCGGAAGATGAACCTCCTCGGACGGTTCATCCGGCTGCGCTACACGCACCTGAAACAGGACCTCAAGGACGTCACCCTCTCCACCGACGAGGTGGAGACGCTGGTCGCAATCTACTCCAGTGGCCCCGACGCGAGCCTCGCGGCGGTCCTCGGGGTCGGCGCCAGTCGAGTGACGATGCTCCTCAACGACCTCGTCGAGAAGGACCTCGTCCAGGACAGCGACGGCGTCACACTCACGGATCTCGGGCGGGCCGCGGTCAGCGAACACATCGAGGACGTGAACTTCTGAGCGGGAATCGCGTCTACGCCGCAGAGACGACCGTCACTCCTCGTTGATAGCTTCGCTGGCGATGTTCCGGCCGCGAGTCTTCATCGAGACCTCTCGGCGCTTGCGCACTTCCTCGAGCACGTCCACCTCGACGAGTCGCTCGAAGATCCCCTCGACCTCGTCGACGTCCATCCCGAGGAAGTCCGGGATCTCGAACGACGACACCCCCGAGTACAGCGCCATCAGCACGCGCTTCTCCGTCTCCGAGAGTTCGACCGACCCCTGGCTCTTCCGTGCCTCCTTGCTCAGCAGGGACTCCAGGATCGAACACGTGTGGGAGTCACTCGAGAAGTACGTCTGCACGCTCGCCTCGTCGACGGTGTGTTCGACCTTCAGCACGGGGCTCTTCTCGCCGTCAACGTCGAGGGAGGCCGCTTCGGCCGATCCCACGTCGTCGAGGTCCACGGAAACGAACGAGCCGTTGGACATCGCGACACTCAACTGGTCCTCGTCTACTTTGATGCGCGCGCGCTCGAAGGACTCGTCCTGCACGACGCCTCCTTTCACTGCGGGGTGTTTCACGAGCATCTCCGTCTGGTCGAGGAGCGCGCCGTACAGCTTCCCCTCGAACTCCTCGGTGTTCTCCCCCATCGAGAGCAACAGCACGCTCTCGCTGTTCATCTGGATGCTCACGTAGTCGCTGACCTGTGCGACCGTCTGGTTCACGTCGTAGCGACCGCTCAGGCTGGCGACCTCCGACAGCGGGAGGTTCCGTTTGCCGTCGTTGCCCGCCAGTACGATGCGTTTGTTCGACAGCAGGATGCGGCCGTTCGTCCAGGCCGCGTCCTTCATCCGCCGGCCGTCCTTGACGGCCTGCAGGAACTTCCCCGCACCGTCGGCGATTTTGTACTCGGACTCGCTCATTCCTCACCTGCGAGCATGGCTGTGCGCGTAGCGGCAACGCCGTTCTCGCACCGACGCCACGCCTCCGTACTCATGTCGGACGACACTATTCAGGAGGCGTATTTAATGCTTTGCGTGCGATTCTCGCGTCTGAAATCGCCACCCGAAACCCCCTCGCGACTATCCACCACCCGCTAGGAGTGGCCGCCCAGTTTCGAGATCGCAGAGAACGCCCGCCGCCGAACCTCGTCGTTCTCGGTCTCCTCGACGAGTCGCTCCAGACGCTGGCGCGATCGGTCACCGCCGACCTTCCCGAGCGCGAACGCCGCCATCGCGACGGCGTCGTCGCCGTACTCGTCGGTCTCGATGACCTCCAGTAGCGACGTCTCCACGGACCGACCGCCGATCTCGGAGAGACCGGTCGCGGCGAACTGCGAGATCAGGTCGTCGTCCTCGCCGAGCACCGCTCGGAGCGCCTCCACTGCGTCCAGCTTCGTCGACTGCCCTCCTGCGACGCGACCCAGCATCCACGTCGCGTTCCGCCGCTGGTGGGTCTGGGTCCCCTCCTCGATGATCTCGATCAGCGACGCGACGACGCTCGGGTCGCTGCGCTCGGCCATCCGGTCGACGATCGTCTCCCGGAGTTCGTGGCTCCGGTCCGGGGGGACGTTCGAGAGGATCTCGATGAGGGAGAAGACGGCCGCGCGTCGCACCAGGTCGCTCTGGTCCCCGAGGCGTTCGACGAGCGCGTCGACGGGTTTGGCGTTTTCGAACTGCCCGAGCGAACTCACTGCAGTCCTTCGCATCGCCTCACTGTCGTCGTCGACGACCGACAGGAGCCCACCGAGCGCGTCCTTCGTGGTGAGTCGTCCGAGCGACTCCGCGACCTCCCGGCGCACCTTCAGCGGCTGGTCGTGGAGGCACTCGACCAGGACGCTCGTCACGGCGGGCTCGCCCACCCGACCGAGTGCTCGCGCGATGCGCGCCCGGACCTCGGGGTGTGGTTCGGACTGCAGCCGTTTGGCGAGCGGTCGAGCCGAGTCCTCCACCCCGAGGAGACCGAGGACGTTCGCCGCCGCCATCCGGAGTTCGGTCGTCCCGGACGTGAGGTTCTCGACGAACGCCTCCGCCTGCGCCCACGTCGCACCGGAATCGGGGATCTCCTGTCCGAGGCCCTTCATCAGCGCGTCGACCGCTTCCTGCTGAGTGAGCGCGTCGATGGCCTCCGCGCGCACCGTCTCGTCGTCGTCGCTCATCGCACCGACAAGCGCGTCGATACCCTCCGACTCGGGGTCGTCGAGATTCCCCAGAATTTCGGCTGCTCGGCGTCGGACCGTCGGTTTTTCGCTCTCCCGGAGCAGCTCCACTAGCTTCTCGACGTCGCCGGAGCGCTCCAGTCCGTACAGCGATGGCACACCTACCGATTAGAGTACGACTACAAAATCGTGACGTTCAGGAGGCGATACGACGGGAAGAGTGGAGCCGCTACAGCTTGACGGCCTGCTTGCCCTGCAGGGACTCCGGTGCGGACAGCCAGTACGGGGTCGTCGAACCGTACTGGGTGGTGATCTCGATCTGGGCGCTCTCGCCCTCGGCGAGACCAGTGATGTTGTTGTTACCGTCGGCAGCCTGCCAGTTGGCTCCCGGGTTCCGGATGGCCGTCGCGTTCAGGACGAGCTTGATGCGCGTCTCCTGACTCGCGAGGACGTCCGTACTGTCACCGTTGACGTTCACGGTCGCGAACTTGGTCGCGTTCGTCCCCGTTGCACTTTCGGGACCGTTCGTGAGCGTCTCGGCGTTGTCCGGGCCGATCCACTGGACCGTGGCCTCCGAGAGGTTGATGTTCTCGGCACCAGACGCACGCATGACCGTAACGTTCACGTACTGGATAGTCTCGTTATCGACGGCGTCGTCCTGGTCGACAGTGTTGACGTTTCCTGTCGCACCGACGACCGTCACACGGTTGGAGACCTGTGCGGTCGCTTCTTCGCCAGTCGCTTCACTTTTCGTCTGCAGGAAGCCTGCGGTGTTGATGAGGACGCCAGCGGCGATCGCGGCGACCAGGACCATCGCGATGAACACGATGAGTGTCCCGATACCCACCTGACCACGCTCTTCCTCGTCGGTGATGAACTCGAACATCGTTACAGCTTCACCACGTTCTTACCCTGCAGTGATTCCGGCACACTGACCCAGTACTCGGTCTGGGAACCGAACTGCGTCGTGATCGTCAGCTGGGCCTGCTGCCCGCCACCCAGACCACTGCCGACCTTCGTCGAGTCGATGACGATGTTGATGCGGCTGTCCTGGGTCGCCAGCACCGGATCGTTGTCGCCCTTGACGTCGTCGGTACCGAACTCGCTGCCGGTCAGCTCACTGTAGGTGTCAGTACCGTTGTGCGTGAGCGTCGTAGCCTGGTTCGGGCCGATCCACTGGACGGTGGCCTCCGAGAGGTTGATGTTCTCGGCGCCGGCCGCACGCATGACCGTGACGTTCACGTAGTCGATCGATTGACTGTCCGTCACGTTACCTGCCGCGGAGACGACCGTCACACGGTTGGAGACCTGTGCGGTCGCTTCTTCGCCAGTCGCTTCACTTTTCGTCTGCAGGAAGCCTGCGGTGTTGATGAGGACGCCGGCGGCGATCGCGGCGACCAGGACCATCGCGATGAACACGATGAGTGTCCCGATACCCACCTGACCACGCTCTTCCTCGTCGGTGATGAACTCGAACATCGTTACAGCTTCACCACGTTCTTACCCTGCAGTGATTCCGGCACACTGACCCAGTACTCGGTCTGGGAACCGAACTGCGTCGTGATCGTCAGCTGGGCCTGCTGCCCGCCACCCAGACCACTGCCGACCTTCGTCGAGTTGATGACGATGTTGATGCGGCTGTCCTGGGTCGCCAGCACCGGATCGTTCCCACCCTTCACGTCGTCGGTGGAGAACTCACTCGCGCTGGGAGCGTCCGCGTGCGTCAGTGTCGTGGCCGTGTTCGGGCCGATCCACTGGACGGTGGCCTCCGAGAGGTTGATGTTCTCGGCGCCGGCCGCACGCATGACCGTGACGTTCACGTAGTCGATATCCTGGTTGTCTGTGACGTTACCGGCTGCGGAGACGACCGTCACACGGTTGGAGACCTGTGCGGTCGCTTCTTCGCCAGTCGCTTCACTTTTCGTCTGCAGGAAGCCTGCGGTGTTGATGAGGACGCCGGCGGCGATCGCGGCGACCAGGACCATCGCGATGAACACGATGAGTGTCCCGATACCCACCTGACCACGCTCTTCCTCGTCGGTGATGAACTCGAACATTGTTTTCTGGTTCGCCCCCACCCAAACGGGCTGCTTGGGGCTTAGTCCGAAAATTCCGACAACTGTACTAAAGTCTATGGGCGTGGTTATCAGCCATGAAAAACTCCGTTAAGCGGGCCGACAAAAGAGCTAAGACGACAGGCGAATCCGGGCACGTATGGCCGCGAGCATCGACCTCGAGGCGCTTAGACACCGGCTAAAACTGCTCCGGGACACCGGTGAGACGACGCTGTTGGAGAACCGGGACGGTGTCGAGTGCCCCGTCTGTGACGAACCGTTCGACGAGGTACTGGAGACTCGCGAACGGACGCGGACGCTCTCCGCTGACGAGGACATCCATCTCTGTCTCCTCCGAGAACGCGATAAAGTACTTCTATTCACGCACGCGCGCGTAGGAGGTCTTCCGTGAGCGATTCTAAGCGCTGGTAATCGAGGGGGAAATCTTTTATAGCTACTTTGCCCGCATTAGCCACGAATGCTGGGTACCCTTCGGAAGCTGCTCGGTCGAGGGTCCGAGCGGACGGCGACTGACGGCGGTACAGACGCCGGCCAGATCTCCTTCGGCGAGCACGACAGACACGGGGCCGCTGTTCGGAAGCGGTACGAGCTCGACACGACTCGGCTCGACCCGTCGCTCCCGTCCGAGGCGGCCGACCACCTCGACGCACTCCTCGAGGAGAACTCGGCCGGCCCCGGAGCTTACGTCCCGGCCTACGAGGCTGCGGGTATCGGTGCAGCCGGATTCGTCTCGGCCCACGAGGCGTCGGTCGACGCCGTCGTGGACGCCGTGTTCGACCGGCTCAACGAGGAAGGACTCGACGAGCAGCCCCTGGACCGGGCGGAGGCCGAACTCCGGGCGGGGTTGGACGCCGTCGTTCGAGACGCCGCCGAAGGTGTCGCCGAGTTCGGTGAGGACGGAGCGGACGCAGACGAACTGAACGTAGAGGACGACGAACTGCTCGACGGCATCGGGATGCCGGTGTTCATGCTGGACGCCGACGGCGAGGTCGTCGCATGGAACAACGCGCTTGAGGAGCTGACGGGCTGTTCGGCATCGGAGGCGGTCGGCACGACCGATGCGTGCGACGCTATCTACGCCGACGGGAGCCGCTCGATGACACTGGCCGAGCAGGTGCTGGAAGCACCCAACAGCGCCGAGATGGAGTTCGATGTCTCCCGCGCCGACCGCGAGTACGTCCTCTACGAGGATTCCGGGACGATGGTGACGCGGGCGGGCGACAAACACGAGATCGAGTTTAGTGCACGCCCGATCTTCGACGACGGGGAGCTGATCGCCGTGGTCCAGACCGTCAACGACCGGACCGAGGACGTCGAACGTGCGGACGCGACGGAGGACCTCGTGACCGAACTCCGTTCGACGATGCAGGAACTGCAGGACGGTCACCTGGAATCCCGGGCGTCGTTCGAGCAGCGCGGCCACATCGACGACAGACTCGTCCAGGTCGTCGACGACCTGAACTCGATGGCCGACCAGTTCGAGCGGCTCGTCGGGCAGGTCGACGGGAAGACCCAGGAGCTGGCGTCCTCCATCCAGGAGGCGACGGCCGAGGCGAACGAGATCGCGACGGTCGTCGGCGACCAGAACGAGATGCTGTCGGAGGCCGCGAGCGAGATGCAGAACTTCTCGGCGAGCATGCAGGAGGTCGCCGCCAGCTCCGACCAGGTGGCCGCCGCCGCGGAGCAGGCACAAACGGCCGCCGAGAGCGGGCTCGACGCGAGCGAGGGCGCGAGTACGGCGACCAACGAGGTCATCGACATCAGCGACGACCTCGTGGACAGCGTCTCCGAACTCGAGGAGAAGATGGACGAGATCGAGGACGTCGTCGAGGTCATCGCCGAGGTCGCCGACCAGACGAACCTGCTGGCGCTCAACGCGAACATCGAGGCTGCCCGCGCGGGCGAAGCCGGGAGCGGGTTCGAGGTCGTCGCCGACGAGGTGAAAGAGCTCGCCAACGAGACGCGTTCGCACACCGAGCGCATCGCGGGGAGCATCGAGGAGGTCCAGCAGCAGGCGAACGAGACGGTGGTCGCCGTCGAGGAGTCCCACCAGCAGATCCACCGCGCGGGCGACGAGATCGACGACGCGCTCACCGCGCTCGAGGAGATCGCCGACGCGGTCGACGAGGCCGCGACCGGAATCACGGAGGTGGCGCGCGCGAACGACGAACAGGCCTCGACGGTCGAGGAGGTCATCGTCACCATCGAGTCGGTCCAGGACCAGGCAGCGGACGCCGCCGACGCGTCCGAACGGATCGTCGACGCGACGCAGCAACAGTCCCGAGCGGTTCGCGAACTGGACGAGCGCGTCGACCAGCTGACCAACACGGAGGAGAGTAACTAATGACGCTCAACCCACGCGAGTACGACCCGGAGGAACTGCGCACCGCCGCCCAGCAGGGCGACGACGTGAACATCCGCGAGCTGAAGAAACGGCTCGCCGAGCAGGAGCAGGAGTCCGAGGAGGCCGTGCGGTCCGGCCAGTTGAAACAGCTCCTGTTCATGCACTCCAGTGCGAGCGAGGAGCGCCTGGAACGGCCGTACCTGCAGTCGATGCCGGGGAAGTACGCCGCGGAGATCACGCTGTTCGAGTGGCTGGAGTTCCTCTTGGAGCGCGGCGGTGTTAAGCGCTCGCTGCAGGCCCTGGACTACTACGAGAACATCGGCTGGATCGGCGAGGAGGCCAGCGAGAAACTGCGCAACCACGTCCGCGGGTTCGCCGGTCCGGCCGACGAGGAGGACCACGCCGACCTCGAGATGGCCGATCACGTGCTGAGCCTCGTGTTCATCGCTCGACTCGCCTCGATGGAGTAGCTCGCTGACCCCGGTGTAAGCATCCCCTACCCGATTCATCAAATTGAGAACTGGGGGAGAACATTAATTACGCGGGACTCTCGTGTATTATCCCGATGAAGTTTATCCACCTCACCCCGACTGCCCTTGTCTTCGTGCAGTTCGGGGCGCTGGCCGTCGGTATGGCCAGTTGGCTCGATGACGACGAGGGGTCGGGGGACTCCGAGGGTGACGAGGAGTTCGGAATGGACGACGACTTCGACGACGATTTCGACGACGAGTTCGGGTCGTTCGACGACATGGACGACGGCGGAGGCGGTGGGGGGATGCAGGACTCCTCGGTCAACGAACTCGAACACCGCATCGAGGAACTCGAGACGGAAGTGTCGAACGTCGCCTCGAAGGCGAACACCGTCCGCAGCGAGAACGAACAGATCAGCGAGAGCGTCGAGGACGTCGAGGAGAACGTCCGCAAACTCCTCGAGATCTACGAGATGGTCACTCGCGGCGTCAACCCGTTCGTCGACGACGTGAACCCGGACGCGATGGGTGGCGGTGACGCCGCTGGCCAGAGTTTCGGCCTGTTCGACGACGAAGAGGAAGCAGAGGACGCCGGTGGCGACGACCTCGACTCCGACATCGCGGACGCGGACGCGGACGACTTCTTCGAGGACGACGCATTCGACGACGGGATGGACGACCTCGAAGAGGGCGAGGAGATGGACGAGTTCGGGGAGTTCGAGGATGCCGACGAGGAGGGGGACGAGGGGATGGACGGTTTCGACGACTTCGACGACGAAGACGAGGAATCCGACGGCGGCGGCGGTGGGACGTCCTTCGACGAGCTGAAAGAGGAGTACGAGTCGGGGGACGCCGACTGGGCCGAGGGCGAAGCACCCGACGACGCGGGTATCGAGGCCGACGAGAAGCCCGACCTCGGGTTCGACGACTCCGACCTCGAAGCCGAAGCAGAGGAAGAGGCGGACACCGAGGAGGCCTTCGAGTTCGGAGCGTCCGAGCCGGACCCAGGACCGGATGAGGCGAGCGGAACGCCGCCCGCGCTGGGCCTGCGCACGCGCGGTGACGGACCACACCTCGTCGAGCCTCCGAAGGGCTACCTCGGGGACGTGATCTGCCTGGAGTGGCTGGACTACCTGCTCTCGGAGTTCGGGCCGAAGAACACGGTGCGCACGCTGAACTACTACGAGCGCATCGGCTGGATCGGCGAGCCGGTGCGGGACCAGCTGTTCGACTACCTGGAGGGGCTCACGGACTCGGACTACCTCTACCGGGAGGAGTTCGGGACGACAGAACTGACGATGGACGACCACCTGAAGAGCCTCGACTACATCGAGGAGCTGGCCAGCGAGGACATCGAGCGTGCCATCGTCGACCGCTGCGAGGACCTCCACAGGAATGGGATTCAGCGTTAGTGGCTCGGCGGCGATCCTGTTCATCGCCGCTTTCGTCAGCGTCGGCATCCTCTACTCGGCGGCGTACAACGGGTACGAGCGCGTGCAGGACGCCGACGACGGTCACGGAGAGCGCGTCCTCGAACAGCGCAACACCGCAGTGAACGTCACGAACGTAACGTACAACTCAGGTGACGACAAACTGACGGTGAACGTGACTAACGAAGGTGCGACGTCGCTGTCGATCAACGAAACGGACCTACTCGTCGATGGCGAGTTCTACGGTCAGGCTGGCTACGACAGCTGGAACGTCGACGGCCAGTCGGACACGACGCTGTGGCTCCCGGGCGAGACGTACAGCGTCACGCTGACCGCGCCTTCCGAACCGAACCGCGTGAAGGTCGTCACGTCGCCGGGTGTCACGGCGACGGGGGTGGTCTGAGTGGCCAGCGTCTCCTCGTCGACGCTCATCATCTTCATCGCGAGCATCCTCGTGGCAGCGTCAGTCGCGGGGACGATGACGAACGGCGTCCAGCGGTTGAGCGACGCCCTCGGCGACAGGAGCATGGACGTGAGCACGGAGATACAGACCGACATAGAGATCATCAGCGACCCCGGGAGTCCGGACTCGATCTACGACAGCGTCGACGACAACCTGACGGTGCTCCTGAAGAACACGGGGTCGAACAGCCTGGGGGCCGACCCTGACGTCGTCGAGTTCATCGTCGACGGTCAGTACCATTCGGAGCTGACCGTCGATGTCGTCAACGGCGACAGCTGGACCCCGGGCAACGTCGCTCGCGTGAACGCGACGAACGTGAACCTGGACCCCGGCGACCATCGGGTCGTCGTCATCGTCCACGGTGACGAGGAGGTGTTGGAGTTCAGAACATGAGTACGAGAAATCTCTACTCGCTCGGCCTGGACGCGCACGACCGACTGAACAACGAACTCGGCGGTGGGATTCCGGGCGGCAGCATCGTCCTCATTGAGGGCGACTACGGCGCCGGGAAGTCCGCGATGAGCCAGCGGTTCACCCACGGGTTCTGCGAGGAGAACCACTCCGTCACGCTCGTCTCGACGGAGTTGACGGTCCGCGGGTTCATCGACCAGATGCACTCGCTGAGCTACGACGTGGAGGAACACCTCCTGAACGAGGACCTGCTTTTCTTCCACGCGGACGTGGACACGGGCCAGAGCGCGCTCCGCACCACCGGCGGTGTGGACGACGAGGAGGACGGGAACCGCAAACAGCTGTTGAAACGGCTGATGGAGGCGGAGAAGATGTGGCAGGCCGACGCCGTCATCATCGACACGTTCGACGCCATCCTCCGGAACGACCCGCAGTTCGAGGCGCTGGTCCGTCAGAACGACGAGCGGCAGGCGGCCCTCGAGATCATCTCGTTCTTCAGGGACGTCGTCTCGCAGGGAAAGGTCATCGTTTTGACGGTGGACCCGAGTACGGTGGACGAAGAGGCAATCGGACCGTTCCGGTCCATCGCCGACGTGTACCTCGAGTTACAGATGGTGGAGGTCGGCAACGACGTCCGCCGCTCGATCGCCGTACGCCGTTTCGCCGGCATGGGCGAACAGGTCGGGGACACGATTGGGTACTCGGTTCGGTCCGGGACCGGAATCGTCATCGAGAGTCGCAGTGTGGCGTAGGAGATCACCATGGCAGACCACGGGAGTAGACAGATTGGGCACGAACTCCGGGAGACCGCGAGTCGCTACACCCATCTGCGCGAGTACCTCCAGCGGTTCAAGCAGTTCACGGGCGAGTTCCCGGAACTCATCGACGAACCGTCCGACGACTGGGAGGCCGACAAGCCGAACGTGCTCTACCCCGTGGGCGGTCCCATCTACTGCCACGTCTACGGCGACCTGGGGAAGGACACCAAGTACTACACCATCGAACCCGAGCTCTCCGGGCCGGAAGCAGCGGTGTTCGCGAACGTCCAGGAGCGCATCCTCGAGAAGTCCGTCCAGAAGCCCGCCCCGGAGGCCGAAGCCGAGTACGACGACCGCATCGAGGAACTGTTAGAGGAGACGGTCCGGGTCAACGACGACGACGAACTCGGCGTGTTCCACCGCGTCCGCCAGCTCCCGAACAACCTCGGGTCCCTCGTGAAGGACCTCGACGCGTCGTCGGTCGCGGACACGATGGTCAGCGACGAACGCGGGCAGATGTCCATGGACTCCGGCGACCTCTCCACCCAGCAGGTGAAGGCTGGAGCGCGCCGGGTGGCGTCGGCCCCGAGCAACTTCGCGAACCAGTTCCGCTCGGCAGTACCGATCATGCGGGAGGCCCTCGAGGAGGCGTTCGGGTTCGGACGCATCCCCGTCAACCAGACGACCTACGAGAACATCCGCTACCAGTTGAACCGGGACATCGTCGGCCTCGGGCCGCTCGAACCGGTGATGCGCGACCCGTACAACGAGGACGTTCACGTCATCGGCCCCAGCGGCTGCTACGTCGACCACGGGACCTACGGGATGCTCGAGACCACCGTGGACTTCGGCACCCAGCAGGAGTTCGACAGCTGGCTGCGCAACATCGGCGAACGGATGGGTGACCCGGTGTCCGACTCCGACCCCATCGTCGACTCGACGCTCCCGGACGGCTCCCGTATCAACATCATCTACAGCGACGACGTCTCCCTGAAGGGACCCTCGCTCACCATCCGTCAGGGCGACGACGTGCCGCTGTCCGTCGGGCAGATCACGAAGTGGGGGACGCTGTCGCCGGAGCTGGCGGCGTACCTCTGGCTCTGCCTGGAGAACGAGCAGACGGTGTTCGTCGTCGGGGAGACGGCGTCCGGGAAGACCACGACGCTGAACTCCATCATGTCGTTCATCCCGCGGGACTCGAAGATCTACACCGCGGAGGACACCGCGGAGGTCATCCCGCCCCACGACACGTGGCAGCAACTCCTGACCCGCGAGGGACAGGGGGAGAACTCCGCGGACGTGGACATGTTCGACCTGGTCGCGGCGGCGCTGCGTTCCCGCCCCGACTACATCATCGTCGGTGAGGTGCGTGGTGAGGAGGGTCGGATGGCGTTCCAGGCGGCCCAGACCGGCCACCCCGTGATGCTGACGTTCCACGCCAGCGACATCGTCTCGATGATCCAGCGGTTCACCGGGGAACCCATCAACGTCCCGGAGACGTTCATGGACAACGCCGACGTTGCGCTGTTCCAGAACCGCGTCAAGCAGGGCGACGACGTCCTGCGTCGGGTCACCTCCGTCCAGGAGATCGAGGGGTACTCCAAGGAGATGGGCGGTGTCGTCACTCGGCAGGCGTTCTACTGGGACCCCGTCGAGGACGAGATCGTCTTCCAGGGTCGGAACAACTCCTACGTGCTCGAAGAGCAGATCGCGACGCTGCTGGGCTACGCCGACACCCGCGAGATCTACGAGGAGATGGACTTCCGTGCGGAGATCATCGAGCGCATCATCCAGGAGGACCTGGTCGGCTACCACGACTTCAACGACACCGTGGCGGCGTTCCAGCGCGACGGCGTCGAAGGACTGCCGTTCACGATCTCCCGCGGGTTCTAACATGTCCACCGAGGAAGTCGAAGCGACTGGCACGCTCGAGAACCTCGACTTCGGCGACATCGTGGACTCCGTCCTGGAGTCCTACCGGCAGATGCCGATGCCGACGTTCAAGTACGCGCTGTTCATCGTCGCCCCGTCGGTGCTGTTCTTCGTCTTCTCGGTGGTAGCGGTGCTGGTCTTCGACCTGCCGATATTCCTGACGCTGCCGATCCCGATGCTCGGCCTGCTCGGCCTCGTCACGGCGGTGCTCTACCCGAAGATCCGACTGGACCAGCGCCGCACGCGCATGGAGAATCGCTTCCACCTGTTCGTGACGCACATGACAGTGCTGTCCACGACGAACATCGACCGCGTGGAGGTGTTCCGCCGCATCGGCGCCGAGGAGGAGTACGGGCCGCTCGCCGAGGAGGCCCGTCGGGTCGTCCAGCTCATCGACGCGTGGAACCAGAGCCTCGACGACGCCTGCCGGATGCGCGCGAACAAGGTCCCCAGCGACCTGCTGGCGGACTTCCTCGACCGTCTGGCGTACACCATCAACTCCGGTGAGAGCCTGGAGTCGTACCTGACCACCGAACAGGACGCCATCATCCGGAACTACGTGACGGCCTACGAGGGGCAACTGGACAACCTCCAAGTGATGAAGGACCTCTACCTGTCGATGATCCTCTCTGTGACGTTCGCGCTCGTGTTCGCGACCGTCCTCCCCATCCTCTCCGGGACGAACCCGACGATGACGGTGTCCGCCGTCGTGGTGATGTACTCGTTCATCCAGATCGGGTTCCTCTACGCCATCTTCACGCTCGCGCCGAGCGACCCCCTCTGGTACTTCCCGGAGAACCGAACGACGTGGACGGAGTGGAAACTCCGCGGGGCGACGGCGGTGGGAGGGTTGCTCTCTCTGGGAGCGGTCGTGGGGGTGCTGGCCGTCCTGCTCGGCTGGACGGGTATCGACCCTGGTTCGGTGCCGCTCCCCATGTACGCGGCCGTGCCGACGACGCCGCTGCTCGTCCCGGGTATCCTCGCACACGTCGAGGAGGAGCGCGTGAAGGACCGCGACGACTCGTTCACGAGCTTCATCCGTGGGCTGGGCTCCAGCGAGACGGCCCGCCAGACGACGACCACGCGCGTGCTGGAGTCGCTGCGCGACAAGAACTTCGGGGCGCTCACTGGACTGGTCGACGACCTCTACAAGCGACTGAACCTCCGGCTGGACGCCTCGCTCGCGTGGCGGCACTTCACCGCGGACGCCCACTCCTACCTCATCCAGAAGTTCAGCGAGATGTACCTCATCGGTCGCCAGATGGGTGGGGAGCCCAAACACCTCGGGGAGCTCATCTCGCGGAATATGAGCGAGGTGCTGCAGTTGCGCCAGCGTCGTGCACAGTCCGTCTCGACGATGATCGGCGTCCTCTACGGCATCACCGCGGCCGCGACGTTCGCGTTCTTCATCGGCCTCGGTATCGTCGACGTCATTTCCGGACTCGGACTCGACTTCTCGAACCCCGCGTTCAACGTCGGCAGCATCATCAACACCCAGGTGTACGACATCCAGCTCATCGAGTACCTGCTGGTGTTGACCATCCTGGTCAACGCATTGCTCTCCTCGCTGATGATCCGGGTCATCGACGGCGGGCACAAGGTGAACGCGTACGTCCACTTCGTGGCGCTGACGTGGATCTCGGCGGTCATCGCCTCGCTGACCCTGGACCTCGTCGGTTCGCTGCTGTCGGTCTGACGACGGAGCCACACTTATGTACTGTACCCCGCTACGTGGCGAACGATGAACGAGGTCGGAGGCGACGGGTACGTGTTCGCCGTCGCCAGTGGGAAGGGTGGCGTCGGGAAGTCGACGACGACCGCGAATCTCGGGGTTGCACTCGCCGACGACGGGTTCGACGTGGCGCTGGTCGACGTCGACCTCGGGATGGCGAACCTCGCTGGCCTGCTCGGCGTGAAGCCCGACACGACGCTCCACGACGTGCTCGCGGGCGACGCGTCGCCGGCCGAAGCCACCTACGAGACGAACGGCCTCACACTCGTCCCCGGCTCCACGGACCTCGAACAGTTCGCGGAGGCGGACGCCAAGTCGCTGCACCGCGTCGTCGAGTACCTCCGGGACCGCAACGACGTCGTGTTGCTGGACGCCGGGGCGGGACTGAGCTACGACATCGCGATGGCGATGAGCGTCGCGGACGGCGTCCTGCTGGTGACCACGGCCGAACTGGCCTCCCTGACGGACGCGACGAAGACCGGGAAACTGGTGACGAAACTGGAGAAACCCGTGGTCGGCGCGGTGTTCACCCGGACCGGAGACGGCGGCTTCGACGACGTCGAGGGGATCGCTGCCGCACTGGGAACGACGGAGGCGGTGACAGCCAGCGTCCCCCACGACGACGCGGTGAAACTGGCCGTCAGGAAGAGCCGACCGGTCGTCGACCTGCAACCGGAGAGTCCCGCGGCGCGCGCCTACGACCGGCTCGCCGCGAAACTCGCCGACAGCGTCGGGATGGAACCGAGCACGGCGCCAGACGCGGGCTTCGAGTGGGTGGACCCCGACACTGGAGAGGTCGAGGAACCGGCGGAGCCACCGGACGCCGACGGCCCCGTCTACGAGATCTCCCTGGAGGAACTCATCGAGGAAGCGGGTCTCGACGAGAGTCCGGACGCGACCGACCGACGGGTGAAACTGTTCGACCGCGTGAAGTCCCGGTTCTCCTGACGCCGCGCCCGGCGGTCAGTTACGGATGACGATGCTGTACATCACGAAGATGTACCCGGTGGTGGTCAGGAGGTAGTTCGCCGTGAGCAGCGTTCGCGTCTGTTCGAACCCCGTGAGGAACGCGAGTACCGTCGTACCGAGTGCGGCGGCGACGACGAGTCCGAACCCCACGGAGAGGTACAACATGGCGGAACGGCCCGTGTTCCGGTAGGCCCGTACCGCGAACCAGACCATACTGAGACCGGCCGCGGCCAGCGTCCCGCTGAATACGAGGTAGAGTGCTTCGATGAGGCGCATATCGCGGTGTTGTACGGTGGTACTCCACGCGCCGTATAAACTTGTCCCCCCGGTTATTAGCTAGGAGAATCAGCGCTCGGAACGAAGGTCGCTCCACACGTCGACGAGCGCGTTCTTGGCCTCGGTGCGTTCGGTGGTGTCGACGCGCGTCTCGTCGACGCCGAACTGGACGGAGATCTCGTCTATCTGCCGCCGGTACACCTTCGTGCGACGGCCCTCGTCGGAGAGCTCCTTCCCCTCGAGTTTGAGGAGGTCGTGCTCGCTGAGTTCCTCGATGCGCCGGTAGCTCGTCGCGATCGGGATGTCGAGCTCTTCGCTGAGCTCCTGGGCGGACTTCGGGGCGTGTGTGGCTTCGAGTATCTCGGCGTTGTACTTGTTACCGAGTACCCGCAACACGTCCACCGGGTCCATCGAGCGAAGGATGGGAGCGGGGGGAAAAAAGACTGTCGGGGCTCGCGTAGACCAAACGCTTAATCCGGTCCGTTGCAGAGTCGCCCCTATGGCTGACGAAGAGACGGACGTGCTGGAGTTCTCGCTGGACGACGGCCGGTACTGTATCGACATCGGCCACGTCGACGAGATCGTGGACGCGACGGAGGACGTGACCACCATCCCGAACGCCGACGCGAACGTCGTGGGGGTCGTCGACCTCCGCGGCGAGACCACGACCGTCGTCGACCCCCGAGTCAACCTCGAGGTCGACGGCGAACCGGACGGCCAGCGCATCGTCGTGCTCTCCGACCAGGACGCGACCGGACTGCTGGTCGACAACGTCCACGAGGTCGAGTCGGTCAGCGAGGACGCCCTCGACGACTCGGCCGCCTCGGAGACGACCCGCGGTGTCATCCGTCGCGAGGACCGCTTCGTCGTCTGGGTCGACCCAGCCGCCCTAGTGTAGGAGCGCGTCGACGTCCGCGTGGTCGTGGAGCAGTCCCTGCATCACGTCCACGGTCTCGGCGTCCCGCACCCGGCCGCCGCGGACGAGTTCCTCCGCGCGTTCGATCGTGGTCAGCGTGTCCGACCGGACGGCGATGACGGGGACGTCCTGTTCTGTGGCTTTGCCGAGTACGGCACCCGATGGCCTGTGGCCGCCCGTGAGCACGAGACAGCGCACGCCGGGCGCGTCGAGCGCTGCGGTCTGCACGTCGGCGCGGTCCCCACCCGTGATGACCGCCGCGTCCTTCGTGCGGCGGAAGTGTCGGAGCGCGCTCTCCCCGCTCATCGCGCCGACGAGGAACCGCTCGACGAGCGCATCCTCGCCACCGCCCGTCGTGAGCACGTCACCGCCGAGTTCGTCCGCGAGGTCGGCGACGGTGACGCCGGCGAGTCGCTGGTCGTTCGGGAGGACGCCGACCACGGGGACGTCACGGCCGTCGAGGAACGGCGCGACCTCGGTCTCGACGTCGTCGTAGGTGGCGTCCGCGACGGCGTTGAAGACGACGCCCGCACAGCGGTCGCCGAGCGCGTCGGCGGCCGCCAGCACGTCGTCGACGTCGCCGGGTTCCTCGTACCGCGTCACGACGATAGCGCGCGCGTCGAGCAGGTCCGCGATGTCGGGGTCAGTGAGGTCGACGATGCCGCCCGTGGCGAGGTCGTCGGCACCCTCCACGACCATCAACTCGCGGTCGGCGGAGAGCCCCTCGAAGGCCTCCCGGACGCGCTCGCGGAGCTCCGGGGGGTCCTCACGGCCACGGATGGCGCCCTGCACGAACGTCGGCGAGTAGACGACGGGTTCGAGGTCGTGCATCTCGGCGTCGAGGCCGAGGAGCTCTCTGGCGAGCATCGGGTCCGCGTCGAGGGTCTTCCCGACGTTGCTCTGGAGTCGGGTGCCCTTCGGTTTCATGTAGCCGACGTCGGTGCCGCGCTCCTGCGCGAGACGCGCGAGGGCGAGCGAGACGGCGGTCTTGCCGGTGCCTGCTTCGGTCGAGGTGACGAGTAGCGTGTTCATAGTTCGTCGGGGTCGATGGTCAGTCGGACGTCCAGTGCCTGCACGCCCTCGGCGGTGGCGAGCAGCGGGTTCACGTCGAGTTCGAGGATGGCCGGGAAGTCGGTCACGAGCTGGCTGAGCCGCTGGACGCTCTCCACGATGGCGTCCTCGTCGACGGCGTCCCGGCCGCGGGCGCCCCGTAGCAGCGGCGCCGAGTCCAGGTCGTCGATCATCCCACTGGCCTCCCGGCCGGAGACCGGCGCGACGCGGACGCTCGTGTCCTCCAGTATCTCCACGAAGATGCCGCCGAGGCCGAACAGCAACAGCGGTCCGAACTGCGGGTCGCGGTTGGCCCCGAGGATGGTCTCCGTGCCGCCGTCGACGTCGACCATCTCCTGGACCTGTACGCCGAGGACGGTGGCGTTCGGCTGGTAGTTTTTCGCGCGCGTGACGAGGTCCTCGTAGGCGTCGGTGACCTCCTCGTCCGGGACGCCGACCTTGACGCCGCCGATGTCGGACTTGTGGAGGATGTCCGGGCTGACGATCTTCATCACGACGGGGCCGTCGATGTCGTTGGCCGTCCACAGCGCCTCCGAGGGGTCGTCGACCACCTCTCCCGCCGGGATGGGGATGCCGTAGGCAGCCAGCAGGTCCATCGCTTCGACGCCGAGTCTGGTGGACCCGCGCTCGGCGGCGCTCTCGAGGATCTCTCGGGCGCGCTCGCGGTCGACGTCGAACTCGCGTGGGGGTTCGTACTCGCGGGCCTGTACCTCGCGCTGGACGGCGAGCGCGTCGAGGCTGCTGACGGCCCGCGCGGGGTCGAAGTAGTTCGGGATGCCGGCCTCGCCGAGCACCGCCGACGCACCAGCGGTCCGTTCGCCCCCCATCAGACACGCACACACCGGTTTGTCGTGCTCGGCCTGCCGCTCGACGACGACGCCCGCGAGTTCCTCGTAGTCGACGATAGCCGTCGGCGCGGAGACGACGATCGCGCACCCGACGTTCTCGTCCGCGAGCACGGCGTCGATGGCCGTCTCGAAGCGGTCGATGTCCGCGTCCCCGATGACGTCGACCGGGTTGTAGACGTTCGCCTCCTCGGGCAGTGAGTCGGTGAGTGTGTCAAGCGTGTCGTCGGTGAACGACGCCATCGAGAGCCGCGAGTCACCGACGGCGTCTGTCGCCATGACGCCCGGGCCGCCGGCGTTCGTGACGACGGCGACGCGCTCGGAGTCCGGCAGCGGGAGGCCGTCGAGGACGCGCGCGAAGTCGAACAGCTCCTGGACGTTGTCCGCGCGCACCACGCCGGCCTGTTCGAGGCCCGCCTCGTAAGCCGACTCGCTCCCTGCGATGGTACCCGTGTGGGAGGACGCGGCCTGTGCGCCCGCCTCCGTGCGACCGGACTTGACGACGACGGCTGGCGTGTCCTGGGTCACGTCGCGGGCGGTGTCGACGAACTCGCGGCCGTCCTCGATGCCCTCGAGGTAGCCGAGGATGACGTCCGTCTCCGGGTCGTCGCGCCACTGACGCATGAAGTCCGTCTCGTCGAGGACGGCCTTGTTCCCGAGGCTCACGACGTCCTTGAAGCCGATCTCCTGGTCGTTCGCCCAGTCGAGGACCGCGGTGATGAACGCCCCCGACTGGCTCATGAACGAGAGGTTGCCGGGCAGCGCGTTCGACGGGCCGAACGTCGCGTTCAGACCGGTCGGCGTCGAGAGCACGCCGAGGCTGTTCGGCCCGACGAGGTTGATGCCGTACTCGTCGGCGACCGTCGCGAGTTCGCGCTCCCGCTGGGCGCCCTCGCCGCCGGTCTCGCTGAACCCCGCGGTGATGACCACGACGTTCCGGACGCCGGCTTCGCCCGCGCCCCGGACCACGTCGACCGCGATGCCCGGTGGCACCACGACCACAGCGAGGTCGACGTCCGGCGCCGACGCCAGGTCCGGGTAGCAGTCGTAGCCGAGCACGGTGTCGCGCCCGGGGTTGACGGCGACCACCTCCCCCTCGAAGTCCGCGAGGTTCTCCACGATGGCGCGGCCGATCGACCCCTCGCGGTCCGTCGCACCGACGACGGCGACGCGCTCTGGGGCGAACAGCCCGCCCGCTTCGTCTGCTGTCTTCACGCCCTGACTATCGACAGGAACGGGTATAAAACCGGGTCAGCGTCCCCACCGTCCGAGACCTCTACTCGCCGGACCCAGCGCCGCCGGTCTCCTCGATGCGGTCGGCGTACTTCGCGAGCGCCTCGTTGAGGGCCGCACCGGCGTCGTAGTCGAGTTCGTCGGCCAGTGCGAGCAGGCAGAACAGGGCGTCGCCGAGTTCGTCGCGCTCCACGACAGCACCGTCGCTGGCGCCGTAGTCGGTGCTCTCGTTGACGTTCTTCGCGAGTTCCCCGACCTCACTGGCGAGGTCGAGCACACGGTTCGCGGGGGGTGCGTGGAGGTCGTTGTCGTCGAGGAAGTCGGCGACTAGGTCCTGGTCGTCCATGGTCGTCCGAACGTGTCCGTCCGCCTTCACTCACTGGGTTTTAGGCTTGCCAAATATATTTTTCCGAAAGGGAAAGTAATATTCGGCGGTTCCCCGTAGGGGCAGACATGGAACTGACGGGTGCGCTGGCGTTCGTCTTCGTCGCCGGACTGCTGACGGACCTCGCGACGGGACTCGGAGCGCTCCCGTTCTTCTTCGTCGACGACGTGAACGACCGGTGGCGCGTCGGCCTCTGGGGGCTGGCTTCGGGCATCATGCTCTCGGCATCCGGGTTCGGGCTGTTCCGCGAGGGACTCAACTACGGCACCCCCCTGGAGGTCGCCGCGGGCGCGGCCGTCGGCGTCGCGCTCGTCCTCGTCGCCGACTACGTCATCCACAGCTACGAGTTCGCGCCCCGCGAGATCGCCGAGGCGGACTTCAAGAAACTCGTCCTCATCGCGGGCGTACTCACCGTCCACTCGTTCCCCGAGGGCGTCGCCGTCGGTGTCTCCTTCGCGGACATGGGGCTGGAGGGCGGCTACCCGATTCTCGGGTTCACCGTGCCGCTGCTCGCCATCTTCATGACCATCGCCATCTCGATCCACAACATCCCGGAGGGGTTGGCCGTCTCCATCCCCCTCCACGAACACGGCGCGCGCCGGTGGAAACTCGTCGCTGTCGCCGTGTTCACCAGCGTCCCCCAGCCCATCGGCGCGGTGCTCGCGTTCGCGTTCGTCCAGGTCGCACGGACGCTGCTCCCCGTCGGCTTCGGCTTCGCGGGCGGCGCCATGGTGTTCCTCGTGATCCACGAGTTCATCCCGGAGGCCCTCGAGATCGGCGAGCGCATCCCGGGCGGTGCCAACCGGGAACTCGCGGCCGGACTGGTCGTCGGAATCGTCGGGATGGTGCCGATGCTGTTCGTCGCGTAGACGAACCGGAGCGCCGGACTTTTGCACGCTGCCGGTCGATGCGGAGGTGTGCCGACTCCCACCGTCGCCGCCTGCCAGACCGACGTCGCGGACCTCCACCCGGCGGCCAACCTCGCCACGGTCGGCGAACGCCTCGCCGCGCTCGACAGCGGCGTGGACGTCGCGTTGTTCCCGGAGTACGCGCTCACCGGCTTCGTCGCCGACGACCGCGTCTCCGACGCCGCGCTCCACCGGGATGGCGACGAACTCGACCGTCTCGCAGCGTACGCCAGCGACTACGACGTCGCGGTGCTCGCCGGGTTCGTCGAGGACGCCGAGGGGGAACTGTACAACACCGCCGTCTACGTCACGCCCGACGGCAACCGGACGTTCTACCGGAAGCGCAACCGCTGGGCGGGCGAGCGAGCGGTGCTCGCGGCCGGCGACGAGGCTGTCACCGTCCAGACCCCCGTCGGCGAGGCCGGCATCGTCACGTGCTACGACCTCAACTTCGTCGAGGTGAGCGCCGCGTTCGCCCGCGAGCGAGTCGACGCGCTGTTCGTCGTCGGCGCGTGGCCGGGGTCGTACAGCGAGAACTGGCGACTCCTCCTCCGCGCTCGTGCACTCGACGGCGTGCGCTGGGTGGTCGGCTGTGGGCGCACGGGCCGCCGCGAACTCCCGGACTCACCGGTCGTCGAGTACGCGGGGCGGTCGGCGGTCGTGCGCCCAGACGGCGCCGTCAGCGCGTCGCTGAACCGCGACGACCGCACGCTCGTCGCCGACCTCGACCCCGACCTCCTGGCCGAGCAGCGCGAGTTCATCCCCGTGTTTGCCGGGGATTCATAGCCACCCGACACGTCGGCCGGCCCATGGACGCTGCCCGCCGCGCGACACTCGCTCTCCAGCGCTGCCGCAGTCGCTGGGCGCCCGACGACCGCGTCGCCGTCTTCGACCTCCACGTCGAGCGCGACCCGCTCGCACTCGTCGGCACCGTCTCGACTCCAGCACTCCGCGAGCGCGCGCTCTCCGCGGCCCGCGACGCCGCTCGGGAACCCGTCGACTGCGAGGTACGCGTGCTGGATTCGTACGCACGACCAGTCACCGCTACAGTCCGCACCGCGGCCGTCCGCGCCGACCCCGACCCGGGTGCCGAACGCGTCACCGAACTCCGGTACGGCGCCGACGCCGTCGGGTTCGACACGGCCGACGGCTGGCACCGCGTTCGCGTGCCGGACGGCTACGTCGGCTGGGTCGACGAGGACGCACTCGGCGACGCGGTGGCAGTCGACCCCGACGTCCAGACCACCGACGACCTCGCTGTATACGGAGTCGCCGTCCCCCACGGAACGGAGTGCGAGCGAACCGGTGACGGCCTCGTTCGCTTCCGTACCGGCGTGGAGGTGGAGCGCACCGACGGCGTCGTGCCACCAGCCGAACCCACCCGTGAGTCCGTCGTGTCGACCGCCCTCGAGTACCTCGGGACGCGGTACCGCTGGGGTGGCGTGACCGACGACGGTATCGACTGCTCCGGCCTCTCGTGGGTCGTCTACCACCGCCACGGCGTGACGCTCCCCCGCGACGCCGACCAGCAGCGCGGCGTCGGTGACCCCGTCTCCCGGGACGAACTCGTGGCCGGCGACCTCCTGTTCTTCCCGGGTCACGTCGCCATCGCTACCGGTCCACAGTCGTTCGTCCACGCGTACGGTCCGCCGGAAGCGGTCGTCGAGAACAGCTTCGACCCGACCGCCGACGACTACGTCGCGGACCTCGACGAGTCGTTCGCGTGCGCCCGACGCCTCCTCTGAACACCGCCGATCCCCCGAGAACAGCGGCAGTCAGCAGTCCTCGAACGCCTGCTCGCGTTCGTGGATCGCTTCCGACTGACAGCCGGGCGGCGTCTTCAGTGCCTTCATCCCGACGGGTGTGCCGGCGCGCTCGCCCGCCACTCGGAGTGCCGCAGCAGCCCACTCGGCCGGCGCGTCGTCGACGTCCCGGCGCTCCGCGACGGCCGCGAGCAGGTCGCGGGCGGCCGACGCGACGTAGTCGGAGACCGGCAGGTGTTCGCAGTACCACGCGACCGCCTCGGTCGCCGTCTCCGGCGGCGGATTCCGTTCGCGCAGCAGTTCCCGCTGCTCCTGGTAGCGGTTCCGGATGGTGACGTGGGTCACGTCCGCGAGTTCCGTCAGCGTGTCCTGACGGACCTTCATGTCGGCCTCCACGCTGGCGTTGTAGATGGCCGCGGCTGCCCAGCCGCTCGGGGACTTCCCGCCCGCGATGCCCGCCTCCTCACAGCGGTCCACGATGTCGCTCGCGCGGGCCGCGACCGCCTCGGGGAGGTCGAGTTCGTCGGCGTATCGCTCGACGTACCGCGTGGCGTCCGCGAACCCGGAGAGGTCGATGGCGAGTTCGCTCGTCACGTCCTTCGCGCGCCGCAGCAGGTGCGTCCGGTCCGCGCCGGTCGCGTCGACGACCTCGTCGACGGTCCGGGGGACGCCCTCGACCTTGCAGGCCACGTAGAGGCAGGCCGCAGCCGTCGTCACGACTGAGTATGGGTGGGCGTCGTGCTGTTCTCTGTGGCGGCGGAACACCGCCGAAGCCGTCTCCTCGGTCTCCGTGGGAACGCTCAGGGCGTCAGCACCGTCCTCGATTGTGTCGAGTGCCTCGTCGACGGTGCGGGAGTCCAGACCCGTCTCCTCGGTCGTCATCGAATCGTCCACCACTGTGTGGTGCGGCGACATATAACTCGGGGTGGTTGGGGGTCCAGTCGCGACGGCGGAGGCGAACGCCGAACCCGCAGCCAGACGTTTTCCACGTCGACCGCGTAGTGACGGGTGATGAGCGACACCTACGTCGACACCGAGGTAGAGATCGAGGTCGACTCGGCGGAACTGGAGGTCGAAGTCGAGGACACAGAGACCTTCGAGGCCACGCTTGAGCAACCGGGAATCGAGATCGAAGTGACGGCCGAGATATCGGTCGAGGAGTCCGGAAAAGACCCCGACGACGAGGAGACGAGTGGCGAGCAGAACTACGAGATGGCGACCGACGACGACGACGACCGGGAGTAGTAGCTCACAGTTCGAGCCACGCCGTCGACAGCGACTCGTCGAGGAGGTGCCAGCGCTGACGGGGCTCGTCGGCGTCGGCGACCTCGACGACCGCGTCGAACATCGGCAGCAGTGCCTCGACGGCGTTCGCCGGGACCTGGCGGCTGACGTGGAGGTGCCCCATTCCATTTCTCGCCGTGACGGCGCGCTGGAGTCGTTCTACGCAGTCGGCGGCCGCGGCGAGGTCCTCGGCCGAGAGCAGGCCGCCGAAGGAGTCGACGCAGACTCTGAGCGCCCCCGGTTCGAAGCCGCTCGCGGGTGCGAGTGCGTCGAGTTCGGTCTCCGCCGCGTCCGCGAGTGCTGCCAGGCTGTCGGTGACTGTGGTCGGCTGGTCCGCCGGCGTGTCTGTCGGCGCAGTGGCCGTCGCAGCACGTGCCGTCGTGTCGAACACGACGGTCCGACTCTCCCCTGCGTGGTGGTCTGCGTGACCGTGGCCCGCTGCGCGAGCGGCGTCCGTCTGGACGAACAGTCGTCGCCGGTCGCCGGAGACATCCGACCCCAGCATCCGCCCGCACCCGGCGTGGCCCCCGTCGCCGTCCGGTGGCTGGACCACGAGCAGCATACAGCCCGCGGTCTTCAGTTCGTCGAGCGCGTCGCCGAACGCGACAGGAGAGTCGGTCCACCTGTGGCCGGAGGCAGCGTCTGCCATCACTACATGTGCCCACGGCAACCACTTTGATAAATATTTGGTGTAGAAACAGTTAGATAAAGTACAGTCGCGGGCGAAGCCGGCAAGCGCGCCGCACTCCACCACGGATAAACCCGCCCCGCCGGTACGACCAGTGATGACAGCCGACGTGTTCTCGCCGCTAGAGCTCCGCGGGACGACGGTCCGCAACCGGTTGATGGTGTCGCCGATGTGCCAGTACTCCTGTGAGGACCGCGACGGACTGGCGACCGAGTGGCACCGCACTCACCTCGGGTCCCGCGCCGTTGGCGGGGCAGGTATCGTGATGACGGAAGCGACGGCCGTCGAACCTCGCGGCCGCATCTCCCCGGAGGACCTCGGTATCTGGAGCGACGAGCACGCCGACGCGCTCGCGCCCATCGCGGCGTTCGTCCGGTCGCAGGGCGCCACGCCGGCGATCCAGCTCGCACACGCGGGCCGGAAGGGGTCGACTGCCCGACCCTGGGACGACCGCGGGCCGCTCGGTCCCGACGAGGGTGGCTGGGACGTCGTCGCACCCAGCGACGTCCCCTACCCGTACGACGACGACCGGCGGACCACCAGGCGACTCGACAGGGCGGGAATCGACGCCGTCGTCGAGTCGTTCCGTGCGGGCGCGCGACGCGCCAGGGACGCCGGATTCGAGATCGCGGAGATCCACGCGGCCCACGGCTACCTCCTCCACGAGTTCCTCTCCCCGGTCGCGAACCACCGCGAGGACGAGTACGGCGGCAGCTTCGAGAATCGGACGCGCCTCGTGCGGGAAGTCACGGAGGCCGTCCGCGCGGAGTGGGACGACGACGCACCGGTGTTCGTCCGCATCTCCGCGACCGACTGGCTCGACGACCGCGAATCCTGGGACCTCGAGCAGTCCGTCCGGCTCGCAGATCAGCTCTACGAGGCGGGCGCGGACCTCGTCGACGTCTCCACTGGCGGCATCCACCCGGACCAGGAGGTAGCGTGGGTCGGCCCGAACTACCAGGTGCGGTTCGCCGAGCGCATCCGAGACGAGCGAGAGACGCCCATCAAGGTCGGTGCAGTCGGCGGCATCCAGACCGGCGAGCAGGCCCAGGCGCTCGTGCGGAACGGTCGCGCCGACCTCGCAATCGTCGGCCGGAAGTTCCTCCGCGACCCCTACTTCCCGATCCACGCCGCCCACGAACTCGACCGCGAGGACGCAGTCGACGTACCCGTCCAGTACCGCCACGGGTTCTAAACCGACTACCGCGCGAACCATTCGCACGCTCCCGGTACCTTCAAGCAGTCCGGCGTTTCGGAACTCAGTATGCCCGACTTTCGCTCTGTCCCCGACAGCGACGTCCCAGCGTTTCGGTCGCTGGTCAGTTACGCGTTCCGACCGCAGGAAGGCCCGACGGACCCCGACGACGTCGACCCGGAGGACATCCCCGAGGAGTGGAAGATCGGCCGCCGCCGAGCGCTCTACGACGGCGACGACCTGCTGACGGTCTGCAAACTCATCGACTTCAGGACGCGCGTGCGGGGAGACTATCACCCGATGGACGGCCTCTCGGCGGTCGCGAGCCCACCCGAGTCCCGACGCCAGGGCCTCGTCGGCGAGATGCTCGCCGCCACGCTCGAGGAGTCCCGCGAACGTGGCACCTACCTCTCCGCCCTCTGGCCGTTCAAGCGGACGTTCTACGGCCAGTACGGCTGGGCGACGTGCAGCCGGGGCGTCGAACACGATATCGACCCGGACCTGCTGTCGTTCACGCGCGATCACCGCCACGGAACGTTCGTCGAGGTGGACGCGGACGAGTGGGAGCGACTCGACGTCGTCCACGACGCCCACGGCGCACGCTACGAACTCACGATGGACCGCACCGAGGAGTGGTGGCGCCACCGCGTGTTCACGGGCTACGACGACGACCCGTTCGTCTACGGGTGGGAGCGCGACGGAGAGCTGGCGGCGTACGTCGTGTACTCCGTCGAGAGCGGCGACGACGGCAGGTCATTGAACGTCCGCGACGTGGCGTACGTCGACCACGACGCGCTACTCGCACTCCTGCGGTTCTTCGCGGACCACGACTCGCAAGTCGACTCGGTCCAGTTCTGGACGCCCGCCGATGCCGACCTCATGGACGTGGTTCCGAACGCCGACGACCTGGACGCGACGCTCCACGTCGGCCCGATGGTCAGGCTCGTGGACGTCCCGGACGCCCTCGAAGCCCTCTCGTTCCCCGACGACGTCGCCGGGTCGCTCGTACTCGCCGTCGACGACCCGCTTGCGGCGTGGAACGACGACACGTTCCGTCTCGTCGTCGAGGACGGAGCGGCCAGCGTCAAACCCACCGACGAGGACGTGGACGTCGAACTCGGCGTCGGCGCGCTCTCCCAGCTGTACGTCGGCTACCGCGGCGCCGACGAACTCGCGACGGTCGGCGACCTGGCTGGTGAGGCGTCGGCCGTCGAACTCCTCGGCGAGGCGTTCCCGACCCGGAAGACGCTGCTGCGAGAGGGGTTCTGAGCACCCCTAGAGTTACGGTTTCGCGCCGTCTCGGTCGCGTCGATGCCGGACTGGCGCGCGGTCGCCGTGGGTGTGGGTGCGTTCGTCGCCACGAGCGCCGTCGCCGTCTTCACCGTGCCGCCGTACGTGTTCGTCACCGGCTTCCTCGGTGGCGTCGCCGCACTCGTGTCCGGGGGTGGACTGTGGAGCGGCCTCTGGCACGGCCTGCTCGCGGGCGTCGGGGAACTGCTCGTCGTCCTCGGCGTCGTCGCACTGCTCGTGACGGCGTTCCGGCCAGCGGAGGTCGCCCCTGGCTTCGGGCTCTCGATGGCGTTCCTCTCGCTGCTCGGTGTGGTCGCCCTGGTGGAGTCGACGGTGGCCGGCGCGTTCGTCGGCGCGTTGACGAGCGGTCAGACCGGTTCGAAGCGGTAGCCGTCCCACTCCTGACTGTCGGGTTCGCGGATGCCTGCGCCCGGTTCGCGGAGTTCCTCGGTGTAGACGGGTTCGACCTCGTCGCCGATGTCGACGCCTTCCGCGGTGGTCAGCTGGCCGAGCGCGCGGACAGCCTCGCCGTCGACTGCGAATTCGACGATGGCGAGGTGGTTCGGTTCACGGACGCCCGGCGGCGTTGCGTTCGAGGTGGTCCAGGTGACGACCGTCGCGGTGCGGTCCGCGAGGTCGACGGTCTCGGTCTGCTTCTCGCCGCAGTCCGGGCAGCGCGTGTGTCCGGGGTACGAGACGTGGCCGTTCGGGCAGCGGTGTGCGTCGAAACTCGTGGCTGTCTGGTCGTCGGTCATGGTCGTTCGAGGATGGTGGTGGTCACGCAGTTGCCGAAGCCGCCCACGTTGCACGCGAGGCCGACCTCGCAGTCGACCTGTCTTGGGCCGGCTTCGCCGAGCAACTGCTGGTAGAGTTCGTATGCCTGTGCGACGCCGCTCGCGCCGAGCGGGTGTCCCTTGGATTTGAGGCCGCCCGACGTGTTGATGGGGAGGTCGCCGTCGCGGTCCGTCACGCCCTCCTCGACGGCCTTCCAGCCCTCGCCCTTCTTGAAGAAGCCGAGGTCCTCGCTCTGGAGGAACTCGAGGATGGTGAACATGTCGTGGAGTTCCGCGACGTCGACGTCCTCGGGACCCAGGTCCGACATCTCGTAGGCGATCTCCGAGGAGTCGACGACGCCGCCCATCGTCGTCGGGTCCGCGCGCTCGTGGACGACGTGGGTGTCCGTCGCGCCGCCGATGCCCGAGACGACGACGTAGTCGTCGGTGTACTCGCTGGCGACCTCCTCCGGACAGAACAGCAGCGCGGCGCTGCCGTCCGTGATGGGGCAGAAGTCGTAGAGGCGCAGCGGGTCCGCGACGACGGGGGAGTCGAGAACCGTCTCCAGATCGACCTCCTTGCGGAACTGCGCGTGGGGGTTGTCCACGCCGTTCTGGTGGTTCTTCACCGCGACCTTGCCGAGACTCTCGCGGGGCGCGTCGTACTCGTCGAGGTACTTGCGCGCGGTGAGCCCCGCGAAACTCGGGAGCGTGACGCCGTGTTTGTACTCGACGGGGTGGGTGAGGCTGGCTATGACGTCGGTCGCCTCGCCGGTCGTCCGGTGGGTCATCTTCTCGCCGCCGACGAGCATGGTGAGGTCGCTGGCGCCCGAGGCGACGGACTGCCAGGCGGCGTAGATGCCCGCACCGCCCGAGGAACTAGTCTGGTCGATGCGCGCAGTGTAGGCCCCCAGCGCGTTCAGGTCGTGGGCGAGGGCGTTCGGAACGCCCGTCTGTCCCTCGAACTCGCCGCTGGCCATGTTCGAGACGTAGAGGTGGTCGAGTTCGTCGCCGCCGATACCCGCGTCCGCCAGACACGCGTCGCCGGCCTCCGCCAGCAACTCGCGCACCCAGGCGTCGCGCTCTCCGAACGTCGTCATCGACGCACCGACGATCGCTACACGGTTCATACCCTCCCGTCACCCGAGGGCGTCTTTTAGGTTTTCACTCCGGAGTCGTCAGCACACCCAAAGGTCCATGTGCTGTCGCGAGCGAGTAAGCGCCGACAGTCCCGCATGGAACCCGACACAGGCGACCGCGACGTGGACAGCGAACACATCGCAGCGCTCCAGCAGCAGGTCGAGGCGGACTCGGTGGACGCGCTCGTCGACGAACTCGGGAGCGAGGACCCCGACGAACGCGCTGGGGCGGCGTGGCGACTCGTGGAGGCCGCCTCCTCGGAGCCGACGGCGGTCCGGGCACACCTCGACAGCGTCCTCGACTGCGTCGACGACGACGACGTCTGGGTGCAACGCGGTGCGACCTGGGTGCTCGCGGAACTCGCAGAACGACAGCCGGACGCTCTCTCCGTGAAGTTCGAAGCGCTCGTCGACCTCACGCGGGCGGCGGACCCGCTGGTCCGGCAGAACGGCGTGGTGGCCGTCGCGGGCGTGACGAAGTCCTACCCCGCTCGCGCGAGCGCCGGTCTCTCGAGCATCGCGCCGCTGACGCGCTCGGAGGATCCGCTGCTCCGGCGGTACGCGAAGCAGGCGGTCCGCGAGGTGACGGCAGCTATCGCGGACCGCGCCGAGGACGCCGGTTACCCGATGCTGGTCCGCGCCCACCCCGAGTTCGCCGACCTCTTCCCGGAGGGAGTCTCCGTGGTCACGGTGAACGCGGACGACGACCGCTCCCGCCCGGTCCACGTCTCCTTCGGACAGGACGCGCCGGCGGTCGCCGAGGACGACGGCGACGAGCGCCCGAAGATGGGGCCACCCGACGAGGTGCCGGACCCGCCGAACGTCGTCCTCGAGGACGACGACCTCGCGCCGAACCTGAAACTCCGACAGGGAGTACTGACGACGGACTTCCGCGCGGACGTCGACGAGGAGAAACTGGAACACGGCCTCGTCACGTACCGCCGGTTCCACCGCGACGAGTCGGCCGTGCTGAAGGCGTTCCACGAGGCCGTCGAGCGGTGGGCGGCCGTCGACGAGCACGACCACGTCGTGTCGATACTCGGCCAGGGCGACCGCTGGCTGGCGACCCGCTACGACGACGGCGAGACGTTCGAGCGCCGGGGCGCCCCGAAGACGCTCGCCGAGGCCGTCTACGACGCGATGAGCATCACGAAGGCGATCAGCTACGCGCACGCTCGCGGGGTAGTTCACGGTGGCCTCCACCCGGCCGCCGTGCGGTTCGTGGCCACCGGCAGGAGGACGTGGGACGCACCAGTGGTCGGCGACTGGGGGTTCGCGCACGCCGCCAGCGGCGTGCAGGTCCCGCCGGTCCCGTCCGGGTTCGCGGCGCCCGAACACCACGAACCAGAGACGTACGGGCGCTTCGACCAGTCGACGGACGTGTTCGGCGTCGGCGCGATGACCTACTACCTGTTCACGGGCGAACCGCCGAACGCGACCGACGACCTCGTGCCGGCGAGGGAGTGGAACCCCGCGCTCCCCGAGGGGGTCGAGGACCTGTTCGCGCTGTCGCTGGCGGCCGAGAAGACCGCGCGCTACGACACGGTGCTGGACTACCAGCGCTCGCTCGACGAACTGGCGGTGACGCTCGCCGGGGAGGGGGTGGCCTGATGGCGGCCGCCACGAACGTCCTCTCGGCGGTCGAGTTCACCGGCTACGGCATCGTCCTCGTCTCCGGCGTGGCGTTCACGTACTACGCGCTCCAGAACTTCGCGCTCGACCGCATGGAGGGCCACGAGGACTTCTGGAGCTACCTCGCGTACCTCGGCATCGCGCTGTCGGCGTTCGCGGTCTGCGGCCTGGCGCTGGTCGCGGGCGGCGGGAACGTCGTCCGCGCGTTCGGCGACCTGTCCCTGCTGTTCGGCATCGCGTTCGTCGCGTTCGCGATGCGGGAAGTGTACTACAACAGCGCGCTCGCGCCGCCACCCGAGGAACGGGACCTCTCCCTCGAACAGTTGCGGACCATCGAGTTCGCGTTCGTGCTGGTCATCGCCGTCGAGTGGGTCGTGGTCGTCGTCCTCGGCGACACGACCGCCACGGCCCTCATCAAGGGGGTCGGCGCGCTCGCGTTCGCGACGTACGGCGTGGCGTTCAGCGAACGACTGGAGGCGCTGGCCCACGGCACGACGATGGACACGCTCCGCCGCCACCTCCTCATCGTGCTCGTCTGCGCGACGGGCGTCGCGGTGGCGGGGCTGGTGGCGCTCGTCGCGCCCGCTGCGGTCGCGGACAGCATGTCCTACGTCTTCCTCGTGCTCCTGGGGGGACTGCTGGTGCCGCCGACGATCAGGCTCCAGCAGTCCGTGGCGAGCATCTCGTGAGCCGACAACGACACACACTTTAGGCCGGCCTAAATAGTGGAAGGTAACCGATGAGCCGAGACGTCTGCGTCGTCGTCCCCACGATACGAGAGTACGAGTGCATGCGGTCGTACTTCCAGAACGCACGCGACCACGGCTTCGACCTCGACCGTCTGTTCGTCGTGCTGGTCACCGAGGACTTCTGTGACACCGCGGGGATGCGCGAGCTGCTCGACGACGAGGGCATCGCCGGTGCCGTCTTCGACGAATCGGACCGCGAAGCGTGGTTCGACGAGCACGGCGTCGCCGAGTACAGCCACCTCGTCCCCGCCGCCAGCCACGCACAGACCTCGTTCGGCCTGCTGTACATGTGGGCCAACGACTTCGAGTACGGCGTGTTCGTCGACGACGACACGCTCCCCCACGACGAGTGGGACTTCTTCGGCACGCACCTCGAGAACCTCCACTACCAGGGCGAAGTCGAGGCCGTCTCCTCCGACGAGCAGTGGGTGAACGTCCTCTACCAGTCCGACACCGACCTCTACCCCCGTGGCTACCCGTACGCGGCGATGGACGAGGACGTCGATACGGGGACGACGGACGTCGACCACGTCGTCGCGTCCCAGGGCCTCTGGACGAACGTACCGGACCTCGACGCGGTCCGCATCCTGATGGACGGCGACCTGCGGGGCCAGGCCCAGACGCGCACGGACTTCGAGGACTTCGAGCGCGACTTCGTCGCGCGCGAGGGGAACTACCTCACGGTCTGCTCGATGAACCTCGCGTTCCGCCGCGAGGTGATTCCGGCGTTCTACCAGTTCCCGATGGACGACAACGCGTGGGACGTCGGTCGCTTCGACGACATCTGGAGCGGCGTCCTGTTGAAGCGCGCCGCCGACGTGGTGGGCGGCGACGTCTACAACGGTGCGCCCCTCTGCGAGCACAACAAGGCGCCGCGCTCGACGTTCGACGACCTGGCGAACGAGGTGGCGGGCCTCGAACTGAACGAGCACTTCTGGAAGGAGGTCGCCGCCGCGGAACCCGACGCGGAGTCGTACGCGGCCGTCGCGCGCGCCGTCGGCGGACGTCTCGCCGAGGGCGACTACGACGAGTACAACAACGGCGCCTTCCTGAACGAGTGCGGCGAGTACCTCCTCGACTGGGTCCACTGCCTGGACGCGCTGGCCGAACAGCGCGCCGTCCCGGCGGCCACCGACTGACTGGAACCGGTAGCTATAAACCTTTTAGGCCGACCTAATTCATCGTATGAGCGATGGATTCGGACGGACGCGTCGCCGCTTCCTCGCGGCGACCGGTGCCGTGACTGCGAGTGGTCTCGCGGGCTGTACTGGTCTCCTGGGCGGGAACGGTGGCGGCGAGAAACCGGCCCTCGCCGACTTCCGGGGCTCGGGGCCGCTCGTCTCCGATCGGCCCGCACCCGGGGGCACCTCCATCGAGGACCTCCCGGACCTCGAGGGCGAACTCAACGTCTACCTCGGCGGCGGCGAGGGCGGCCGCTACGAGAACCTCCTCGAACTGTTCAACCGCTACTACGACGGCTTCGAGGCGACCTGGAGCGTCCAGCCCTCCTCCCAGCTGGCCAAACAGATCGAACAGGAGAACGCCAACGACACCGTCCGGGCGGCGGACGTGTTCTGGTCCGTCGACGCCGGGTCGCTGGCCTACGTCGCGGACGTCGGCGCCACGACGCAACTCTCCTCGGAGGCCCGCTCGCCGGTCCCCGACGCGTTCAAGACCGACCAGTGGGTCGGCGTCGCGGGTCGCGCCCGCGCGATTCCGTACAACACCGAGCAGTTCGCGGAGTCGGACGTCCCCGACGACGTCGCCACCTTCGCCACCGACGACCGGTTCTCCGGCGCGATGGGGTGGGCGCCGACGTACGGCGCGTTCCACTCGTTCGTCACCGCGATGCGCCTCCAGCGCGGGGAGGAGACGACCCGCCAGTGGCTCGAGGACATGGTCACCCAGGGAGTCGCCCGCTACGACAACGAGTTCCTCGTCTCCGAGTCCGTCGCCAACGGCGAGATCGGCGCCGGGTTCGCGAACCACTACTACGCCATCCGTGTGCTCGCGCGCCGCGACGACGCACCCATCGAGCTCGCGTTCACGAAGAACGACGCGGGCGCACTCGTCAACGTCTCCGGCGCGTCCGTCCTCGGCGGGTCGGACCGCCAGGACCTCGCGGACCTGTTCGTCCGCCACCTGCTGTCCGCGGAGGCCCAGGAGTTCATCGCCACGCGCGGCTTCGCCTACCCGATGATCTCGGAGGTCGAACCGGTCGGCCCGCTCCCCACCATCGACGAACTCGAACCGCCAGAGATCGACCTCCAGGAGCTCTCGAACGTACAGCCGACACTCGAGATGCTCCGGGACGTCGGCATCCTCTCGTAGATGGCTACCAGCGAGCGCCTCGAACGGCTGAAGGCCGCCGCGGTCGGCGACGGCGACGGTGCCGCCGGCCTCGGCCTCGCGCTCGTCGCCGCTGCCGTCGCTGCGCTCGTCTCACTGCCACTCGTCGTCCTGTTCGTCCGCGCGTCGAACTACGGGCTCGGTCACCTGCTCGAGTTGTTCACGTACTCGGGCAGCGTCACGACGCTCGTCAACAGCCTCGTTCTCGTCTTCTGGGTGACACTTGGCTGTGTGCTCGTCGGCGTGCCCCTGGCGGTGTTGACCGTCCAGACCGACCTCCCGGGTCGACGGGTCTGGACCATCGTCGCCGCGCTCCCGCTGGTCGTCCCGAGTTACATCGGCGCGTTCACGTTCGTCAGCGCGTTCGGTCCGCGCGGCGACCTCGCGGATGCGCTCGCGCCGCTCGGCATCGAGCGCATCCCCGCAATCTACGGACTCCACGGCACCGCCCTCGTCCTGATCCTGTTCACCTACCCCTACGTCTTCCTCACGACGCGGGCCGCACTGCTCTCCTTCGACGGCACGCTCGTCGAGGCCGCCCGCACCCTCAACCACTCGCGCTGGGAAGCGTTCAAACGCGTCACCGTCCCACAGATCCTTCCGGGCGTGACCGCGGGCGCGCTGCTCGCCGCGCTGTACGCCCTCTCGGACTTCGGCACGCCCTCCATCATGCGCTACCAGGTGTTCACCCAGCAGATCTACGTCGCCCAGCGGAGTCTCGGGGTCCCCGAGGGGTTCCCCGCGTTGCTCTCCCTCCAGTTGCTCGGCGTCGTCGCGGTCGTGCTCGCCCTCGAATCCCACGTCGGCGGCGACACCGCGGCGTACATCTCTCGCGGGTCCCGCCAGCCGGGCCGCATCGAACTCGGCACCTGGAAGTGGCCGGCCCTCGCGTTCTGTGCGGCTGTCGCGGGGCTCGCCCTGGCCGTCCCGCTCGGCGTGCTCGTCCTCTGGCTCGACCAGGCCGGCGAGACCATCTTCACGTTTGAACCCGAGGTGGCGTGGAACTCCGTGAAGGTCGCCGTCGCCGCCGCCCTCGCCGCGACGCTGCTCGCGCTCCCCGTCGCGGGCTACTCGGCGCGCTCAAACTCCGTCGTCGCGACCGTCGCCGACCGGCTCACCTACGTCGGGTACGCCGTCCCGGGAGTCGTCATCGGGCTCGCGCTCATCTTCTTCTCCACGGAGTTCGTCACGTCGCTGTACCAGACCGTGCCCCTGCTCGTCTTCGCGTACGTCGTGCGCTTCCTCCCGCAGGCCGTCGGGACGGTCCGCTCGTCTGTGCTGCAGGTGGACCCGAAACTCACGGAGGCCGCCCGGACGCTCGGCCGGTCGCCGACGGGCGCGTTCCGGGAGGTGACGCTGCCGCTCATCGCGCCCGGAGTCGCCGCCGGCGCGGCGCTCGTCTTCCTCACGACGATGAAGGAGCTCCCGGCGACGCTCATGCTCAGTCCGTTAGGCTTTGAAACCCTGGTCTCCTACATCTGGCTCGTTAGAGGAGCGGGCTCGTACGGCGCGGCCGCCGTCCCCGCACTCGTCCTCGTGGGCGTCTCCGCGCTCTCGATGGTCGTGATCCTCGCACAGGAACGATACAATGGCTGAACCAGACGTCACGACGGAGTCGGCGACCGTGCCCGAAGACAGCGACGCGACGGACGCGGCTGACTCCCCACCCCGAGTGCTGGAACTCGACGGCGTCACTAAGGAGTACGGCACCGAGACCGCGGTCGCCGACCTCTCGCTCACCGTGCGCGACGGCGAACTGTTGACGTTGCTCGGTCCCTCCGGGTGCGGGAAGACGACGACGCTGCGGCTGCTCGCCGGCCTCGAACGCCCGACGGAGGGCACCATCTCGCTGGCCGGAGACGTCGTCGCCGGTCCCGGGACGTTCGAGGACGCCGAGACCCGTGGGGTCGGCATCGTCTTCCAGGACTTCGCGCTGTTCCCCCACCTCTCGGTCCGCGAGAACGTCGCGTTCGGGCTCACCGGCCTCGACGACGCGGCCACCGAGGAGCGGGTCGACGAACTGCTCGAACTCGTCGACATGCCCGGGATGGGTGAGCGCTCGCCCGACCAGCTCTCCGGCGGGCAACGGCAGCGCGTGGCGCTCGCCCGGAGCCTCGCGCCGGAGCCGGACATCCTCCTGCTCGACGAGCCGTTCTCGAACCTCGACGTGCGCCTCCGCGTAGAGATGCGCGAGGAAGTCCGCCGCATCCTCAAGGAGGCCGGCGTCACCGCCGTCTCCGTCACCCACGACCAGGAGGAGGCGCTCTCCATCTCCGACCGCGTCGCGGTGCTCCACGACGGCCGCCTCGAACAGGTCGGCGACCCGGAGTCCGTCTTCGAACACCCCGAGTCCCGGTTCGTCGCCTCCTTCCTCGGGCAGGCCGGCTTCCTCTCGGGACGGGTCGGCGAACAGACCGTCGACACCCGCATCGGCTCATACGACCGCTCGCTCCTGAAGGGTCTCTCCGACGGCTACACCGGCGCGATGGTCGACGTACTCGTGCGCCCGGACGACCTGCGCGCCGTCCCCGCCAACGAGGCGAACGCCAACGGCGTCATCGTCCAGCGCCAGTACACCGGCCCCTCGTTCATCTACCACGTCGAACTCGACAACGGCGACGTGGTCCGCTGTCTCCACAACCACGCCGAGGACATGGACGTCGGCGAACCGGTGACGGTCGACCTCGTCTCCGACCACTCGCTGGCGTGGTATCCGACCCGATAATGGTCGCCCAGCGCGTCCGCGACGCGCTCGCCCGCCTCCCCGTCGCACCCCTCGCGCTCGCTGTCGTCGCCGCCGTCCTCGCGTTCGCGGTGTCGACCCTCCTCTTCCCGTACCACTCCACGAACCACGACGAGGCGGTCTACCTCCAGCAGGCCGCGATGCTGCTCGACGGCCAGCTGTTCCTCCGGCCACCCGTCGCCGAGGCGTTCCGCCCGTGGTTCTTCGTCGAGTCCGCCAGCGGACTCTACCCGAAGTACGCGCCGCCGACGGCCGCCCTCTTCGCACTCGGTGAACTCGCGGGGTCGTTCAGCTACGCACTACCCGCCGTCGCCGCAGCGAACGTCGCCCTGCTGTACGGCGTGGTCCGCGAGGCCTTCGACCACCGGACGGGCGTCGTCGCGGCCGTCGCCCTGCTCTGCTCGCCGCTGTTCCTCGTGCAGTCCGGCCTCTTCCTCCCGTACGCGCCGACGACGATGCTGAACCTCGCGTTCGCGCTCGCGTACGTCCGCGCGGAGCGCACCGGGAGCACGCGGTGGGCGGCGGTGGCTGGCGCGGCGACCGGCCTCGCGTTCTTCTCGCGACCGTACACGGCCGTCCTGTTCGCCGCACCGTTCGTCGTCCACGCGCTCTGGACGCTGCTCGCCGCGCTCCATGAGCGTTCCATCGGCCCAGTCGTCCGCCGCCGCAGCGCCACCGCGGCCACCGGACTCGTCGGCGTCGCCATTACGCTAGGGTACAACGCCGTCGTCACCGGGTCACCACTTCTGTTCCCATACGAGGCGTTCGCACCCCTCGACGGCCTCGGGTTCGGTCGGCGCGCGATTCTCGACTACGAACTGGCGTACACCCCCGGACTCGCCGTGCGCTCGAACGCCGAGGTTGTCGGACAGTTCCTCACGACCTGGGGGCCCTTCGGCGCGCTCGGCAGCGTACTCGCCGCCGTCGGTGGCTACGCGACCCACAGACGTGGCTGGGACTGGGTCCAGGCAGTGCTCGCCGGCGTCGCAGTCAGCGTCGTCGCGGGCAACCTCTTCTTCTGGGGGAACCGCAACGTCCTGGGCTCGCTCGGTGACCCGACCGACGGCCTGGTCGCGACACTCGGCCCGTACTACCACTTCGACCTGCTCGTCCCGGCGAGCGTGTTCACGGCCGTCGGCACGCTCGCCGTCGTCGACGCGGCCCGTCGCTCACTGCGTGATTGGGTGTCCGACGGCCGCGCCCGTCCCGTCGCACTCTCCGTGCTCGTGGTGACCGCAGCGGTCCTCGGGGTCGCGACGGCGTCCGCGGCGGCACCACCAGTCCGGGAGAACGCCGAGCTAACCGACCACTACGAGGCCGCCTACGAGCCGTTCGAGCCCTCGCCCCCGGCTGACGCGGTGGTGTTCCTCCCCGGCCCGTACGGGGACTGGCTCAACCACCCATTCCAGCCCCTCCGCAACGACCCGGGGTTCGACGGCCAGACCGTCTACGCGCTCGAGGAGCGCCCGTTCGCCGTCGTCGACGCCTACCCGGACCGCGACCACTACCGCTACGTCTACCGGGGGTCGTGGTCGCCGTACTCCACGCGCCCGGTCACGCCCGAACTCAGACCCGTCCAGATGGTCTCCGGGGACGCGCTCGCCGTCGACGTGCGACTCGGCCTCCCGGAGTGGACAGAGAGCGTGACGGTGACGCTCTCCTCAGGCGACGAGCGCGTCTACTACGCCATCGACGAGGCGCCAGCAGGTGGACACACCGACTTCGACGTGGTCGTCAGAGACGGCCGCGTTCGCCTCGACGGAGCGGGTCCAGGTGCCGGAAACGCGAGCGTGCCGCTGAACGGGAGCGTGACAGTCGACGCACTCGTGGACGGCGGCTACGGCGCCGGACTCACGTACCGCGTCCGACTCCCAGTCGAGGCGACACCCGAGGGCTACCGGGCGCTCACGCCGTACCGGGAGCTCTGCACCGACCTCCGCAACTGCGGTGGAGAAGCAGCGTACGTTCCGGGCGCCGGTCCCGACGGAACCGTCCTGAACGCCTCTGTGCGAACGGTCGACTGACCGGAGGGCTTCAGGCGAGTCAGTACGTGTTTTGGTGACCGACGATCCGCCGCCGGTCGAGCCAGCTGGTGACCGCGACGAACACCCCGACGACGATGGTCATCGCGAGGAACAGCCAGCCGAACCAGTACGCGATCGCCGAGAGCTGGACAGCTGCGGTGCCCGCCGCGTTCGTCATCGCCGTGTACGCCAGCCCGATCCACAGCGTGTAGAAGATCGCTGCCTTCCACACGAGGGGCGTCGCGTCGCCGAGGACTCTGTCGACCACGACGAGGGCCTGCTCCACGCCGAGTTCGCGGCCCTCCTGCGCGTCGTGCTCTTCGGTAGTCTTTATCATGGATACGCTACGCGGTCAGTACCCAAGTACTATCTGGTGAAATCGGTGACGTCACACCCCGAATCGTGGGTCTAACCGCTGTATCTCGTCGGCTCCTCCAATGGCGCCCGACTTCTGGAGCGTCGCCTGGGCGGGGCGTCGACTGGAAGACGACGTGGGTGCTCCGGACACAGCCGCGATAGGTGCGATTTACCGACGACCAGACCGAGCAGACTGGTAACAACGACCTTCCGTCGCGTCCCGGTAGTCGGCGTATGGAGCCGCCCGAACTCGACGACGTCGACAGGGGGATCCTCCACATGCTCCAGGCCGACGCCAGGAACAACACTGCCTCCGTCATCGCGGAGGCGGTCGGCGTCGCGCCGAACACCGTCCGCAACCGGATCGAGCGACTGGAGGACGACGGCGTCATCAACGGCTACCAGCCCGACATCGACTACGACGCGGCGGGTTTCCAGCTCCGGGTCCAGTTGGTCTGCACCGTGTCAATCGGCGATCGAGCGGGACTCGTCGAGGAGGCCCTCGGAATCGACGGCGTCGTGGAGGTCGAGGAGATCCACGCCGGGACGGAAAACCTGGTCGTCGAGGCCGTGGCCGGCGACGGCGACGACATCACGCGGATCGCCGCCAACCTCGAGGCGCTCGGCCTCGCCGTCCAGACCCAGCGGTTCGTCAAGAACGTGCACGTCCAGCCGTTCGACCACTTCGGGAGCGACGTGTCCGAGGAGTGACCGTGAGCGACGGCCGGACCTCAAGACGACCGGGTCGTTTGCGGGTTCGCGCAACCCGGGGGTTGCGGGATTCCGCAGTTCCACTTTGAATCCTGAACAGTCGGCAAGCAACTTTCTGTCAAGCTTATCTACGACGCAACCCCTCTCTCTAGTAATGGAACGCAGTAGCATCGAGCAGACTACTTCCCACCCTGTCCACGAAATCGTCCTAGAAGTCGCGAAACGCGAACACGTCGAACCGACCAGACTCCCGCCGCTGTACGACGTACTGGACCCGGACGCACTGACCGCACTCCTCGACGCTCCCGGCGACAGCCTCACCGTGAAGTTCGCGTACTGTGACTACCACGTGACCGTCGACAGCGACGGCAACGTGACCGTAGCCGACGAACAGTCTCGTTCTCGCCGTGCGGTCGACGCCGGAGAGCAGTGAGCGTCCGGACGCTCCACGCGTAGTCGACATCGAGGCCAGTCGCCCGGAATCGACGGATGGGGCGGAGCAGCCGCACTTTCGACTCGGGGTGTTATCCGGGATATAACGAAGGGACGTCTGGTAAGTAGTGGTTAACAGGGCGGGAGAGCTCCGATGTCATCACAGACTGACCCTGTCGACGGGGAACGAGCGGGTGGTACCGTACACAGCGACGAACAGACGAACTCCGAGGGGGAGACGGAGCCAGACGCCACCTGCGTGGTGTGTGGGGAGCCACTCAACGGGGTGACCGGCAGGGAGACGGTCCACCGGGAGTGCGAACCCGCCCTCAGGTGCGGAATCGCTCTGGGAGCGCCCGACGAGTAGCGAGTCCTCCACGACACCGACGCTCGGCCGGCGCGCACGTCCAGGCAGCCACTCAGAACAGACGTTCTTCGGCGCAGACTTTCAGGATGGAGCCGAGGATCTCCGCGCCGCCCTCCAGCGGGTCGAGTTTCGTCTCGCCGAGCCGCTCGTCGTACTCGATGGGGACCTCCAGTACGTCGTAGCCGCGACAGAGGGGGCGGAGCAGCAGTTCCGCCGAGAGCCCCGTGTTCTGCGTCCACTCGATGGTCTCGATCACCTCGCGGCGGTACGCGCGCATTCCCGTCGTCGTGTCGTGGACGCGCTCGCCGACGAGCAGCGACGCGAGTGCGGCGAACGCGGCGTTCCCGAGGCGGTTGAACGGCGGCATCTCCTCGGCACCCCAGTAGAGTCGGTCGCCGCTGACCACGTCGTACCCCTCGTTGACGTAGTCGAGGAACGCCGGGATGCGCTCCATCGGGTAGGTGTCGTCGCAGTCGGTGGTGACGACGACGGGGGTGTCCGCCGCGAGCAGTGCGGCGCGGACGGCGACACCGTACCCCCGGGGTTCCTGTTCGACGACGTGGGCGCCGTGTTCCCTGGCGATTGCCGGCGTCCGGTCGCTCGACCCGTCCACGCAGACGACGCTCGCCCGGCCGTCCGTGACCGTCTCGATGTCCGAGAGGACGGCGTCGATGGCTGCCTCCTCGTTGTACGTCCCCATCACGACGGTGACGTCGTCGAGCGTGTAGGGGGCGTCCGTGTCGCTCATCGTCGGAGGCTACGCCACGCGGTTATTTTAGGCTTGCCAAAACGACCCTGCGTGCGCAACAAGTGATAAATACGTCGGCACCAATTGTTGGTCAGACCGCGGGACACCGCAAATATGAGCGACGCTGACACGCGGAACACGGACGACGAGGACGCCACCGTTCTCGTCGTCGACGACGAGGAGGGGCTCGCCGACCTCTATGCGATCTGGCTCCGCGACAGTTACACCGTCAGAACGGCGTACAACGGCGAGGAAGCCGTCGAGGCCCTCGACGAAGGCGTCGACGCCGTGTTGCTCGACCGGCAGATGCCCGACTTCTCGGGTGACCACGTCCTCGAGACCATCCGCGAGCGCGACCTCGACTGCCGGGTCGCGATGGTCACCGCCGTCGAACCCGAACTCGACATCATCGACCTCGGGTTCGACGACTACCTCCGCAAGCCCGTCGACCGCGAAACCCTCCGCGCGACGGTGGTCCGTCTGCTCCGCCGCTCGACGTACAACGGCACCGTCCAGCGCTACTTCTCGACCGCCCGCAAGCACGCGCTACTGGTGGACTCCGAGGACCCCAGCGTCACGGAGTCCGAGGAGTTCCGGGAGCTACGGTCCAGGCTCGACGCGCTGCGCGACGAACTCGACGACGTGGTCGCGGACTTCGACAGCGAGGACTACGAGGTCCTGTTCAGGCGCCTCTCGGACGAGACTGACGATGACTGAGCCCAGCGACCACCGCAGCGAACTCCTCGCGTACGCCACCGAGGTCGCCGGCGCAGACAGCGTCGAGACGGTGTACGAGGCGATGGCGGACGCCGCAGCGGCCATCTTCGACTTCTCGTCGGCCGTCGTGGAGACCGAGCGGGACGGCGTGCTCTCTGTCCGCACGTGGAGCGGTCGCCGGCCGAGCGTGACCGGAATCGCCGCCGACGAGGGGCTCGCGGGCCAGACCTTCCAGACCGGGGAGGCCGAAGTCGTCCCGGACGTCGAGGACGACCCGCGCGTCGAGGACGCCCCCGAGGACTCCCCACGGTCGGTCGTCACCGTTCCGATCGGCGACGTCGGCATCTTCCAGGCGGGCATGGACGAACCCGACAGCCTGGACGAGGACGACCTCGAACTCGCCGAGTTACTGGCGTCCCACGCGTTCCAGGCGGTCCAGCGGATCCGCTCCCAGCGGGACGTCCGCGACAGCGAGGAACGCTTCCGGACGCTGTTCGAGCAGGCCGACGACGCACTCGTCCTCTACGACACCCACCACGACGAACCGGCCACCATCGAGCACGCCAACGAGTCCGCAGAGACTATCTTCGGCGCGAGCGAGGCGGAGCTCCGCGAACGGTCCCTGGCCGACCTGCTCGCCGCGGACGACGCCCGACTCGTCCCCTCGGAGGAGGACGTGACCGTCGAGACGACGCTCGCCGACGCCGACGACGACCGGATTCTCGAGGTCAGAGTCAAACCCTTCGACCAGCGGACGGGCGCCGACGCGTTCGCGGTGGTCAGCGACGTGACCGACCAGCATCACCGGGAACAGACGCTGACGGGCCTCCACGACGCCACCAGGCGGATGCTCGTGGGGGAGACGCCCGAGGAGATCGCGTCGGTAATCGTCGAGGCCGCGAAGGAACTGCTCGGACTGCCGTACGTCGGCGTGTTCTTCCGCTCGGCGGACCGCGACGCACTGCAGCCAGCAGCGGTCTCGGGGACTGTCGGCGCCGACGAACCGCCGGTGCTCGAGGCCGGGAAGAGCCTCGCGTGGCGGGTGTACGAGGACGGCGAGCCCGAGAAGTTCGACAACGTCCCCGACCACCCGGACGTCCACAACCCGTCGACGCTCATTGAGGAGGAGATAATCCACCCGCTCGGTGAGTACGGCGTGGTGCTCGTAGGCGCGAGCGAGCGAGAGACGCTGAACCGCACCGACTGCGACCTGCTGCGCGTGCTGGCGGCGAACGGCGAGGCCGCACTCGACCGCGCGGACCGCGTGCAGATGCTCCACGACCGCGAGGCGGAACTCCGCCGCGAGCGCAACCGACTCGCGGCGCTGTTCGAGAACATCCCGAGTCCGACCGCGAGCTTCGTCGTCGAGGACGGGGAACCGATCATCCAGTCGATCAACCCCGCCTTCGAGCGCGTGTTCGGCTACGGCGAGGCCGAACTCGCCGACGAGAAGATCGACGACTACATCGTCCCGCCGGAGTCTCGCACCGAGGCCGAGGTGTACAACCAGAAGCTCAAGGAGGGACAGAACGTGAACGCCGAGGTCCGTCGCATCGCCGCGGACGGCCTGCGGGACTTCCTCCTCGACGTGGTGCCGTTCCGTCTGGACAAGCCGAACGTCCACGGCTACGCGATGTACACCGACATCACCGACCGCAAGGAACGGGAGCGCGAACTGAAACGCCAGAACGACCGCCTGGAGGAGTTCGCAGGCATCGTGAGCCACGACCTCCGGAACCCGCTGAACGTCGCGCGCGGCTACGTCGAACTCGCCGAGGAGACCGGCGACGATGAACACTTCGAGCGCGCGGACACGGCGCTCGAACGGATGCACGACATCATCGAGAGCGTCCTCACGCTCGCCAGACAGGGCCGTAGCCTCGACGAGACGGTCGAGGTGTCGCTGTCAGACGCTGCCGAGCAGGCGTGGCGGAACGTGGAGACCGACGGTGCCACGCTGGCGGTGAGCGACGACGCGACGCTCCTCGCGGACCCCTCGCGGTTCGGGTCGCTGCTGGAGAACCTCTTCGGGAACGCAGTTGAGCACGGCGGTCCGGGGGTCACGGTGACGGTCGGCTCGAACGGGGACGAGTTCTTCGTCGAGGACGACGGTCCCGGCATCCCGCCGGAACACCGCGACGCGGTCTTCAGGTCCGGGGAGACACACAGCGAGGACGGCACCGGCTTCGGACTCGCAATCGTGAAGGGCATCGCCGAGGCCCACGGCTGGTCGGTGTCGGTCACCGAGGGCGCCGATGGCGGTGCGCGCTTCGAGTTCGCGGGCACCGATTCGACGTCGACCTGACCGGGGTCACGTGACCGACTCGGACTCGTCTGCGTAGTCGAGGTGGGCGTCCTCGTCGAGCACCACTCGGAGTCCCTCGACCGCTCGCCAGACGTCCTCGTACCCGACGTAGTACGGCGACGGCGCGACCCGGACGACGTCCGGCGGGCGGTAGTCGACGACCACACCGCGGTCCCGGAGCGCGCGGCTGAGCGCCCCCGCCTCGGGGTGTTCGATCGCGACGTGGCCGCCGCGTCGCTCGGCCTCCCGGGGCGTGCCCACGGTGCACTCGGGGAGGCGTTCGTCGACGAGGCTGATCAGGTACCGCGTGAGCGCCACCGAGTGCCGGCGGAGTTCGTCGATGCCCGCGGCCTCGACGACGTCGAGCGTGCCGAACAGCGGCGCCGCCGAGAACACCGGGACGGTGCCGATCTGGTAGGCGCTGGCGTCCGCCGCTGGCGTGAACTCGGGGCGCAACTCGAACTGCGTCGCCGAGTCGTGACCCCACCAGCCGGGGAGCGCGGGGTCGAGGTCGAAGTGGTTCTCGTGGACGTAGAGGCCGCCGATTGCTCCCGGGCCGGCGTTGAGGTACTTGTAGCTACACCACACCGCGAAGTCCACTTCGTCGAAGTGGAGGTCGTGGGGGACGACGCCGACGGAGTGCGCGAGGTCGAACCCCGCGAACGCGTCGTGCTCGTGGGCGATTTCGGTGATGGCTTCGAGGTCGAACAGCTGTCCGCTCCGGTAGAGCACGGAGGGCATGAACACGACGGCGGTGTCGTCGTCGACGGCCGCCGCGATCGCGTCCGTCTCGATCGTATGCCCGTCCTCGCTCTCGACGACCACGAGGCCCTCCGCGGGGTCAATGCCGCGTGCGCGCAACTGGGCGCGGATGGCGTAGTGGTCGGTTGGGAAGTCGAGTTCGTTGACGACGACGCGTTCGCCGTCGGCGGCGTCAAGGAACGTCCCGACGAGTGTGTGGATGTTCACGGTCGTGGAGTTCGCCGCGACGCACTCGGCGGGTTTTGCACCGACGACGTCCGCGAGTCGGTCGCCGAGTCGCTCGCCGTAGTCGAACCACGGCGGGTCGGCCGCCGTCCACGCCTCGATGCCGAGTTCGCGCCACTGCTCGACGGCGCGTTCGAGGGCCGCCGCGGCGTCCTCGCCGTGGACGCCGAGACTGTTCCCGTCCATGTACACTGCGTCTGCTGGCGTGGAGAACCGCTCGCGGAGTCCCGTCAGCGAGGATTCGGCGTCCCGCATCCGGGCGGCGGACTGCGACGCGTCGAACTCGTCCATACCCCCACGTGTGACGCCAGCGCCGAGAACGTTCCGAACGTTCACGTCCCCGGAGCGAGATGGACGTCCGTGACCGAACTCGACCCGGAACTCGCCGCCGTCGTCGACCGCGTCCGGGCCGCCGGCGTCCCGGAGTGGTCCGAACTCTCCGTCCCGGCAGCCCGGCGCGTAGAGGACGAGGTGTTCACGGCCGACGACCCGCGAGAGGTCGCGTTCGTCCGCGACCTGGCGTTCGACGGTCCCGCAGGAGCGGTGCCCGTCCGCGTCTACCACGACGACCCCGAACGACCCGCGCCCGTCGTCGTCTTCTACCACGGCGGCGGGTGGACGCTCGGGACGCTGGACTCCATCGGTGGCGTCTGTCGGGAAGTCGCGGCCCGCGCGGACTGCGTCGTCGTGAGCGTCGACTACCGCCTCGCGCCGGAACACCCGTTCCCCGCGGGCCTCGACGACGCCTACGCCGCACTCGAGTGGACCGTCGAGAACGCGAGCGCGTTCGGCGCCGACCCCGACCGCGTCGCAGTCGCCGGGACGAGCGCGGGCGGGAACCTCGCGGCCGCTGTCACCCTGCGCGCCCGCGAGTTCGGCGGCCCCGGTCTCGCCCACCAGGCGCTGCTCTACCCCATGACCGACCGGACCACGAACCGCGTGTCGTACCGCGAGCACGGCGACGGGCCGCTGCTCACCCGGGCGGACGTCGAGTGGTTCTGGGGGCAGTACTGTCGGAGTCCGGTCACCGCCGCGAACCCGTACGCCAGCGTCCTGCGCGCGGCCGACCACGGCGATCTCCCGCCCGTCACCGTCGTCACGGCGGGCCACGACCCGCTCCGCGACGAAGGCCGCGCGTACGCTGACGCCCTCGACGCCGACGGCACGCCCGTCGAGCACTGGCACTACCCGTCCATGGCCCACGGGTTCCTCAGCCTCACCGACGACGTCGCGACTGCGGACGACGCGCTGGACCGGCTCGCGGCGCGACTCCGGAACGAACTGCAGTGACAGCAGAGAACGTAGAGGGCCGTCTCAGTCCGCGGACTCCGGGCGGTCGCCCGGCAGCACCACTTCGTCGTCGTCGAGTTCGATGACGGAGTCGGACTGGTCCATCCCCGTGGTCATCAGCAGGCGGATGGCGGCCCTGACGCTCAACTCGGAGTCGTGGACGCGGCTGTCCGGCACCAGTATCAGCGAGCCCTGCGTCGGGTTCGGGCTCCCCGGGAAGAAGACGTTGTGCGCGTCCTCGCCCGCGAGTTCCGCCAGGTCGTCGGGGCTGTCGCCGGTCTTCAGCCCGAGCCGGTAGACGCCGTCACGGGGGTACTCGACGTACACCACGGACTCGAAGTCCGAACTCCTGTTCACGACCGAAGAGGCCATCCCGCGGACGCTCCCGTAGATGGTCCGGAAAACCGGGAGGAAGGCGACGAGGCGGCCGGTCCGCCCGAAGATGTGTTTGCCGACAGACTGCTGGGCGAGGAAGCCGAGCACCGTCACCAGCGCGGCGATGATGGCGAGCGCGAGCAACTGGGCGAGTATCGTGCTGTCACCGGTCTGTGTGGCGAGCCGTGTCCCGTCGACGATGGGGTCGAGTAGGCCGCCGAGCCACCCCATTAGAGTTCGCAGGATGACGAGCGTCACCACGAGTGGCCCCACCAGCACGAGGCCCGCGGTGAAGTTGCTCTTCAGCGATGTCTTGATTCGCATACGGTTCACGGGGAGGGGAAGGCGAATAAGCCTAGGGAAGCTCGAACCCCCAATCTCCGGTGTTCGTTGACAGGTCCACCGAGGGCGGACTGGGTCTCCAGCGTCCAGCGGCTGCTCGACCGTTCGGAGCTGAACGTCTTTACAGCCCGCTCCTGTAGTAGCAGTATGCCCACGTCAGAGTCCGAGTCGGTGGCCGAACACGGATCGGCGAACACCGACACCCGCCCGAGAGTCTCCGCCGTCGACGTCGAGGGGTTGCAGCTGACGTACGCCGACGGCACGGAAGCCGTCCGCAACGTCGACATGACCGTCCCGGAGGGGGAGTTCTTCGGCTTCCTGGGGCCGAACGGCGCGGGCAAGACGACGACCATCAAGGTGCTCGCGACGCTGCTCTCTCCGACTGCCGGCGACGTCCGCGTCAACGGCTTCGACGTCCGCACCGACCCGCGGAAGGTCCGGCAGTCCATCGGCTACATGGCCCAGGAGACGAGCATCGACCCCGAACTCACGGCCGAGGAGAACATCCGGTTCGCGTGCGAGGCCTACGGGGTCCCCCGGGGCGACCGCCAGACGCGCATCGACGAACTCCTCGAACTGGTCGGTCTCGCGGACGTCGCCGACAAGCGCGCCGAGGAGTTCTCCGGCGGGATGAAGAAACGCCTCGACGCGGCCACCGCGCTCGTCCACCGGCCACCGCTCGTGTTCCTCGACGAACCGACCACCGGCCTCGACCCGAAGGCCCGGAACCGTCTCTGGGAGTACTTCCGCCGCATCAACGACCGCGGCACCACCATCTTCCTCACCACCCAGTACCTCGAGGAGGCCGACCAGCTCTGTGACCGTCTCTCGGTCATCCTCGACGGCAACATCGTCGCGGAGGGGAGTCCCGCCGACCTCAAGCGCGAGGTGGGCGGCGAGGTGCTGGACGTCGAACTGGAGGGTGACGGCGACGCCCGCCACCGTGCCGCGGCCATCGCCCGCGAGTTCGACGCGTTCGACGACGCGTCCGTCTCGGAGAGCGAGGACGGCATCAGCGTCACCGCCGAGACCGCACGGCAACACGGGACTGACCTGCTCGTCGCGCTCCGCGACGCGGGGCTGACCGTGACCGGGTTCAACATCCGCGCGCCAACCCTCGACGACGTCTTCCTGGCCATCACGGGCGAGGAACTGGACGTCGAGACGGAGGAGGAGAGCCGATGAACACGCCGACCCGCGAGGAGGGCGCCGACCACGACGTCGTCCGCTCCGGGAACTCCTTCTTCGGGGACGTCTGGGTGAACTTCAAGCGCTGGAACCTCAAGGCCGTCCGCAACCCGTTCGTCCTCGTGGTGTCGCTCGTCCAGCCCATCATCTTCCTCGTGCTGTTCACCGAGGTGTTCGGCAACGTCGCGGGCGCGGCCGTCAACCGCGGCATCCCCGGCATCAACTACGAGACGTACCTCGTCCCCGCGATCACGATCCAGGTCGCGCTCGCGGCAGCCATCACCTCGGGCATCGGTCTCGTCAACGACATCGAGAACGGGATGTTCGAGAAGGTGCTCGTCTCGCCGATGAACCGCACCGCCGTCTTCGTCGGGAAGACGGCCGCGGAGGTGTTCCGCATCGCCGTCCAGATCGCGATCATCCTCGGCCTCGGCGTCCTCCTCGGCGCGGAGATCGTCACCGGAGCGGTCGGCGCCGTCGCCATCGTCGCCGTCGGCATCCTCTTCTCCCTGTGGTTCCTCGCGCTGTCGAACTCCCTGGCCGTCCTCACCCGCGACCAGGAGTCGACGATCATCGGGGCGAACCTCCTGCAGTTCCCGCTCCTGTTCCTCTCGAGTGCGTTCCTCCCCCTGGACTCGCTCCCGGGGTGGGTTCAGACGTTCGCCAGCGTCAACCCCGTCACCTACGGCGTCGACGCCGCGCGGTCGCTGATGCTCGACCAGGACGTGATGACGGTCGTCGAGGTCACGGCCTTCGGTGGTACGCTCGACGGTGTGATTCCAGGCGTAGCCGTACTGGTGGCACTCGACCTCGTTCTGGGGGCGATCGCCGTCGTGTTGTTGTCGCGGGCGTCGAGTTCCGACGTCCGCTGACGGTTTGCGCTCGCGCCCGGGCGTTCCGTGTAACCAGATCTGCTTGCGTTACGCCTATACGTAAACCGTCTGTGTCTACTACCATGACGCGAACCCCCGGCCGGCGAACGTTCCTCGCTGGACTCGCTGCCGGAGTCGGTTCGCTCGGTGGCTGTTCGGCGCTCGCCGGTGACCGCAGTCCGACAGTGTCGCTGCTCGCTGCCGGGAGCCTCAACAACGCCCTCGAGAACGGGCTCCGGCCGGCCGTCGACGCGACCCTGCAGGTCGAGGCGCGGGGCTCCGCGGAGGTCGCTCGCCTCGTCGCCGAGGCGCAGAAGGACCCCGACGTCGTGTCGGTGGCCGACGTCGCGCTGTTCGACTCACCGATGGACCCTGAGTGGTACGCCGAGTTCGCGACGAACTCCGTCGTCGTCGCGTACAACCAGGACACCGACGGCGGGCAGCACATCGCCGACGCGGGCGTCGACGGCTGGTACCGGCCGCTGCTCGACGGCGACGTCTCGCTCGGTCGGACCGACCCGGACCTCGACCCGCTCGGCTACCGCACACTGTTCGTGCTCGAACTCGCCGCGGAGTACTACGGGACGACGGCGGAGCTCCGCGCGGAGATCCCCCGACGCGAGCAGGTGTACCCGGAGACGCAACTCGTCAGCCAGTTCGAGACGGGGTCCGTCGACGCGGCCGTCACCTACCGGAGCATGGCCGTCGACCGGGGCTACGACTACGTCGAGTTGCCCCCGGAGATCGACCTGAGCACGCCCGAGTTCGCCGACCGGTACGCGTCTGTGTCGTACGAACTGCCGGGCGGGAACGTCGTCTCCGGCGCACCCATCAGTTACGCGTCGACCGTTCGCGACGAGTCGCCCGCGGTACTCGACGTCTTCGCAGAGCAGACGACAGGACAGTACCTCAGAGAGTACGGCTTCGTGGTGCCCACGGACTACCCACGCTACACAGGCAATGTTCCCGAGCGAGTCACGCACTGAGTCCGTCGCCGGGCGACTCGACTGGCTGTCGGTCGCGTTCCTCCTGGGAGCGGTGTTGCTCTGCTTCTACCTCCTCCCGCTGCTGGCGCTGGTCGCGAGTCAACCACCCGGCACAGTGCTCGCTCGTGTGGGCAGCCCCGAGGTGCTCTCCGCAGCCCGGACGTCGCTGCTCGGCGCCACCGTGAGTACGGTGCTCTCGACGGTGTTCGGACTGCCGCTGGCCTACTGGCTCGCCCGCACGGACGGTCGGTTACCGACGGTCGTCACCGCCGTCGTCGTCCTCCCGCTGGTGTTACCACCGGTCGTCAGCGGCATGGTGCTGTTGACCGTCGTCGGACCGAACACGCTGCTCGGTGGCGCAGTCTCCGCCAGCGGGTTCCCGCTGACTCGCTCACTAGCCGGCGTCGTCCTCGCCCAGACGTTCGTCGCGTCACCGTTCGTCGTCGTCACCGCGAAGGCAGCTATCGAGAGCGTCGACCGCAGCCTCGAACACGCCTCGCGCTCGCTCGGCAAGCACAGGCTCACCACGTTCCGTCGCGTCACGCTCCCGCTCGCGTGGCCGGGGATTCTCGCCGGCGTCACCCTGGCGTTCGCCCGGGCGTTGGGCGAGTTCGGCGCGACCATCATGCTCGCGTACTACCCGCGGACGATGCCGGTCCAGATCTGGGTGTCGTTCACGACGCTCGGCCTGGAGAACGCGTTCCCCGTCGCGGTGATTCTCGTCGGCATCGCCGTCGGAACGCTCGTCGTCCTCGACCGCCTCGGAACCAACCCCCTGGAGTGACCCGATGCTCGACCTGACTGGACTCACGAAAACCTACGGCGACTTCGACTTCGGCCCCGTCGACCTCTCGGTCGGCGCGGAGGTACTCTCGGTGCTGGGTCCATCGGGGAGTGGGAAGACGACGCTGCTCTCGACGATTGCCGGCATCGTCGCCCCGGACGCGGGCGACATCTCGCTGGACGGCCGGTCGCTCGTCGGGCGGCCGCTGGAGGCACGCCGGGTCGGACTGGTGTTCCAGGACGGCGCGCTGTTCCCGCACATGACCGCCCGGGAGAACGTCGCGTACGCGGCGACGAGCCCTGACCGCGTGGCCGACCTCGCCGCGACTCTCGAGATCGACAACGTGCTCGACCGGCGTCCGTCCGCTCTCTCGGGTGGCGAACGCCGGCGCGTCGCACTGGCCCGGACGCTCGCAGCGGACCCCGACCTGCTGTTACTCGACGAACCGCTGTCCAGCCTCGACACGCCGATCCGACGTCGCCTCCGCGACGAACTGCACGACCTCTTCGGGTCGCTGGAGATCCCGACGATCTACGTGACCCACGATCAGCGCGCGGCCACGGTGCTCGGCGACCGAATCGCAGTGCTCCGGGACGGGACCGTCGAGCAGGTCGGCCCACCGCAGACCGTCCTCGACCGACCGGACACCGAGTTCGTCGCCCGGTTCACGGGGAGCGAGAACGTCTTCGACGCCACCGTCGTCGAGCAGGACGGCGATTCGATCACCCTCGGCGTCGGCGACCAGATCCTCCGGGCGCGCGCCGACCGTTCCGTCGGGAACTCCGTCACAGTCTGCGTCCGCCCGTCACGTGTCCAACTCAGCGGCAGCTCCATCGACGCTGCGGATGAATCCGCACTTACGGGAACAGTTCGCCGTCACCTGAACGAGGGAGACGAACACCGAGTCCTCGTGGACGTCGACGGGACGGATCTCTCGGTCGTCGCGAAGGTCCAGCCCGCGACTGTCGAACAGTTGCCCGTCGACCCTGGTTCGCCAGTACACGTCTCGATTCCCCCGGACGCGATTCACGTGCTGAACGAGTAACGGCTGGCTACCCGCACGCTGGGTTTCGAGGATTCGGTTCTCGGAGCGAGTCGAGTGCTGGGTTCCCACTCGAACGAGGGGGAATCCACCCCCGTCGCTTTGTATTGCAGTATATGGTTTACGAGTCGGTGTTCGAACAGGGAGTCTCCTCGAAGTCGCGATTTCAGATTTCGAGAATCACGGAAATCCCGTATTTCGAGTCGGTCGACGAGAGCAATTCGACAGCCCCGACAGCCACAGCGAGGTGAGTGGAACGAGCCAGTCGATGGACAGCATCCATTCGGTATCACCCGGCGCAGTACATGGCCTCGATCCACCGCCGCTGAAGTCGCTCACCCTGGGGGGGCGGCGAGGAGGGCCGCCCCCTTCCGCTGGTTGAATGTCGGCCAGCCCACTACGAGCCCTCGAACGGCGACTGGACTCCGGCTTGGGGAGATACGTCGGTGTTCTCGAGGAAATTCCGGAGATCACTCCTGGTGAAACGACACTCAGACTGATCGGTGTTCGAGCAGCTCCTCGTTCTGCTGAACAAGGAGAGGGCCGAGGAACACAACTCGGGCCGGGAGAGCAACGCCAGTCACTCGTACCACGTGAGCGTGAGTTCAGCCCTCACGATTCCCTGGCCGATTACCGCCGATGAATCAGAGGCGGTGTTCTCCCCAGGTCGCGGAAATGGCAGCGGTCTTCTCGGGGCGCAGAGTGAGGGGGCGTTCTACTGGTGTTTCCAAATCGACCGAGGTGCACCCTCTCGAACTGAGGAACTTGCCGAGGATAGTTATCAATGGCTGCAGTACTGCCGTGGGTGGTATTTTATCATCCTTGGGAGCCCCTCGAAGCCTTATTATCATTGAATCTAGCTCCTGGTTTCCCGACATACTCGTGCTTCGTTTCTGGATAAGGGTCTTTATCCACGCTGAGGGGAACATTGAAGGAGTCGGCCTCGAATCGGTGGTGCATGGCCGGTGACGACCGAGCAGTAGTGAAGACCTACGTGCCGCCCGACCAGAAGGAGGCGTGGGCCGAGCACGCAGAACAGCTAGACATGTCCCAGAGCGAGTTCCTGCGGTCGATGGTGCAGGCCGGGAGAAGAGGGTTCCTGGCCGACCGCGAGGAAGGTGGTTCTGAGGACGCTACCCCTGGGGGCCAGGGCCTCGAAGACAGGGTCCTCTCGACACTCTCGGCGGAGGGTGTCGTGTCGTGGGGCCAACTCGTCGAGGAGCTCTCCGGAGATTTCGAGGATCGACTGGACGAGGCGGTGCAGTCGCTGTCGGACGCGGGCGAGATCCGCTTCGACCCGCGCCGCGACGGCTTCGTCCTCCAGGGTGACAGATGAGCGGCGACGCGACTGCAGTCGCCGACCGTGGCGAACCCGACACCGACGACCCGATCGAGTATTTCCTCGAGGACATGGCCTACCACGGGAAGTCCGAACGGACGCGTGAAGCCTACGGACGCGTCCTCCGGGCGTTCGAGACGTTCCTCGCGGAGTTCGAGACGACAGCCGCGGACGCGGACCGCCGGGACTGCCTCGCCTGGGTGCACGAACTCCGCGGCCAGCACGCCGAGAGCACCGTCGCGACGTACGCCTCGTACCTCAACCGCTTCTACAGCTACATGACCCAGGTCGGGACCTTCGACGCCAATCCGATGGCGCTCGTGATGCAGGAGATGGACGAAGCCATCGACACCGACCCGACCCGTCGCGAGGTCTCCGTCGAGCGAATGCGGGAGTTCGTCGGCGACGTCACCCACCCGCTGGAGCGCGCCGTCGTGGTGGCGCTGCTGAAGACCGGGCTCCGGGTGGGCGAACTCTGCAATCTCGACGTTCGGGACGTCTCGCTCGCCGCGCCAGCGGTCGAGGACGCCTACGACCTCGGAACCCGGGGCCAACTCGACGGCCGGCCCGACACGCTGTTCGTCGATCCGAGGATGAGCCGCGGAGAGACGGTCAACGGCGAAGAACGGACGGCGTCGAACAAGCGCAAGCGAGCGACGCTCGTGCCCGTCGACGGGGAGCTGAAGACCGTTCTCGTCCGTTGGCTGGCGATCCGACCCGATTCCCCGTCCGAGGCTGAGCCGCTGTTCGTGAGCACGCGAGACGCCTGGGGAGAGCGCCTGACGCCCGAGATGGTGCGCTCGATGGTACGTCGACACGCCGAGGCAGCGGGCTGGTACCGTACGGGTGGCGACGCCGCGGAGAACGTCACGCCCCACTACTTTCGGCACTTCTTCACCACGCACCTCCGGGACAGAACCGGCGACCGTGGGGTCGTGAAGTACCTCCGGGGGGACGTCGCCGACGACATCATCGACACGTACACTCACAACTGGGGCGACAGAGTCCGGAAAGTATATCTCGCCAATATTTACTCCCTGTCGTAGCGTCGCCTGACGAACTCGTAAACCATATCCTGCTATACCAATCTGGCCATTGCTGATTGGCCGAGAATCAATCTTGATAACCCGTGGTTCAGGCGCTGAACCTGTCGAGGACGGCCTCGTCGATCGTGATGCCCAGGCCCGGCCGGTCCGGGATCGGTACCGTGTCCTCGTCGTTCGTGATCTGTTCGGTGATTAGCTCGTCGCGAATCGGGTTCGGCGTCCGGTCGAACTCGAGGAGCGGTCGGCCGGGAATCGTCGCGAGAACCTGCAGGCTCGCGGCGATTGCGACACCAGTCCCGAACACGTGTGGGTGACACTGGAGGCCAGCATCCCAGGCGGAGCTGGCGATTCGGCGCATCGAGGTGACACCGCCGGCACTCGTCACGTCGGGTTGCACGTAGTCCACCGCGCCAGCGTCGAGTACGCGTTCGAACTCGTCGGCGAACGCCCAGCACTCTCCACCCGCGACCGCCAGGTCGAGCGCGTCGTTGAGACGCGAGTAGGCGTCGAGTTGCTGTGGCTGGACTGGCTCCTCGAAGAAGTAGACGTCCAGTTCCTCGAGCGCTCTCCCCACTCGACGGGCGGTCGCGACGTCGTACGCCCAGTTGGCGTCGACCATCACCGTCACCTCGTCCCCGACGGCCTCCCGCACCGTACGAACGAGTTCGACGTCCTCGTCCGGCCCCCACGGGAACTGGTGGGCCAGGCCGACTTTCATCTTGAGCGCGTCGAAGCCGGCCTCCACGTGGCCGCGAGCCTCCGCCGCGAGCAGGTCGCACTGTCGGTCGAAGTCGTCGACGTCCCGGAAGAAGTGCCCCGTCGCGTACGCCCGGACGTCCTCGCGGCGGCGGCCGCCGAGGAGCTGAGCAATGGACTCGCCCCGAGCCTTCCCGCGGATGTCCCACAGCGCCATGTCGACGGCGCTGACGACGCCAACCGGCGCGAACGTGTGGAAGCTGGTACGGAGCTTCCACCGGAGGTTGTCGTGGATCTGCTCGACGTTCCGGGCGTCCCGGCCCTCGAGCCACGGTGCGACGAACTCCTCGACGATCTCGCGGTTGCCGGCGACTGGCCCCCAGCACTCGCCCCACCCCTCCGTGCCGTCGGCGGTCGTGAGTCGGACGAGACAGTACTCCCGGCTGTCGCGCCACTTCTGGGCGTTGGCGAACCGGTCGTCGAGCTCCCGGCGTAGCGCGAACGTCTCTACGTTCGATATCTCCATGGTGTACGTCCGGGAGATGGCGTGATGAAGATTGCTCCCAGAGAGACGGCGGGGGTGGATTGTGGCGTCCCCGGACTTGTCGAGCGCTGGCCCGCACGGAGCTCGCTGTCACAACCAGTAGGAATTTAGCGGTTCTCCACGGACTCTCAGCCATGTCATCGTACGGGCCCGACGACGTCGTCTCCCCCAGGAACATCGTCATCCTGAAGGCTCGCGTCGCGAACCCGACCGCGTCCACGCGGGAACTGAGCGAGGTACTCGACGCCGAGTACGGCATCGAACTCTCCCACAACCGCATCAGCGAGATCCTCCGCGAGATGGCCGAGGACGGCCTCTACCGCGAGACCGTCATCCCCGACCAAAGCATCTTCAACCACTTCCTCTTCCGGGTCTCATTCTATTACCCGAACTTCGCCGACCAGTGGGAGGACTGCTACTGGGCGCTCCGGGACGACCCCCACGTGTTGATGTTCTTCAACGCCGACTCGGAGTACCACTGGCAGTTCATCACCCAGTTCCGCACCAACGACCGGATGCAGCGCTGGATCCACGAGTTCTTCAAGGAGTTCGGCGAGTTCATCTCCGGGTTCCACAACACCGTCCTCCACCAGGTCCACAAGTTCCAGACGGACGCCGAGGTGTTCGACGAGATGCTCCGCGAGACGCCGGAGGGGCGGGCGTACCTCGAAGCGAGCGACGCGGCCTGACGCGAGTTCCTCGGTCAGTCGGCGAGCGCGGCCGCGAGCAGTTCGACGGGCGTCGGCGGACTTTCTCTGTCGCTCGGAACGAGCCCGCTGGCGTCCCGCGCCTCCTCGTCGAGCATGTCCTCTAGTTGCGTGCGACAGGACGCGCCCGGCGCGACCGCGAGTTCGCCGGGACTGTCGTCGAGCTGGTCGACGAGGATGTCGCCGATGGCCGTGCTCATCGCGTGGTGTTCGGCCTCGTAGCCGAAGCTCCCGGCCATCCCGCAGCACGTCGAGTCTACGGGGTCGACGGCGTACCCCGCCCGGCGCAGCACGCCGACCGCGTGGTGGTCCTTCTTCGTCGCCTTCTGGTGGCAGTGACCGTGGTACGACAGCGCCACCTCCTGGGCGTCCCACGTCACGGCTCCGTCCAGGGCGAACGCATCGAGGTACTCGCAGACGCCGTACGTGTTCGCTGCGACCGTCTCGGTGGCGTCGCCCGAGAGGAGGTCGAGGTAGTCGGACTGGAACATCACGGCGTCGGACGGCTCGACGAGCACCACGTCCCAGCCCTCGCGCACCTCCGGGGCGAGGTCAGCGACGTTCGCCGCGGCAGTGTTACGCGCCTTGTCGAGGAATCCCTTCGAGTGGGCGGGACGACCGCTGTCCGTCCGGTCCGCGAGCGCGACGTGGACGCCGGCTGCCTCGAGCACCTGGACGGCTGCTTTTCCGATTTCGGGGTGGCTGTAGTTCGTGTACGTGTCCGGGAAGAGGACCGCCCGGCGCTCCGCTTCGCTGGCTGGGACGCGAGCGCCGCCACGTGCGTCGAACCAGTCCTGGAGCGTCTCGCGCTCGAACGACGGCAGCGACCGTTCGCGGGCGATGCCGACCGTCTTCTCCATGACCGCACGCGCGCCCGGGAGGTCGGGGAGGCGGTTCGCGACCGGTGCCGTTGCGCTCCCGAGTTTCGCGAGCGTGTCGACGTTTGCGAACAGCCGGTCGCGGAGGCTCGCGCCCTCGCGCTGGTGGTGCTCGTGGACGACCTCGGCCTTCAGCTTCGCCATGTCCACCTCGCTCGGGCAGTCTCGCGCACAGCCCTTGCAGCCGATGCAGAGGTCGAGCACCTCGTCGACGAACTCGTCGTCCGTCGGGTCGTCGGGCAGGTCGCCGCTCATCGACTGGCGGAGCATGTTCGCGCGCCCCCGCGTGGACGTAATCTCCTCCTCGGAGGCCCGGTACGTCGGGCACATGACGCCGCCGCCGGTGTCCTGGCTGGTGCGACAGCCGCCACAGCCGTGGCAGAGTTCGACCATCCCCTGGAAGCCGTTCTCGTTCTGCCAGTTGAGGTCCGGGTCGAGGTGCGGGTCGAACTCGTACTCGGGGTCGAAGCGGAGGTTCTCCGTCATCGAGACGTCACCACAGACCTGGCCCGGGTTCAGCAGCCATTCCGGGTCGAAGGCTGTCTTGAGGTCGCGGAACGCCTGCCAGAGGTCGTCGCCGTACAGCTTTCGGTTCCACTGGGTGCGCGCGCGGCCGTCGCCGTGCTCGCCGGAGACGCTCCCGCCGAACTCCACGACCAGGTCGGTGACGCGGTCGGCGATGTCCTCCATCGCCGCGAGCCCGGGTTCGGTCTTCGTGTTCACGAGCGGGCGCACGTGGAGGACGCCGGGGCCGGCGTGCGCGTAGAACGACGCGAACGTGTCGTTGTCGTCAAGGATCTCGTGGAATCGTGTGACGAACTCGGGGAGGTGCTCCGGCGGGATGGCGCAGTCCTCGATGAACGAGAAGTGCTTCGCGTCGCTCGTCCGGCCGAGCAGGATAGGGAGTCCGGACTTCCGGAGTTTCCAGTAGGTCGCGCGCTCCGCGTCGTCGTGGGCCTCCAGTGCGTCGAACGCGTAGCGGTCCTCCTGGGCACTGTCGTCGCGGACGCGGTCGGCGACGAGGTCGGTGGTCTTCTCGCGGCCCTCGTCGTCGTCCGCGGCGTAGAACTCCACGAGCAGCGCGGCCCGCGTCTCCTCTGGGAGGAGGGCGACGACGTTGGAGAACTCGGCAGTCTGGCTGGCGAGGTCGATGAGCGTGTCGTCGATGAGTTCGACCGCGGCGGGCTCGTGTTCGAGGACGTGCTGGACGTCCGTGACCGCGTCGACGACGCTCTCGTAGGTCAGCAGCGTCACCGACTTCGTCTCCGGGACGGGTTCCAGCGAGACGGTGGCCTCCGTGACGATGGCGAGGGTCCCCTCGCTGCCCGCGAGCAGCCGCGCGAGGTTGACGGTGCCACTCTCGGCCTCCTCGACGAGTCGGTCCAGGTTGTAGCCGGAGACGTTGCGCTTCAGGTCGGGGAACCGGGCGTCGACCTCGTCGGCGTGCTCGTCGAGTATGTCGAGGACGCCCGCGTAGATCCGCGGGAGGAGGTCCTCGGCGTCCGCGTTCGCTTCCTCGCGGAGGGTCTCGATCTCGATTTCCCCGAACGTCGTCACGGTGCCGTCCGCGAGCACGACCTCGCACTCCTCGACGTAGGCGTCGGTCTTCCCGTACTTCAGGGAGTGGGCGCCCGTGGAGTTGTTCCCGATGGCGCCGCCGACGGCGCTCCGGTTGCCGGCGGCCGGGTCCGGCGCGAACTTCAGGTCGTGGGGCGCGAGCAACTGGTTGAGTTCCTCGAGGACGGCGCCCGCCTCCGCGTGAGCCCGCTGGTCGTCGGGGCGGACGTCCAGGACGTCGTTCATGTACCGCATGAAGTCGAGGACGACGGCCTCGTTGACGGCCTGCCCGGCGAGACTCGTCCCGCCGCCGCGCGGCAGGACGGGAATCTCTCGCTCGGCGCAGTAGGAGACGACCGACGCCACGTCGTCGGTGCCCGTCGGGAAGACCACCCCGATGGGTGTCACCTCGTAGGCCGACGCGTCCGTCGCGTACATCTCGCGCGTGTACGTGTCGAAGCGGACGTCGCCGTCCACGCGCTCGCTCAGGTCGGCGACCAGTTCCGGTCGCTCGACGTCTTCGCCGACGTAGTCGTAGTCCGACCGGTCGTCCGCCGCCGGGCGGTCTGCGTCCCGGGGCCCACCGTACTCGTTAGAAGCCATCTGCTTGTTCCGGGGTAGGTGGGGGAGGCTCCTTGGCCTTTCGGATGCGCCGAACGTTCGCCGGTGTCCAGCCTTCGAGCGCTCACACCGACGAACGGCGGGACTGAGGAGTGTACGGGTCAACTTTTTTACGCCGTCTCCGCGACCTGCGTACCGATGACCGTCGTCGACGCGTACACCCACGTCCTCACGGAGGACTTCTACGAGACGCTGCTCGCGGAGTACGACTTCCAGGGGCTGAGCGGCGACCCGTCGTTCCTCTGGAACGTCGAGCGCCGCCTCGACCACATGGACGAGTTCGGCGTCGACAAGCAGGTGTTGACGCTCGCGCTCCCGCCGCTGTGGCGCGGCATGGACGACGACACCGCCCTCGAGTTGACGCGGCTGGCAAACGACGAACTCCGGCGCGTGGCCGACCGACACCCCGACCGGTTCGTCCCCGTCGGGACAGTCCCGAAGGCCTCCGAGTCGTTCCTCGAAGAGTTCGACCGCTGTGTCGAGGACCTCGACATGGCCGGCGTCCAGATATTCTCGAACGTCGAGGGCGAGCCACTCGACCGGCCGCAGTTCCACGGGCTGTTCGAGCGCGCGGAGTCCCACGACGTCCCGCTGTGGATGCACCCCCAGCTGTTCGAGTGGTACGATTGGGCGAGCGAGTACATGGAACACCGTCTGTTCGGGTGGCCGTTCGACACCACGCTCGCGCTCTCGCGGCTGGTGTTCGGCGGCGTCGTCGCGGAGTACGACTTCGAGTTGCTCGCCCACCACGGCGGCGGTATGGTGCCGTTCTACGGCGGACGCATCGACTCGTTCTACCAGACGCGACTCGACTACCCGGAGAACTACGCGGACACCGACCTGCCCGAGCTCGACCAGCCGGTGAGCGACTACTTCCGTCAGTTCCACGTCGACACCGCGGTGAGCGGGTCGGTCCCCGCACACGAGTGCGCGCACAGTTTCTTCGGCGGCGACCACGTCGTGTTCGGGACGGACTACCCGTTCGGTCCAGGCCGCGGGAAGGCCTGGATCGAGTCTGGCCTCGACGCCGTCGACGAGATGCGCGTCGACGACGCTACTCGCGAGGACATCCTCGGCGGGAACCTCCAGCGGCTCCTCGACTAAGCCGCAGGTTCGGGGTACAGTTTAAGTTCCGACAGGACACTCTGTGGGGTGTACACAGTACTCATGGTCGTCACTGTCCACGCCACGAGCGGGCGAATCGCGAGCACGCCACCACCGGTATCGGCGGGCGGGAGACGATGACCGCCCCGGAGTCGCCGATCGCGAAACTCGGTCACGTCGCCGCCTACACGCCCGACCTGGCCGAGTCGCGGTGGTTCTTCGAGGAGGTGCTGGGCTTCAAGCTGACCGAGCGCGTCGGCGACACCGCCTACCTCCGGGGGTCACAGGACTGGGAGCACCACACCCTCAGTCTGACCGAGGGCGAAACCGGCATCGACCACGTCGCGTTCCGCACCAGGAGTCCCGAGGCAGTAGACGAACTCGGCGAGCGCTTCGAGGCCGACGGCCTGGACGTCACGAGGGTCGCGGCCGGGGAGGAACGCGGTCAGGGCGAGGCTGTCCGGGTCGAACAGTTCGGCCACCAGTACGAGTTCTACTACGACGTCGAGAAACCCCAGGCACCGCCAGAGAAGCGTTCGAAGCTCCACAACCGGAACTATAGCGAGGGGGAGTGCAACCGCATCGCGCCCCGGCGCATCGACCACTGCCACGTCCAGGACGACGTCTCGCCCGAGCACGCCGCGTGGCTCGGAGACGTCCTCGGCTTCCAGGTGAACGAGCAGTTCCGCGGCGAGGACGACGAACTCTGGGGGTGGTGGCTGTCGGTCACCGCGCTCCCCCACGACATCGCCATCCACCGGGAGCCGGCGGGCTCGGACCCCGAGTTCCACCACGTCTCCTACCACCTCGACAGCTTCCAGGATCTCTGGGTGGCCGCCGACATCCTCGCCGAACACGGCATCGCACCCGACGGCGGTCCGGGCCGACACGCCATCACGCAGGCCGACTTCCTCTACGTCTCCGACCCGGCCAGCGGCGTCCGCGTGGAGTTCTTCGCCGGTCCCGGCTACCTCAACTTCGAACCGGACTGGGAGACCATCGAGTGGACCGCCGACGAGATCGGCGGCGCGACCGACCACCAGTGGATCGGTCGCGGGCCGGAGTGGACCGGCACCCCTTACACTGGCTGGGAGTGAGAACCCACGGGCACCCCCGCTGTCGGCTCCGGTAGTCAAACGTTTTGTAGTTCCGCCCGAACACCGACGTATGCCGAACGGACCCGGGAAGCGAACGGGGGTGAAGTCGGACGAGACGCTGTTCGCGGTGCTCGGAGCCGTGCGCGCCGCCGACGGGGCGGGCGTGACGGAACTCGCCGAGGAGCTCGACCTGGCGAAGAGCACCGTCCACAACCACCTCGCGTCGATGCGCGACCACGGGTTCGTCGTGAAACGAGACGGGACCTACCACCTCGGGCTAGAGTTCTTCAGCTACGGCCAGGAGGTCCGCAACGGCGCCGACGTCTACCGCGCGGCCCGCCCCGTCGTCGACGACCTGGTGGAGATCACCGGCGAGATGGTGTGGTTGCTGGCGCCCGAGCAGGGTCGCGTGATGTACCTCTACGGGCACGCGGGCCGCACCGACGTGAACGTCGACGCGCTGCTCGGCACCTGGGAGTACATGCACTGCACGTCCGGCGGGAAGGCGATCCTCGCGTACTACGACGACGCCGAGGTCGACGCCGTCGTGGAACGCCACGGCCTGCCGGCTCGCACCGCGAACACCATCACGGACCGCGCGGACCTCGCCGCGGAACTGGAGACCGTCCGCGAGCAGGGGTACGCGCTGAACCTCGGCGAGGACCTCGAGGGTATCCACGCCATCTCGGTGCCGCTGCTGTACGAGGACGAGATCCGGGGGTCGATCGCCGTCGCCGGCCCGGCACACCGCGTCAGCCGCGAGCGCTGCGAGACCGAGATCATCGACCAGCTGTTCGCGTCCACGAACGACGTGGAACTGAACCTCGCGTACGCCTGAGGGCGTACCGCTCCCGCGGTCTCCGCTGCGTTCCGAATCCTCCGGGCCTCAGACGCCGAGACTAGCCGCCGTCACCAGCTGCCGAGCGGCACAGTCGGTCGCCACACACTGCGCCGCGAGCAGTGCCGCCGTGAAGGGGTACGCGAGGGCCATCTGCACGCGCACCGACCGCAGCGGGGGGAGACTGCGGGCGACCGCCGCGGCGACGAGCGAGACGAGTGCGGCGAGCAGCGCGACCGGGGCCAGCGTCGACGCCACGACCAGCCCACCGACGAGGACGGCTGCCAGAACGTGGACGGCCGCCGCGACGCGAGCGCCACGGCGGTCGCCGAGCAACACCGGGAGCGTCCGCTTCCCGATCGTGGCGTCGAAGGTTCGGTCGAGGCGGTCGATGGCGACCTTCAGCCCGGACAGCGAGACGACGAGCGAGACGGCGACTGCGAGGACGCCGGTTGTGAGGACGCCGGTCTGGGCCAGCGAACCCGCCACGAACGCGAGCGCGACACCGACCGGATAGTCGACGGTGACCGTCAGTGGGTGTCTGTCGAGTGCGGGTGCGTGGAGGACGGCGAGCAACCACAGCGGGAGCGAGGCGACGGCGGCGGCGCGAGCGCCGACCACCCAGAGAACGGCGAGCAGTGCGAAGAACGCGACCGACGACCCGGCCGCCGCGTAAGCACAGTAACTCGCCGAGAGGACGGCGTCGTCCTCCCCGCGAACGTGGGCGTCGACGTACTCGTCGACGACGTGCGCGGTGTAGAGCGCGGCGGCGACGGCGCCCGCGTGGACGAACAGTACTGTGAGGTCGACCACGGGCGCGAGCGCGCCCCCGGCCATTGCGAGGGCGACTGCAGGCAGCATGAACGTGGGCTTCACCGCCGACAGGAGGCCGACGAGTTCCCGGCGACCGACGCCCGTGTGCATGCGGTCCAGTTCGCCTCGTCCCCCAAAAGGGTACCCAGTCTCGGGTGCTCGCGAACCGCTCGACCGGAGGCGGGCGGCGCAGTTCGTCAGTGCTGACCGACATCGTTAATACTGGGTGAGAGTGTATCTCACACAGCACAGTAACGCATGCACTACTTGGAAGCCTTCGAGCGGACCGTCCGCGTCCACGGCGACGACACGGCCATCGTCACCGACGACGGCAGGTCGTTCACGTACCGCGAGTTCGACCGTCGGAGCACAGAACTGTCGAACGCTGTCGTCGACCACGTCGGCGACGCGCCGCTCGCCGTCCTCGCGCTGAACAGCCCCGCCGCCGCCGAGGCGATGATCGCCGGCCACAAGCGAGGCACGCCCACCGTCCAGCTACCGTTCCGCGGGAAGCCGGGAGAGCTCTCGGAGATGGCGTCGACCGCGAGCGCACGGGCACTCCTGTTCGACGACGCCAACGCCGACACTGCCCTCGAACTCCTCGACGCCAGTGACCTCTCGGTCGGGTTCCACGCGGGCGACCGCGAGATCGACCACCCCGACGTCGTCGCCTACGACGCCGCTCGCGACGACGCGGGTTCGGTGCTCCCCGAACACCTGCCGGCGGACGGGAAGACCCACGTCTTCTACACGAGCGGCACCACGTCGGTGCCGAAAGCCGTCGCATTCGACGGCGAGCAGATGTGGATCGGCGCCTACCAGGGCGTCATGGAGCACGGTATCGACCAGACCGACATCGCCATCGTGACGTCGCCGTGGTACCACATGGTTACCTCGGACGCCTGGCTCTACCCGCACTGGCTCGCCGGCGCGACGACGTTCCTGCACAGCCAGTTCGACCCGGTGGAGGTGCTGGAGTTCGTCGAAGAGCAGGCGGCGACCGGCCTGCTCGCCGTCCCAACGCAGCTGTCCATCCTGAACGAGACCCAGGAGAACGCCGCGGAGCGCTACGACACGTCCTCCCTGTCGTACATCCGGACCGGTGGCTCCGTCGTCACCGAGGAACTCGTCGAGCGCACGAGCGAGTACCTCTCCGAACACCTCTACAACACGTACGGGATGACGGAGGGCGGACCGAACCTGACGTTCGCCCACCCCTCGGTCCAGGACGAACACCCGGGAACCGTCGGGAAGGAGTCGTTCTCGTGGGAACTCCGCGTCGTCGAGACGGTGCCTATCGACGAACACCCGGACCCCGAGGCCGTCGTCGAACCGGGCGGCCAGGGCGAGATCATCGCCCGCGGGCCCGGCGTCCCCGACGGCTACATCGACAACCCGGACGCCGAGGAGAAGACCTTCTTCGGCGAGTGGCTCCGCACCCGCGACGTCGCAGAGGTCGACGAGGACGGCTTCCTCTACGTCACCGACCGCGTCGACAACATGTTCATCAGCGGCGGCGAGAACATCTACCCCGCGGAAGTCGAGCGCGCCATCGACGGCCACCCCCACGTCGCGGAGACGATGGTGTTCGGCCAGGACGACCCCGAGTGGGGGAACAAGGTCACCGCCGTCGTCGTCGCGGAGGCCGAGGTGACCGCCGAGGAACTCGACGCGTTCTGTCGCGAACACGACTCGCTGGCGAACTACAAGCGGCCCCGCGAGTACGTCGTCCGCGAGGAGTCACTCCCCCGCACCGACACCGGCACCGTCGAGCGCGAGAACGTCGTCGACCGCCACTTCGACTGACTCGCGGTCCGATTCTCCGGCTGTCCGGGTTCTCAGGTCGGTCGCTCAGAACGCGAGCGCGAAGATGGCGATCTGGATCGGTAACAGGACCACGAGCGTCGCCACCGAGCAGAGCGCGGCCATCCGGATCAGTTCCCGGGAGTCGACGACGTCCAGGCCAAGGATGGCGACGAGGACGGCCGACTGGTAGGGGAAGAAGTACGTGTTGAGCGCGACGGCCTCGATCATCGCCACGGGCGCGAGCGGCAGGCCGGCGCTCTCGCTGAACGCCACGAGGACGGGCGTCAGCACGCTCGCGACGGCGAGGCCCTCCATGACGAACGTGAGCGCGATCGACGCGACGACGGAGAACGCGAGCGCGACCGACAGCGACCCGCCCTCGGGGAACCCAGAGAGGATGGCGTCGGCGGCGACGTCCGTGAACCCGGTCTGCTGGAGTCCGGCGGCGATGGCGAAGATGGCGCCGAGGAAGAACACGATCGAGACGTCGGTCTCCGCGATAGCGTCGGCCCCAACGACGCCGACGCGTGGCGCGAACGCCAGGAGCGTGACGACCAGCGCGCCGTACAGCGGGTGGAGGCCGTGGAGGGTGTCCGTCGCCCAGATGGCGACCCCGACGAGCAGGAACGCCATCATGCGCCGGGCCTCCGCCGTGGACGCCACGTCGAGGTCGGTGGCGCTGGCGGCGTCGATGGCGTCCGCCGTTCGCGGCCGGTAGAGGTAGTAGGCGATGGCGGTGATGACGGCCGCGCGCCCCACCCACATCACGGGACCGAGCCACACCGCCCACTCCACCCAGCCGATGGCGAGCCCGGAGTTCGCCTCCACGAGGCCGGTGATGATGATGTTCGCCAGCGACCCCGTGAGGATGCCCGTCCCGGCGTAGTAGGTGACGAACAGCGGGCCGAGGAACAGGCCGACGCGGGGTCGACGGTCGGTGAACAGCCCTCCGACCGAGACGAGGATGGGACCGAGGATGAGCACGCGCACGAGCGACGAGGGGACCAGCACGACGAACCCGAGCGCCGCCGCGGACAGCACGACGAGGAGGTGGCGGTACGCGACGCCAGCGTCCGCCGTCGCGTCTTCGGGCAGGACGCGCAGCGAGACGCGTTCGACGGCCGCCGCCAGGCCGCTCTGGCGGGTGGCCTCCCCGAGGAAGATGCCCAGCACGACCAGCCACGTGGCGGCCGACTGGAACCCCGTGAGCGCGAGGTCCGAGGAGAACGCGACGCCGATGAGGCCGACACCCAGGAGGCCCGTGAACCACGGCGCGACCGGCGACCCGACCCAGAGGCTGATGCAGAACACGGTGATGGCCAGCATGGTCGCCATCTCTGCGGCGACGGGGGCGTACACGAGGACGGCGCCAGCGGCGGCGACGCCGACCGGTACCGAGAGCCACGCGGCGTCGATGTCCCCGTCGAACACGCCAGAGAGCGTCGAGTCAGCCGACACGTGTGGTCACCGTTCGGCTGATTCCACGCAAACGGCTCACATGTGTCTTCCGGAACCCGGGTAGTCCCGGCAACGAATTTGGTGCTCCGGTGTCCACGTGTGGACGATGCGCACAGAGATCACGACGGACGTCTACGACCTGACGCTCGCGGAGGTGAACGGTGGCCGCTACCGGGTATTCCTCTTCGACGACGAGACGCCGACGCTCGTGGACGCCGGCCTGGAAGACACGACGGACGCTGTAGTCGAACACCTAGACGAACTCGGCGTCGAACCCGAACGGCTGGTGGTGACCCACGGCGACCCCGACCACGCCGGCGGCGTCGCCACGCTCGCGGACCACTACGACCTTGAGACGTGGGTCCCCGACGGCGTCCCGGTCGACGGCCACGACCCGGACAACCGGTTCGGCGACGGCGACGCGGTGGGACAGTTCACTGCCGTCCACACGCCCGGACACACGCCACACCACCACTCGCTGGTCGACGGGAACCGCGGCGTCGCGGTGATGGGTGACGCCGTCTTCGGCGCCGACGCGCGGGGGCTCCCGGAGGGCTACTTCGTGCTCCCGCCCGCGTACTTCTCGGAGGACCTCGGGCAGGCGGACGCGTCGCTGGCCAACCTGCTCGCGTACGACTTCGACGTCGGCCTGGTGTTCCACGGCGAGAGCGTCACCAGCGACGCCAGCGAGAAACTCGACCGCTTCGTGAACTTCAGCGGGAAGCCGGCGTAGAGCGGAACTCAGTCGCCGGCGGCGCCCGCGGCCCCCGCGGCGTCCCCGGCGTTCTCGCCGAGGTACGCCTCGATGACGCGCTGGTTGTTCTGGATCTCCTCGGGCGTCCCGGTGGCGATGAGGCTGGCGTTGTCGAGGACGAGCACGCGGTCGCTGACGGACATCAGCGCGCGCATCACGTGGTCGATGAGGAAGACGGTCTTCCCGCGGTCCGCGATGTCGCCGATGAGGTCGACGATGGCCTCCGTCTCGTCGGTGTCGAGACCACCCGCGACTTCGTCGAACAGCAGCACCTCTGGGTCGGTCGCGAGCGCGCGAGCGATCTCGAGGCGTTTCAGTGCGCCGACGCTGAGTTCGTCCGGCGTCGTGTAGGCCATATCCTCGAGACCCACGAACTCGAGGACCTCGTGGGCGCGCTCCTCGCTGGCCTTCGAGCCGCGGCTCCCGAACTGGGCGCCGACGGCGGCGTTCTCCAGGAGCGTGAGGTTCTCGAACGGGTGGACGATCTGGTGGGTGCGGACGAGGCCGCGCTGGCAGATCTCGTGCGGGCTCTGCCCCGTTATCTCCTCGCCGTCGAGGACGACGCGACCCTCGTTGGGCTGCTGGACGCCGGAGATGAGGCGGAACAGCGTCGACTTGCCCGCGCCGTTCGGTCCGATGAGGCCGACGGTCTCCCCGCTGTCGATGGAGAAGGAGACGTCGTCGACGGCGACGATGCCGCCGAACTTCTTCGTGAGGTGCTCGCCTTCGAGTAACGCCATCGTGTGAGGAGTTACCTACCCTCCCAATTAAATGTAGCCCTCCACGCGGCGGCCGTCGGCTCCCCAAAGGTTGTGTCCGCCGGCCCCGTCGAGGCGGGTGGGATGATCAGAAGTTTCGACGGGACGGTTCCCGACATCGACGACACGGCGTACGTCGACGAAGCCGCGACGGTCGTGGGCGACGTCCGCATCGGTCCGGAAGCGAGCGTCTGGCCGGGAGCGGTGTTGCGCGGCGACCACGGACGAATCGTCGTCGGCGAACGCGCGAACGTCCAGGACAACGCGACGCTCCACGAGGCAGCGGTGCTCGAAGCCGGTGCCACCGTCGGCCACAACGCCGTCGTCCACGACGCCACCGTCGGCGAGCGCAGCGTCGTCGGCATCGGTGCCGTGGTCCTCGACGGCGTCGAGGTCGGGGCGGAGAGCGTCGTCGCCGCGAACAGCACGGTCACGGAAGGAACGGAGATCCCGGATAGCGTGCTCGCGGTCGGCACTCCGGCGGAGGTCGTCAGGGAACTGGAGGACTCCCGCTGGGCGAGCACCGGTGACCGGTACGCGGAACTCGCCAGGGAGCACGCGGCCACCTCCCACGTCGTCGAGGACGGGCCAGTGCTGCCCGAGTAGCCCCTCCAGCGCGCTCACTGACCGGGGAGGAGCAACGCGTCCACCGCCCGGGGGACCGATTGACGCGGGGAAAACCGTTTTGGTGGCATTCAGTGTACAGTGAGTCGTGAACCTGCAGCGCCTGTTCCGGCCCGACCGTATCGCAGTCGTCGGCGCCTCCGCGACCGAAGGAAAACTCGGTTACGAGGCGATGGCGAACGCCGTCGAGTTCGACGGTCGCGTCTACCCGGTGAATCCCTCCGGCGAGGGCTCCGTCTTCGACGAACCGTTCGTGGACTCCGTCACGGACATCGACGAGCGCGTGGACCTCGCGTTGCTCGCGGTGCCGGCCCACGTCGTCCCTGACGTCGTCGCGGAGTGCGGCGAGGCCGGGGTCGGCGGCGCCGTCATCTACGCCGGCGGCTTCGCCGAGGCCGGCGACGACGGCGAACAGCTACAGGCGGACGTCGTCGCGGCCGCCGAGGAACACGACGTCGCCCTGCTCGGCCCGAACACGAGCGGCTTCGTCGCACCCGCCTCGAACCTGCTCGCGTCGTTCGCGGGCGGCGTAGAACGACTCCAGCCCGGGGGCGTGACGATCCTCGCACAGAGCGGCGGCGTCGCCCACCAGCTAGCGTTCCACGCCCACCGGGAGGGCCGGGGTATCGCGACGATGGTCGGGCTGGGGAACCGCGCGAACGTCGGCTTCGAGGAGGCCATCCCGTACTTCGACTCGGACCCGGAGACGGACGCCATCGTGCTCCACGTCGAGGGGACGGACGACGGCCGGGCACTCCTCGAGGCGTGCCGCGAGTCAGACACCCCGGTGGTCGCGTACAAGGTCGGGCAGTCCGACGTCGGCGACTTCGCGGAGTCCCACACCGGCGCGCTCACTGGCGACCACGCGCTGTACACCGCGGGCTTCCAGCAGTACGGCGTCCCGACGGTAGAGTCGACGACGGCACTGTTCGACGGCGGCCAGGCGCTCGCCGCGTCCCCGGAACCGGACGGGGCGAACGTCGGCGTCGTCACCGCGCAGGCCGGACCCGGCATCATCGTCGCGGACCGCCTCCAGCGCGCCGGCGCGAGGCTACCGGACCTCGAGGCGGAGACCCAGGACCGCGTCGGCGAGATCCTCCCGGGCATCACGTACGCGGAGAACCCGGTGGACACGGGACGGCCGATGCCCGCGTTCGGCGACGTCGTCGAGGCCGTCGCCGAGGACGAGAACGTCGACGTCGTCCTCGTATACGAACTGTACGAGGAGGCCCTCGGCTTCCCCCAGGAGACGCTGGACGGACTCGCCGAGCGCGTCGAGAAACCCGTGCTGTTCGCGACGGAGGGGCCCGCGGAGTCGATGGCCGACGACCTCGCGGCGCTCAGGGACGCGGGGGTGCCGGTGTTCACGTCGCCCGAGCGCGGCGCCGAGGCCGCGGCGCTGCTCGCTCGCTACGCCGAGTTGGACGAGACGGGAGCGGACGAGGAGGTGAGCGCCGATGTCTGAGAACCCGATCGCGGCCGCGCAGGCCGAGGGACGGACGACGCTCACGGAGGCCGAATCGAAGTCGCTGCTCGCGGCCGCGGGCATCGAGACGCCGGCGTTCGCCGTCGCGTCGGACACCGACGCCGCAGTCGAGGCCGCCAGCGACATCGGCTTCCCGGTGGTTGTGAAGGTCTCCTCGCCGGCGGTCACCCACAAGAGCGAGTGGGCCGACGGCGCTGGCGTCGCGGTGGGCCTCGACTCCGCGGAGGCGGTCCGGGAGGCCACAGACGCCATCTTCGCGGCGGCCGACGACCTCGACATCGACGCGGACGTGCTCGTCGAGGAGGCCGCCGACGTGGACGCCGGAACCGAGGTCATCGTCGGCGGCCTTCGCGACCCGTCGTTCGGTCCGGTCGTGCTCACGGGGCTCGGCGGCATCTTCACGGAGGTGTACGAGGACACGAGCCACCGCATCGCGCCCATCGACGAGGCGGAGGCCCGCGAGGCCATCGAGGAGCTGACCGCGGCGGAGCTGCTGGCCGGCTACCGCGGTCGTGAACCGGCGGACGTGGACGCGCTCGCCGAGGTCGTGGCGGCCGTCGGCGACCTGGTGGCGGCCCACGAGGAGATCTCGGAGGTCGACGTGAACCCGGTGCTGGCGACCGGCGACGGCGCGGTCGCCCTGGACGCACTCGTGGTTCTCGGGGGTGAGTGAGCGTGTACGACCGCGTCTGGACGGTGCGGTTCTCGGACACGGACCCGTTCGGCATCGCCCACTACCCCCGCATCGTGGACGCTCTCCACGAGACCTCGGACATGTTCATGCAGGAGATCGGGTTCCCGTTCTGGGAGCTCTCCCAGGAACACGGCTTCGGGCTCCCGCTCGTGGAGATGAACTTCGAGTTCGAGAACCCCGTGGAGGCCGGCGACGACGTCACCATCCAGTTGACGCCGGACCTCGGGACGCGGAGCGTGCGCTTCGAGTACGAGGCCCACAGTGACGGCGAGGTGGCGTTCTCCGGCTACGAACAGCGCGTCTGCGCCACAATCGGTGGCGGCGGGTCGATGGAACTCCCCGACGACCTTCGCGACGCGATGCGGGCGTACACGGCGGACTGACCGCGTCCTCGAAGGGTGGACGCCCGCGGGAGTCCCGTGGACGGTATCCTTTTGGCTTCCCCGGGCGATGTACGCACATGGCCGAGTTCGCGAACCCGTACGCGGAGGCTGACCCGTTCGTGGAAGCACACTTCGACTGTCTGAACTGTGGCGGGAAACTGTGGGAGTACGCCATCCAGCGGCGGATGGTCTGCGAGGACTGTCGCTCGGTCTTCCGCTCGGCGGACGTCTACGCGGACCAGGTCTGAACCCGTCGGTGGCCCCGCTGGCCGTGTCCAGTACACTTATGAGAATTCTGTGCCAATGAGTCACTATGGCCCAGCAAGACCCAGAGGATCTCCTAGAGATGAGTGCGGAGACGAGGAGCATCCTCGAACAGAACAACCTCCGGCCACTGTGGGAAGTGGAGGACGACATGGGAGACCTCATCGACGACATCGGTGCGAACATCTGGAAGTGGGAGGACATCCAGGCCGCCATCGACGGCATCGAGGCCGACGTCCCGATTGCGGACCTGCCACCGGGCTTCCAGCGACGTGTCGCCGTCCCGATCAACGCACCGCACGCCATCTCGAACACCATCTACGTCGGGGTCCAGACCGTCTCCCCCGGTGAGACCGCGCCCGCCCACCGCCACGCCTCCAGCGCGCTCCGGTTCACCATCGACGGCCACGAGGAGATGAAGACCGTCGTCGCCGGCGAGGAGTTCCCGATGCTGGACAACGACCTCATCACCACCCCCCAGTGGGAGTGGCACGACCACGTCAACGACTCCGACGAGACCGCGGCGTGGCTCGACATCCTCGACCTGCCGCTGTTCCTGGACACCCTCAACAACACCCACGTCTTCGAGAACCACGAGCTGGAGCGCCAGCCGGTGACGAAGACGCAGGGCTACTGGGACTCCCAGTACGGCCGCGGTCGGCCGACGAACGAGGACGACGACGACTCCATCCCCGGTCCGTTCGAGGGGAACCAGGAGCCGACGCCGCCGTACCGCTTCGGCTGGGCGGAGATGCTGGAGGCTCTGCGCCAGCACGCGGACAACGACGACCCGGACCCACACGACGGACACAGTCTCGCGTACGTCAACCCGGCCAACGGCGAACCGCCGGTGACGCCGACGATGTCCTTCCGCGCGCAGCTGCTCCAGGGGTCGACGGACCCGCACTTCCACAACTCCACGGAGGTCTACTTCGTCGTCGAGGGCGAAGGCGCGACCCACGTCGGCGACGAGGCCCTCGAGTGGGGCGAACGGGACATCTTCGTGGTGCCGCCGGACGAGATCCACCACCACGAACCCGACGGTGAGGAGGCGATCCTGTTCGGCATGACCGACCGGCCGGTGCTCGAGGCGTTCAACTTCTACGCGGAGGCCGAACCGTCGAACTCCACCTAGAGACGCCTTCGATCACCTGTTCCCTGGGCACTCTACTCGCTCTGGACCGCAACTGTCGGACCGTGTCGCTCCGACGTCGGCGAGAACACTGGGCGAGTAGCACGATACGCCCGCTGGAATTGTTAGCTACCTGACTAAAACCACATGTTTTATACTGTACGTGATAAAGGTGTGGACACACCATGGTGGACAGTGACGTGCCACAGAGCAGGCGTAGGTATCTCAAAACACTTGGCGCAGTCGGTGCCGTCGGCACCTCCGGACTCGCTGGCTGTACGCTGATCGGCGGAAGCGGCGGTGGCGAGGGGACCGTGACGATCGCCGCGACGGTGCCGGAGACCGGCCAGTTCTCTTCGCTCGGGAACGCCGTCAAACAGGGGTACGAACTCGGCGTCCAGACGATGAACGAGGAACTCGACCAGGACGTCGAACTCATCATGCAGGACGACGAGAGCGACGCGGAGGTCGTCCGGCAGAACCTCAACCAGATCACCAGCGACAACCAGGTCGACATGATCTGGGGGAGCTTCTCCAGTCTGCTGGTCACCGCGGGCAGTGCGTTCGCGGAGAACCAGGGGCTGCCGTTCATCGGGGCGTTCTTCGCGTTCGAGGGCCCCCACCGGAACGAGGGGTACGAGTGGACGTACTCCCCGTTCCCGAAGTCCCGGGACGTCGCGCGGTCGACCCGCGGCCTCCTCGAACTCATCCCCGAGGAGGAACGCCCGACCAACGTCGGTCTCTGGGAGCCGAACAGCGGCTGGGGCAACGAGCAGGCGCAGTACTGGGAGGACACGCTGTCGAGTGCGGGCTACGACGTGGTCATGCGCGAGACGTTCTCCCTGGGCTCCCAGGACTTCTCGTCGCTCATCTCGCAGTCCGAGAGCGCGAACGTCGAGGTGCTGCTGTCGACGCCGACGCCACCCGGCGGCATCACGGCCATCAACCAGATGCAGTCGAACAACTGGTCGCCGGACATCGTGAAGTTCGTGCGCGCGGCGGACCCGACCGCCTGGTGGTCGGCGCTCGGCGAGAAGGGCGCGTACGCGTGCATGTGCCCCGGCTGGGTGCCTGGCCTCACGGGCGGCGGCAACGATACGCTCCGGACGATGTACGAAGAGGAGTACGGCCTCGAGGAGGGGCAGCTCATCCGTTCGCCGGTCGGCGGCGCGTACAACGTCGCGCAGACCGCGATGCAGGCGCTGCAGGGCGCGGACTCGACGGACCCCGGAGACGTCCAGAGCGCACTCCGCTCGGAGGAGTTCGAGACGGTCATCGGGACGTTCAGCTTCGAGGACAACGGTCTGCCCGCGGAGGGCGAACTGACCGCCCCGACCGGCCAGTGGTGGGAGGGTAACCAGCACACCGTCTACCCCGACGTCGACGGCCCCGGTGCCATCGACTTCCAGTACCCCATCCCGGACTGGAGCGAGCGGTAACTTCTTATCCGCCGGGTTTTACCTGTATACACAGCCTCACACATGGTAGCATCTGACCTCGTGTTCCAGTCGCTGCTCAACGGAATCCTCCTCGGGGGGATCTACGCCGTCGCCGCGCTCGGGCTGTCGCTCGTGTTCGGCATCATGGACATCGTGAATCTCGCCCACGGCCACATGCTCATGGTCGGTGCCTACGTCGCCATCCTCCTCTTCGGGGTGCTCGGCGTGACACCCATCATCGGGATGGTGGTCGCGTTCCTCGTGTTGTTCGTCCTCGGGATGGCGCTCCAGCGCTTCCTCCTCGAACGCGTCGTCGGCGAGGGACTCGAACAGCCGATCATCGTCCTCTTCGGCCTCGCACTCATGCTCCAGAGCATCGGTCGCATCCTCGTCGGCAGCGAGTCCCAGGCCACGGAGATCGGCATCCCCGGCGAGGCGATCGCCGTCGGAACGGCGACCCTCTCGTTCCCGCGCGTCGTGACGTTCGTCATCTCCGTCGTGCTCATCCTCGGCACGTGGGCGTTCCTGAAGTACACGACCACGGGCCTGGCCATCCGGGCGACCGCACAGAACAGCTCCGCCGCGCAGTACATGGGCATCGACACGGACAACATCTACGTCATCACGCTCGGTCTCGGGACGGGACTGGCCGGCGCAGCCGGCGCGCTCCTGTCGATGCTGTTCCCTATCGACCCGTTCGTCGGCTGGTCGTACCTGCTGAAGGCGTTCGCGGTCGTCGTGCTCGGCGGCGTCGGGAGCGTCGCGGGCACGCTCGTCGGCGGCCTCATCCTCGGCGTCTCCGAGAACGTCGGTGTGCTCTACCTCGGCGGCGGCTTCCGGGACATCATCAGCTTCACTATCTTCCTGCTGGTGTTGCTCGTCCGGCCGCACGGCCTGTTCGGGAGCTCCGGAGGTGGTGAGTGATGGCGTCGATGACCGACTCCTTCGCCGGCCTCTTCGACACGCGACGACGCATCGCGGCGTTCGTCGCCGTCGTCCTCGCACTCGCCGCCGTCCCGTTCTCGACGACGTCGTACATCACGGACATCGTGTTCACGGGGCTCGTCTTCGTCGTGCTGGGTGTCTCCTGGAACCTCATCGCGGGGTACGCGGGACAGATCTCGCTCGGTCACGCCGCGTTCTTCGGCACCGGTGCGTTCGTCTCGGCGTGGCTGACGACGCCGGCACGCGCGGGCCTGCCGGAGGCCATCCAGTCACCGGTCATCGTCGCGGCCATCGGCGGCGCGCTCGGGGCGGGTCTGCTCGCTGCCGTGCTCGGCCCGGTGTTGTTCCGGCTGACGGGCCACTACTTCGCCATCGGTACGCTCGCGATGGCGTCTATCGTCCAGCTCGTGTTGCTCGACCAGCGCCGGTTCTCCGGGGGGTCGACGGGCTACTACATCAACAACAACATGACCGAGGACACGATGTTCCTCCTGATGCTCGCGGCCACGGTGCTCGTCGTGCTCGTCACGTACGCCATCGTGAACAGCCGCGCCGGCCTCGGGATGCGCGCGATCCACGACGACGAGTCCGCTGCCAGCAGCCTCGGCGTCAACCCGCTGAAGTACAAGATGTACGCGTTCGTCGTCTCCTCGGTGATGGCGGGGCTCGCCGGCGGTCTCTACGCGCAGTTCACCCTGTACGTCAACCCAGAGTCGACGCTCAGCGTCGTGTGGATGGTCGACACGCTGGTCGTCGTCATCCTCGGGGGCATGGGGACGATGGGCGGCCCGCTCATCGGCGCGGGCCTGTTCCTCCTGCTCGACAACGGGCTCCGCTCGTTCGCGGGCGAGTTCGCCACCGTCATCGAGGGCGGCCTGATTATCGCGTTCATCGTCTTCATCCCCGGCGGCCTCTACACACTCCTCTCGGACCGGTACGGGCGCGACGAGCAGTCCGCCGACGCGGACGTCGACGGCACCGCGGAGTCGCCACCGCCGAACGAACAGTAGTCGAGAACAGTCGGCTTCGGTAGTTTTTTCGAGCGTTCCCTTCCAAACGTCGCTCCTGGCCCTCAGCCGCCGAGGTACGAGGCCGCGACGCGCTCGTCCTCCGCGAGGTCCGCGGCGTCACCCGACAGCGTGATGCGCCCGGACTCGAGGACGTAGCCGCGGTCGGCGATGCGGAGCGCGTTGTTCACGTCCTGTTCGACGAGGAGGACGGTCGTCCCCTCCTCGTTGATGCGTTCGATGGCCTCGAAGACGTCCTCGACGAGCACCGGGGCGAGGCCGAGGCTGGCTTCGTCGAGGAGGATGAGTTCGGGGTCGCTCATCAGGCCGCGACCGATGGCGAGCATCTGCTGTTCGCCGCCCGACAGCGTGCCGGCCGTCTGGCCCTTGCGCTCCTCGAGGCGCGGAAACACGTCGTAGACGCGTTCGAGCTGTTCGTCCATCCCGCCACGGTTCGTGTACGCGCCGAGGCGGAGGTTCTCCTTGACGGTACTGTCGACGAATATCTCGCGGCCCTCGGGGATGTGCGTGATCCCCTTCGGGACGACGCGGTCCTGTTCGAGGTGACCGATGGACTCGCCCTGGAAGCTGATGTCGCCAGTCTGGGGGACGAGCGGGCCACAGATCGTCTTCAACACCGTGGTCTTGCCGGCGCCGTTCGCGCCCAGCAGGGCGACCGTCTCGCCCTCGGTGACCGAGAAGCTCACGTCCCAGATGACCTGCACGTCGCCGTAGGCGACGTCGATGCCGTCCACTTCGAGCAGACTCATTGCGCCACCCTACACGAGACTGGGATAAAAGACTACCTCCGCCGACAGGGGCCGCGTGTCGGCCCGGAGACGACAGAAACTACTGCAGGACGTGCGCGTCGTCGTAGTGCGTGCGGAAGGCGAACCAGAGGCCGTGGCGACCGGGGATCCGTTCGCGCGTCGCGCCGTCCGCTCGGAGTTCGTTGCGCGCGACCGTCCACCTGGTCCCCTCGGCGTCGACGAGCGCGTCGCCGTCCCACTCGACGGGAGCGGGCGGTGCCTCGTAGACGGCGACGTCGCCGGTCGCGTCTCGCACCGCGAGTACCTCGCGGCCGTCCACGGTACCGACGAGTGGTTCGTCGACTGCGTCCTCGGGCACCACCCAGACCTCGCTGCCGTCCTCGCCGACGATGCCGTAGACGTCGGCCTTCTCGGGGAGTTCGCCCTCCTCTCTGTGGACGCCCGGCTGGATGGCTTCCTCGTCGTTCCAGTAGTGGCGGAAGAAGCCGATGTGGTCCTCGTAGTGTTCGTAGTCGTAGTCGTAGCCCGTGTCGATGTCCAGTGCGAGGGTATCCGGGTACTCGGCCCGCCACTCGCCCCACGTAGTCTGCGTGACCGCGAACTGGTCGAGCAGGAGGTCGGGACTGGTTTCGAGGTAATGGCCGGCGGTCGGGACGCCGGCGTGCTGGTCCCACAGGGTCTCCGTCTCCTCGTCGTACATCACCTTGTTCCCGGACGCGAGCATCCCGGAACTCCCGAACGTGAGCACGTCGTGGGGGCCGTCGGTCTGTTCGCCGACGCGCCTGTCGTAGAGGATGGGCGCGTTGCAGAGCGTGCAGTACGTGAGGCTGACCGGGACGCCGTCGAGTGTGACGTTCAGCAGTTCGTGCGGGAACAGCACCCAGCGCGGGACGGCGTACTGGGTGCCCTCGATCTCGAAGCCGAAGACGGTGTCCCCGTCGTCCACGTAGCTGGCGTCGTCGCCGGGGAGGAAGTCGGGGGCGTTGAGCGCCGCGAGGAACGACCGGTCGCAGTTCCCCCAGCGGACGTCCTGGAGGTCGAACGTCCGCGGTTCGGCGTCCAGCAGGCCGCCGACGGGTGGCAGGTACGACTTGTAGAGCCGTAGCTTCCACTCGTCGAACCCACTCAGTGGCTCGATGTCCTGCTGGGAGTACCACGACTCCCACTCCACCCAGGCGTGCGCGGAGTCGAAGTTCGGCTCCGCGAGTTCGGCGAGGGCGTCGCGGACGCCGGGCCACCGGACCTCCGGGAGGTCGAGGTAGCGCGGTGGGTCGCGGTCACGGAGCACCTCCGGGAAGCCGAACTTCGCCCAGTCGTTGCCGATGGCGTCGACGACGAGCACTTCCAGCAGGTGAGGGACGACGCGTTCGTCGCCGTGTTCTGCGAGCGCTTCGACGGCGTCGGCGTGAGCGTCGGCGTCCCGCACGAGCAACTGCTCGACGTGTTCGTGGAGGTTCTGGGCTGTCTCAGTCGCCATGGTCTCACTCTGCGTGCGACGAGTAAAAGTGTGCGTGTGGGCTCGGAGACAGTTCGGCCGTGACGAACTGCTGAGACCTCAGTTCTGGCCGCCCTTCTGGACGTGGACGTCCTCGAAGGAGACGTCGCGCTCGGTGACGTCGACGCTCATCTGCCCGACGTCCTCGATTTGGGCGTCGATGGTGTCGCCGTCCGAGAGCGCGCTGACGCCCTCGGGCGTCCCAGTGGTGATGACGTCGCCAGCCTCGATGGTGGCGCCGAGGGAGGCGTACTCGACGACGTCGGCGCAGGTGTAGACCATGTCGCTGGTGTTGTCGTCCTGCTGGGTCTCGCCGTTGAGCTGGAGCTCCATGTCGAGGTCCTGGGGGTCCTCGATCTCGTCGGCGGTGACGACGGCCGGGCCGATGACAGTGAACGTGTCGTAGGACTTCCGGTTCGAGCGGTCCTGGTCGCCGCGAACGGAGATGTCCAGCAGGATGGTGTAGCCGAAGATGGCGTCCCAGGCGTCCTCGGCGTCGACGTCCTTAACGTCCTCGCCCATCACGAACGCGAGTTCGATCTCGTGGTCGACGCGGCGGTCCGAGAACGGCAGTTCGACGCCGTGGTCGGGGCCGACGACACTCGAGGGCGCCTTCAGGAAGTAGCCCTTGTCCTCGATGGAGAACCACTCGTCGGTGGTGATGTCCATGTCGGCGATGGCCTCCTCGATGTGGTTCTCGTAGTTCAGCGGCGCGGCGATGACCTTCCCAGGACGCTCGACGGGGGAGCCGAGTTCGACCTCGCTGCGGTCGTAGTCGGGGTCGGCGTCGGCGTACTCGCTAGCGTCGTAGTCGCCCTCGATGTACTCGACGAGCGGGTCGGCGGCGTCGATGCCGAGTCGGTCGGTGAGGTCGACGATGGCGTCGTCCTCGGTCAGCAGCCCAAGGTGGTCCTCGTTGAAGCGTACGAATCGCATGACAGAGTCTGCGGCTAGCATCCCCATAAAAGGCATCGTTCCCGCCACAGTTCGCCACGAACGGGCCGGTCCTCACCGCCGGCGGTTTCACGCCCGATAATCGCGGTGAACGCTTATTAGACAGTATCTCACACGGTGGGGGTAGTCATGTCATCGCAGCGCCAGTCCAGGGACTCCGGTGGCGGTGTCGCGCTGTACGATCCGCCAGACGGTGCCACCGAGACCGAACGGCTCCGCGACGAACGCGACTTCTGGAAACACCTCTTCGAGGACCTCACCGAGCGGTTCCCGGAACCCGTCCTGGTGGTGGACGACGAGGGCCACGTCACGCACTGGAACAACGAGCAGGCGGACATCCAGAACACGCCCGCCGAGGCAGTCGTCGGCGAGGTGGCCCACGACGTCGTCGGCACGGACGACGTGACCGAGACGCTCGCCGAGGAGGTCGTCCGGACCGAGGAGACCGTCAACGAGGACCGGGTCCGCTCCGGCGTCAACGAGAACGGCGAACAGTGGCACGTGAGCGCCGCCGCGCTCCCGCTGTACGACCCCGAGGGCGACGTCGTCGGCTCCTTCGAGATGGTGTCCCGGGTGACCGACCTCGTCGAGCAGCGCAGCGCCGTGAAGGACGCCCAGGAGCAGATCACCACCGAGGTCGACGAGACCGTCGGCGACCTCCTGGCGTCCTCCGAGCGGGTCGCAGAGAACAGCCAGTTCATCGAGGAGACGGCCAGCACCCAGGTCGAGTCGCTCGCGTCGGTCCGGAACGAGGTGGAGTCGCTGAGCGCGACCGTCGAGGAGATCGCGTCACAGACCGACGAGGTGGACGACCGCGCGAGCGACGTGGCCGACGACGCCGCCGCGTCCGTGGGGGCGACCGAGGAGGCGAAGACGTTGCTGGCGGACGTCGAAGACGCCGGGCGTGAGCTCGACCGGACCGCCGCGGAACTCGACGACGAGGTCGCGGAGATCGACGACGTCGTGGACGTCATCGGCGACATCGTCTCCCAGATCAACATCCTCGCGCTGAACGCGAACATCGAGGCCGCGCGAACGGACGGCAACAACGACGGGTTCGCGGTCGTCGCGGACGAGATCAAGGCGCTCGCGAACCAGTCCCAGCAGGAGGTCGACGCCATCGAGGAGACCATCGGCCGCGTCACCGACATCGTCGAGGAGACCACCGACAGCGTCGACCGGACGACGAGCGGCATCGCGGCAGTCGCCGACCGCATCGACACCATTGGCGACCGCCAGGAGGCCATCCGAGAGGCCGCCGAGGAGACCGCCGTCGGGATGACGGAGATCGCGGAGGCCACCGACGAGCAGGCGGTCAGCGCCGAGGAGGTGACGACTATGCTCAACGACGCCCTGGACAGCCTCGAGGAGGTCGTCGCGGAGATAGGCGACCTCGCCGCGGAGAACGACGAGCAGGCGACGGCCGCGCGGGACGTCCGCGAACGCATCCACGCAGTAGAGGCCGACCTCGAAGACTCGCTCGACGCGTAAACGACGGCAGGACGGGGACGTCAGTTCTCGGGGGCCAGCGTTCAGTAGTCGTGGCCCTGGCCCTTCTGTCCGGTCGTCTCCTCGGGGACCAGTCGGTAGCGGGGGTGGTCGGTTATCGGTTCGCCGTGCGGGAACAGACTGGCGAACCGGGCGTTGTCGAACATGACGTCGTCGACGGCTTCCCTGTCGGCCTCGGGCACCAGTTCGAGTGGGCCGCGCGCGACGAGGCTCTGCCAGTGGTGTTCGTCCTCGAATTCGAACGTCGAGAACGTCGCCGTCCCGGTCGCCTCCGCGAAGTCCAGTTTCTCGCTGTCCTCGCCGAACTGGAGGAGGACGAAGTAGAGCGTGCCGTCGTCGTAGCCGAAGGAGACGGGGACGCCGTACGCGTCACCGTCCCTCGCGAGCGAGAGCACACCCTGGCCACGCTCGCGGAGGAACGCCTCGCGTTCGTGTTCGGTCATCGGGACGCCACGGAGGGTTCGGTCGGCCTCGTCGGGTCGCTCCATGTGAGCACGTTCGACGAGGCGCCCGATGGCTCCACTCGCGAACATGTTCGAATACCGGGTGGCGTCGTGCTTTGGTCACTATAGCCCCCAGTTGTCGAGCATGGAAACATCTATACCGGAATCTACGTTACTGCGTAATACGATGAGCGGCTCAGACGTTCAAGCTGACGTACCAGTCGTCGTCGCCGGGGCGGGTCCCGTCGGGATGACGGCAGCACTCGCGTTGCACGCCCGGGGGGTCGACGTGACGATCATCGAAGCCGAACCCGAGGACCGGGAGCGTCCCGGCAGTCGGGCGATCTACGTCCACAAGGACACGCTCCGGACACTGGAGGACTCCTCACCGGGGCTCGGCCACCGACTCGTCGACAACGGCATCATCTGGTCGACGCGCCGGACGCTGTTCCGGGGCACAGAGGTGTTCGAACGCACGTACCCGGACGCGGGCGGCGACGGCGACCTCCCGCACTTCACGAGTCTCCCACAGGTGTGGACCGAGGAGTACATGCTCGACGCCGTGGAGGACGCCGGTATCGACGTCCACTGGGACGACGGGGTCGAGATCGTCGAGTCCAGCGAGGACGGCGTCTACGTGGAGACCGAGAGCGGCGAGGGCTGGCAGGCGGAGTACGTCGTCGGCGCGGACGGCGCCGGGTCGACCGTCCGCAAGGAGATCGGCGCGCAGTTCGACGGCACCGAGTCCGCGAACTCGTTCATCATCGCGGACATCGCGGAGTTCGAGGAGGACCCGCTGAAACAGGAGCGCATCTTCCACTACGACCACCCGAACGCCGACGGCCGGAACGTCCTGCTGGTGCCGTTCCAGGGTGGCTGGCGGGTGGACATCCAGTGCAAGGAGTCCGACGATCCCGAGTACCTCTGTCAGGACGACCAGATCGGCGAGCTCGTCGCGAACACGCTCGGCGAACGCTACCGTGACCGCGTCGACTGGGTCTCCCAGTACAAGTTCAAACAGGTCATCGCAGACCGCATGATCGACGAGCACAACCGCGTCCTCCTCGCCGGCGAGGCGGGCCACCTCTTCGCGCCGTTCGGTGCACGCGGCATGAACTCCGGCGTCGCCGACGCCGACGAGGCCGCGACCCGCATCACGGCCGCGCTGAACGCCAGGTTCGAGAAGACAGCGGACGCCGAGATCAAGTACTACGGCGTCCAGCGCCTGAAGGCCGCACAGTACAACAGGCGCGCCGCCGGACAGGCCCTGGAGTACCTGCAGGGCGACAGCCCCGTCACGAAGACGAAGAAACTCCTCGCGTCGAAAGTCGCGCCCTACTACGAACCCGCGGGCGAGTGGCTCGACGACGCGCCGTACGGCCCGCACGGTGGGCCGCCGGTGACCATCGGCCAGTACTGAGCGACCGACCGCGGCGCGACCCCGTCTTCTCCGTTCGTTCGAGAACTACAGACCGTCCACGTTCTGGCGTCACCTCACCACGCGACAGTTGGTTCTGGCGCCCTGGACCTCCCGGTCTACCCAAACCCGACCTCGCGGTGAATCTCTCTCAGGAACCGAACCCCTCTACTCGACGCAAAGTGGATAAAGAGGCCCTGAAAGCCGGTATTCGCCGTCACCGAACACGTCCTTATCAACTACGCGTTGCTCGATGGGGAGAGCACCGCGTTCTCCGCGATTCTGGTCGTTAGCGCCTCACATCCCGGGATAGCGAATCGTGGTGCGGAGCGTCGTCAGCGGGATCGACCGTGCCGCCCTCTCGTTTATACGGTGCCGCGAACTCGTTCGACAGCACAGAACGAACCGAGCTAATCGCAAGACTGCAGTACATTTTGGTCGATTGAGGTGGTGTCGTGGAGTCGAATGTGTCTCGAACGATCTGGCAGGGCAAGGACGCTGCGCTCCGCCCGGATCATCAGTGCTCACCCGGGGCCTTCTGCCAGAAACGCCCAATTGCCCCGGTCGAAGTCGGCTCTCGGGAGTCGGCCGCCGCGCAACAGAAACCACTCCCTTCGGTCGAACCGTCGCCCGCCCGGGAATGAGATATTCTTTCTACCACAACGGGACGGAACGTATCGACCGGACGGATAATATACTGTTCCCCCACAGCGAACGGAGTGAACTGTAACTCGTGCGGGCGCATCTATCGCACAGTTACCGCTATTGTCGGCGAAAACAGGGGGGATGTAACCCGCTGGAGTTACAGATTCGAGCGCGCGTCGCCGCCGTCGATCATCACCGCCTCCCCGTTGATGAAACTCGCGCGGTCGGACAGGAGGAACGCGACGACGTTGCCGAACTCCTCCGGAGAGCCGAGGTCACCCATCGGGATGTCCTCGGTCCAGGACTCGTAGCTCGCGTCGTAGCTGTCGAACTCGCCGCGTTCGACCGCGTTCTCGATGAGGTACTCCATGCGGTCGGTCTGGTGGGCGCCGGGCATCACCGAGTTGACGCGGACGTCGGGCGCGAGTTCCCTCGAGAGCGTCTTCTCGAGGCCGATGACGCTCATCCGCACGGAGTTCGAGAGCACGAGTCCGTCGATTCCCTCCTTGACCGTGTGGGACGTGGAGTGGACGATGCTCCCGCCGTCGCCGGCTTCGAGGTGGTCGACGGCCTCCCGGACGAGTCGAACCACGCTCATGACGAGCAGGTCGTAGGCGTCGTACCACTCCTCGTCGGTCGTCTCGCGGAACGGTTTGCTCGGCGGTCCACCCGCGTTCGTCACGAGGTGGTCGAGGCCACCGAACTCGTCGACGGCGCGCTGGACGAGTTTCGATACGTCGTCCGGGTCCGTCAGATCGGCCGGTTGACCGACCACGTCACCATCGGCCACCGAGCGGATCTCCTCGACGGTCGCCTCCAGTCGTTGCTCGTCGCGGCCGTTCACGACGACGTTCGCCCCTTCGCGGGCGAGTGTCGTCGCCGCCGCCTTCCCCAGTCCGCTACTCGATGCAGCGACCAGCGCCGCGTTGCCGTCGATTTCCAGGTCCATGTCGGTGCCGTCGCTAGGCTACCACTAATAACGTTGTCAATTAACAAGTGTTTCCGGGAAACAGCACACCCCGAGGTGGCGTCCGATGTTGGGGGCTCGAAGGGAATAGAAAGTCGGGGGAGACCATCCCATAGATAACAGCAGTACCAGTGTTATTCCGGGGGGTTCGTCCCGCTTCTCCTGCTGACCCCACGAACCAGAGTACGGACACGAGACGCGGGTGATCCGAAAAGAGGGAAGGCCACCGGCGGGTGATCCGAGAAGAAGGGAGTTCAGTCCGTCTCCTCGCACTCACAGCCTCCTGCCGCGAGCAGCGAGGTGACGTTCTGCTGGCTGTTGCACTCCGTGCAGAGGACGTGGAGGTCGACGATGACGCGGAACTCGCCGAGCGTGAGGCGGGACGTCTTCCGGAGTCCCTCCAGTTTCGACTCGGTGACTGAGACGAGGCGCCCGCGGAGTTTCTGGATGGTGGCCGTGGCGGCGTCTACGGGGTCGGTCGCGTCTGGTTCGTACGACGCGTCCCGGTAGTCCTGCAGGTAGCTCCGAACCGCCTGGTAGGTGACCAGGTCGCCGGCGAGTGATTCGACGTCGACGCCCGCTCGCTGGAGGCGACGGCGGAGCTGGGTCTGTTCGGCGGCCCCGGTCTCGTCGTCCGTCAGTGCCCGTAACGCGCTCTCGACGTCGGCGGTGGACGGATTCGTTCCGGCGTCGTGCAGCCGTTCTCTCACCAGTTCCTCGTTGAGGTGTGTCGCGAGGTCCCGCAGGCTCCAGTGGTCGTCGCCGGTCGCCGTCCACCGCCCCTCCAGTTCGTCGCCGAGGTCGTCGAGACCGTACTCGTCAATGACCCGTGCCACCTTCGACCGTCGCCCCCGCCCGTCGCGATTTCCATCGGCCATACCCCCGCCAACTGGTCGCGGGGAGTTATAGTTGTTCTCCTCTATCGGGGGAGGGCTGGGACCGACCCGACGGGAAGACTGGCGCGCCGCAATCGAAGGCGACAAGATTTATGGCGCTGATGCGTTCACGTCAATCCATGGGTGTCGGAGAGACGAAACTGTCTGACGGGCGCATTCGGGTCGAGAACGTCGGCGGAATCGAGGCGACAGACGTCGAGTTCACGACGGGTGTGAACCTCCTCGTCGGCCGGAACGCGACGAACCGGACGTCACTGTTGCAAGCGTTCATGGCGGCCATCGGCAGCGACAACGTTACCGTCAAAGGTGACGCGGACGACGCCGTCGTCGAACTCATGTTCGACGGCGAGACCTACACGCGACGTCTGCACCGCCGGTCTGGGGCCGTCGCCGCGGACGGCGAACCGTACCTCGACGACCCGGAGCTCGGGGACCTCTTTGCGTTCCTGCTCGAGTCGAACGAGGTTCGCCGTGCCGTCGAGCGTGGGGACGAACTCCACGACATCATCCTCCGGCCGATGGACACCGACGAGATCGAAGCGGAGATCGACCGACTCGTCGCGGAGCGCGACCGGATCGAGGACGAACTCGAGGAGATCGATCAGCGCAAGGCCGAACTCCCGCAGAAGGAACGGCGCCGCGAGGAACTCGAGGACGAGATCGCGGAGACGACCGCGGAACTCGAGGCGAAGGAGGCCGAACTGGCGGCCGTCGACGACGTCGAACAGCGCCAGCAGCAGAAGGCGGAACTGCAGTCGAAACTCGACGAGTTGAGTTCCCTGCGCTCGGAGTTACAGGACGTCCGGTACGAACTTGAGACCGAGCGCGAGCGACTGTCCGGCCTGGAGACCGAGCGCGCCGAGGTACGGCGAGAGCGCGAGGAACTCCCGGAGACGCCGGACGGCGAACTGGAGACCATCGAGTCGGAGATCAAGACGCTGCGCGAGCGGAAACAGCGACTGGAGTCCGAGGCGTCGGAGCTCCGGAGCGTCATCAACTTCAACGAGGACGTCCTCGCCGACACCGGGCCCGAGGCACTGTCGGCGCTCGCTGAGTCCAGCGACGACGTCACGGAGCAGCTCCTCGACGGAGACGACGTCGCCTGCTGGACGTGTGGCAGCACCGTCGACCGCGCGCAGGTCGAGGGCACGATAGACCAGTTACAGTCTGTCAGCTCGGAGAAGCTCGACGAGGTTACCGAGGTCGAGGCCGAGATCAAGGAGAAGCAGGCCCGCCAGCGCGAACTGAGAGCGGCCGAGCAGGAGCGCAAGCGCGCCGACCGGCGTCTCGGTGAACTGGACGACGAAATCGAGCGCTGCGAGTCGACCATCGACCGCCTGGCGGACCGCCGCGACTCGCTCGTGGCGGACGTCGAGTCCGTGGAGGCCGACGTCGAGGAACTCGAGGCCACGGAGTACAGCGAGGTGCTCGAACACCACCGTGATGCCAACCAGCTAGAGTACGAACTCGGCCGACTGGAACAGGACCTCGAGGCCGTCGAGGACGAGATCGCGGCCATCGAAGCCCGCCTCCGCGAGGAGGACGATCTGAACGCCCAGCACGGGGAGGTCGAGGCCGCGATCACCGACCTGCGGACGAAGATCGAACGCGTCGAGCGGGACGCCGTCGAGGAGTTCAACGACCACATGGAGACGGTCCTCGAGATGCTCGACTACGACAACCTCGACCGCATCTGGCTGGAGCGCCGCGAGCGCGAGGTGACCGAAGGTCGTCGGACCGTGACGAAGACGGCGTTCGACCTGCACGTCGTTCGGACGACGGAGTCCGGCACCGTCTACGAAGACACCGTCGACCACCTCTCGGAGAGCGAGCGCGAGATCACCGGGCTCGTCCTGGCGCTCGCCGGCTACCTCGCCCACGAGGTGTACGAGGACGTCCCGTTCATCCTGCTGGACTCCCTGGAGGCCATCGACTCCGACCGCATCGCGGCGCTCGTCGACTACGTCAGCGACTACGCGGACTACCTCGTCGTCGCCCTCCTCACCGAGGACGCCGCGGCCGTCGACTCGCAGCACCGTCGGATCACGGAGATCTGAGCGGTCCCGACCACAACCCCTCCGAGTTCGTGGAATCGTGGGTCCGGACCCGACGTTCGACTGGGATACGTCGCATCTCTGGAGAGCACGAGTCAGTACGACGCCGTGCCGTAATACAGAACGAACAGAAGTAATTAGAGACAATCGGTGCGTTCCCGACTCAATTAAAAGACACCAAACACGACTGAGAGAGGCGACCGCACGCGACAGTTACTAGCTCACTGGACCACTACTCACTGGGTCCCAGCGTCCGGCAGAGGCGCCGCACGTGGCCCAGTGAGTAGTCGACGCCGAACGCGTCCGAGATCCGATTCCTGAGCAGTTCGGGAGTCCACTCGTCTGTCTCCAGGCCGTACGCCGTCGGCGGGTCTTCGAGCCACTTCGCGACGGAATCTCGCTGGGAGTCCGAGAGTCTCGGGGGCCGTCCGGGTCGCGGGTCGTCCCTGGCAGCGTCCTCCAACGAGTTCGTGTCGAACCGGTCGAGCCAGTAGTAGATCGTCGACTCGGGGACGCCGTACCTGTCGCTCAGCGTGGCGACTGGAACGCCGTCCTGGTACGCGAGCGCGACCAGCAGGCGTTTCGCGGCTTTCGCGTCGTCGGCGTCGGCGAGGGCGTCCCGGAGGTCCGTCGCCGATACCCCCTCGAGCTTGCTCATCGCCCGGACTGTCGGGTTCCGGGGTGAAAACTCTATCGCCAATCGACTCCAAGGACTTATGTCCGATATGGGATTCGTACGGGGTTCGGGACTCCGCGCTCGCCAGCGAGTCGGTGCTACTCGACGGCTGCCGACGCGTCGCTCCCGACGATACCCCGGACCTGCAGGTACTCGACGCGGACCGCGTTGTCGGCGAACCACTCGTCGAGCGTCGCGAGCGCGTCCGAGCGGAGCGCTTCTCGGGCGTCCGGTTCGTCGAGCTGTCGGAGCGCCGGGGAGAGTGGACCGGACTCCTCGGCGAACTCCCGCCAGAAGTGCTGCGGGGAGACGTACCGGAATCGCGCGATGCGTCGCTGGAAGGAGAGTTCGCAGTGTTCGCCCAGTTGCTCCCGGACGAACTCTGGGTCCCCCCACCGGAGGTGGGCCCACGGGTCGTGGTTCTCGTGGGCGACGTGGTCGTCGAGGACGTCGGTGAGTGCCCCGACGAGGCCGTTCGGCGACCACGCGGTGAACGCGACCCGACCGCCGTCCCGCGCGACCCGGACCATCTCGCTGCCAGCGACACTCGCCTGCGGGGAGAAGACGTGCCCGAAGTTCGACAGCACCGCGTCGAAGCTGTCCTCGGGGAACGGGAGCGCCTCGGCGTCCCCGGCGACCCACTCGATGTCCTCGAAGTCCGCGAGCGCGGCGCCCTCGCGAGCGAGGTCGAGCATCGGCAGCGTGACGTCGACGCCGACTACCTCCGCGCCAGCACGGCGCGCGGTCAGCGCGGCGTTGCCCGTCCCACAGCCGACATCGAGTACCCTGTTGCCGGGGTCGATGCCCGCGGCGCTCACGACCCGGGCGATGGCGGGCAGGAAGTTCGGCGCGAGCGACGGGTACCGGCCCGCGGACCACGTGTACGTCGACCGCTCTCGCCCCTCGCTGTCGGCGTCTGTCATCCGTCGAACCCACGCCGTCCACGCGCATAAACTACCGACTCGGGGTCGGCCGTGCCGGCAGCGAGCACAGAAAGCTTATTCGAGGCGCCCGGAAGGTCGAACTGTGAAGCTTCGGGACGTAGTCGGGCGGCGATTCGGCGCGGACACGCGAGCGCTGGCTGCGTTCCGCGTCGCGCTCGCCGGTCTCGTCCTCGCCGACCTCGCACTCCGCTCGCGGAGCCTCGTCGCGTTCTACACGGACGCCGGCGTGATGCCGCGGCAGTTGCTGTTCGAGCGGTACCCGGAGGTCAGTCAGTTCTCCGTCCACGCGCTGTCTGGCGCGGCGTGGGTGCAGGGAGCGCTGTTCGTGCTCGCCGCGGTCGTGGCGCTCGCCATGCTCGTCGGCTACCGGACGACGCTCGCGACGGCGGTCACCGGTCTACTGCTCGTCTCCCTCCACTACCGGAACCCGATGGTGTTGAACGGCGGCGACATCCTCTTCCGGATGCTGTTCCTGTGGGCCATCTTCCTCCCGCTCGGCGAACGCTGGTCCGTCGACGCCGTCCGCAGCGACGGCCACCGACGTCGGGCGTTGTCTGTCGCGACCGCCGGCGTCCTCCTGCAGGTCGTGGTCGTCTACTCCGTGAACGCGGCGCTGAAGCTCCGGAGCGACGTGTGGAAGAGCGGCGAGGCCATCGAGTACGTCTTCAGCCTCGACATGTTCGTCGTCGGGATGGGCGACACACTCGCCCAGTACCCCGAACTCCTCGCGGCGTTCGACCGCCTGTGGATATCGCTGGTCGCTGGTTCGTTCCTGCTGCTCGTGCTGACGGGCTGGCTGCGTGCCGCGCTCGTCGGACTGTTCGCGGCGATGCACATCGGGATGGCCACGTCGATGCAGCTCGGCCTGTTCCCGCTCATCTCCGTCGCGGCACTGCTGCCGTTCCTCCCGTCCGTATTCTGGGACCGACTTCCCGCTCGCGGGGCCGTCCCGGTGCTTCGCGACGTGCCGGTCTCCCGCTGGGAGCACCGGTTAGGGGAGACGCTCCCGCCGTTCGCACTCCCGACGCCACCGGAGCGAGTTCGGCTGTGGTGGCGCCGTTCGCTCTCTGGCGGACTCGCAGTCGTCCTGGTGGTCGTGCTCGTCTGGAACGCGGCTACCGTCGGCTTCGTGGCGATCCCCCAGGACGCGCCGGTGAACAGCGACCCGTCGCCTCGGTGGAACATGTTCGCGCCCGCGCCGCTCGGGACCGACGCGTGGTTCACTGCACCCGCGACGCTGGACTCCGGGGAGCGCGTCGACGCGTTCCAGGGTGGCACGTTCGAGTGGGAGAAGCCGCCGGACGTCTCGGCCACCTACCCGAGCGCGCGCTGGCGGAAGTACCTCACGAACGTGCACCGCTCGAACTCCCCGGAACTGTCCTCGCAGTTCGCCGGGTACCTCTGTGAGCGCTGGGACGCCCGCCACGACAGCGCGCTCCGGAACGTCAGCGTCTACGCCGTCCTCCAGCCGACGCGCCTCGACGGACCGGAGCCGACCCGACGCGTCGAACTCGCCGAACGGAACTGTAGTGGCTGACCGCGCGCCGCTCGCCTGTCAGCCTGTGTGGTAGTCCCGACACTGCAATGAACCGTTAACTGCCGCGACGGAGTAGTAGTCACATGGTCGAAGCGAGGACCCGGTCACAGCAGCCGGGGATCGGCTGGTGGATTCTCGGCCTCGCGATCTTCGGGGTGCTCGTCTGGATCGGACTCCAGAACGTCGGCTGGATCGTGTTCGGGTTGTTCACCTACTACGTCGCGCGCCCCATCTCGCGCCGACTCCAGCGCCACCTC